>CANIWQ010000029.1 GCA_947471365.1 Gemmatimonadota bacterium | reverse complement strand
ATCGCCTTGCGCACCTCTGCTTCCGTCGGCGCAAAGTGGACGTCGCAGGCCAAGACGGCCTTTGCGATCACGCCACTAACGTAAAGGTTGTTCAGTTCAGCCAGCCATTCCTTGCCCGTCTGTTCAACGGCTGTGCGAACGCGCTCAAGGTATCCGCGCTCGTCGAGCCAGAGTACAAACCGTGCCTGTGCGTACTGCTCGGGAAAGCCCGCGCCACGAAGGAGCACAGACAGGACGGTTAGGCGAACGTTGTCCGTCGTACCTCCGGGCAACGCGCCGGCCGCAGCCAGTAGCCCACCCGTTCGCTTGCCGAGTGTATCGAGCTCACGGAGCCTGGCGCGGATGTCGTCCGGCAACGCCGGCACGAGGCTGCGAGCGGTGGAGCCATCGGGGAACTCAGTGTCCTGCCACAGATGGCAAAGCATCTTGAGCAGGTGCGATTTACCGCTGCCGAAGAACCCGCTGACCCACGCTCCCTTCTGGCTGGTTTGCGACTGTCCGGTGAGAAACGAGTCGAGGATTCGAATGATCCCCTCGGCATACTCCCCTTCACATACGAAGGTGGACAGCTCGCCCTGAAGTTCCTGTCGCTCGCGGTCAGTGGTCCGATCTGCGATGCGGGCCTGTCCCTGATTGACGAGCGGATAGGTGCCAGGATCGCGCTGGAGCGTTTCTTTGATCTTCATGCGGATTCCCCACTTCCATGCATCGTGATTGGTACGGCGAGGTAGTTCCAGCCGTCGCGGGCATCGAGCAGTCGATAGTTGTTCTGTTCGTAGGATCCCGGGAAGAACACCACCAGCCTTCCCTTGATATCGCCCTCGACGAGTTTCAACACGGTCGATGCTCGCGTAAAGCCAAACACCGCACCAACGCCGAAGACTGCTACAACCGATTGGTCGGTGACTGCTGGATTTGTGAGTTGGCTGCGAATCCGTTCGGCGACCACGTCGGCGAACTCGGCCTCGAGTTTGAGCGCCAGATCACCTGGTGATTCGAAGTACGCCTCACGGTACTCGTCCTTCGCCATCCACTCCGCAAAGGTGTTCGTGACGTCGACTTCGAACCATGAGTGGAACAGGCCGCACTGACTCTCGAAGAGCTGCCGGCGCGCACGTAGCGTTCGCTCGAGTTCTTTGTCGTACACGACCATGGTGACGCGCTGGGCACCAGCCACCGTGCGTTGCCATGGCGTCGTTATGTGCTGGCCGAAGCGTTCGGCGAGTTCCTCGATCTTACCCATTCGCTAGACACCCACTGGCATAGGGTCGAGACGGTCCAAGCCGATGTCCACGATATCGGCCGAAATACTGAGATCGATCAAACCAAGTCGCTTGGCCTCGCCCGCAAGCCTCTCTGCCTCGGCGGGTGACACATCGAGAATCGCCATCCAGTCGCTGGCGAAGAGCTCGCCGCCCGTAAAGCCGACGGCGCGGCCGAGGTAGAGCGCATAGACCACCGTCCATGGGGTCGCCACCACTCGGCGACGTTTCTTGAACGTCCGGCCTTCCAGGTGGCCGGACTGAGTCCACGAACTTGCGGCATTGCGAAGCACCTTGTCGAGGATCGCATCGTTGAGCCGAGGACCAACGGCCTGACGCAGAATCGATCGCGCTTGCACCCGCGGGAACTCCTGCCCTTCGGCCAGCGGCACCACGGCTGGCACGGTGCCAGCGAGAAGTGGGTCGCGCGCGATGGCGCAGAGGAGGGCAAGCAGAGGACGCGATTTCTGGTCGGCGGCCCACAGGCGTCGCATCACGCGGAATACCGCGACGCTCGGGTCGAGTCCATACAGCTCGCCGAGGCGCTGGTTGGAGAGCTTTCGTGTGCTGAGCGTGTCCTTTGCGAGCGCGTTCTCGTCGATGATCGCCGTGGCGTAGTCCTTCCGGCCGGCAGACATGGGTGTCACCTCGAGCAGGGCGCTGAGCTCATCGAGCATCATCGTCCGGCTGGTGTGAGTTCCCTTGTCGCCGAATCGGAACCCTAGTCGTTCTGCATTGCTGGCGGTCGAGTTCGCCGCTGGGATCAGTGCCACTAGCGTCCTTTCTTATTGAATAGGCGTGAAACGGAGTTGAGCGTTCGTGTCGTAAGGACTTTACAACTGATCGCAGTGTAGCGCAATGGTTCGCCGGCAAACTTGCCGGCTAATACCTTGACAACAACGTAGAGTCGGTAATATTTCATGTCGGCGTCGCCGGCAAACTTGCCGGCCAAAACGACCGAATTGATCACCGCTTGCGTTCCTGACGTTTCCGACCGAGCACCCTTCGATGGAGATGAGCATGATGTCGCCGTTACAGTTCGCCCTCGCGTTGATTCTCGCAGCCGTAATCGGCGCTGCGATCGCGTGGCTCGCCGTTCGGGCAAGCGGGCTGACGGTTCAAGCCCGCCTCGATGATCGTGAACGTGAGTTGCTGACGGTACGCTCCGACCTCACGGCCTCCCGTGACGAGACGGCGAAGACCGTGCGCGAACTCGAACGCCTCACCGGTACCGTGGACGCCGAACGAGCCGCGTCCGCCGAGAAGCTGGAGTTGCTGGAGAGCGCCAAGGTACAGCTGAAGGACGCGTTCGTGTCGGCCTCACAGGAAGCTCTGCAGCAGAACAACCAGGCCTTTCTCGACCTCGCGCAAACGAAGCTTGCGGACTTCCAGCGCGCGGCCCAGACGGACCTTGAAGCGCGTCAGCAGTCCATCGACCTCCTCGTAAAGCCCATGAACGATGGGCTGAAGCAGGTTGATGAGCGGCTGCAGGCCTTCGACAAGGAACGCGCTATGGCGCATGCGACGCTTGAGGAGCATCTGCGTCTCATGGCGTTGTCGCAGGGAGCCCTCGCGACGGAAACCCAGACACTGGTCAAAGCCCTGCGGGCACCACAGGTCCGCGGCCAATGGGGTGAACTGCAGCTTCAACGCGTCGTCGAACTGGCCGGCATGGTCGAGCATTGCGATTTCATCCAACAAGAGAGCGTGAACACAGACGACGGCCGTCTTCGCCCTGACATGGTCGTCCGGCTGCCGGGGGAGAAGATCATCATCGTGGACTCCAAGGCGCCGCTCTCGGCCTACTTGGACGCGATGGAGGCAACCGATGAAACGCAGCGCGGTGTGCTGATGGATCAGCACGCGAAGCAAGTGCGCGATCACGTTCAGGCCCTGTCGGCCAAGGACTATGCGAACGAGTACGCCGAAGCGCCGGACTTCGTCGTGATGTTCCTGCCTGGCGAGTCGTTCTTCAGCGCCGCATGCCAACGCGATCCCAACCTGATCGACTTCGCGATCCGCCGAAACGTGATCCCCGCGAGCCCGACCACGCTCATCACGGTTCTCAAGGCTGTCTTTTATGGCTGGCGCCAGGAGCGCATCGCCAAGAACGCGGAAGAGATTCGCGACCTCGGGCAAGCACTGCACGACAGGATCCGGACGGCCGCAGACCACCTCGCCAAGGTACGCAAGGGCCTCGAAGCAGCCGTGAGCGGATATAACAGTGCGATCGGCGCGCTGGAGAGTCGCGTTCTTCCGACTGCGCGGAAGTTTCGTGACCTCGGGGCGGGAAGCGGAGAGGAGATCGCCGTCCTCGAGCCCGTTGACAGCGTGCCGCGACTGCCGTCAGCCGTCGAGTTGTCCGAAGGTGGCGAGTCGTAGCGCAGAGCGCTGCAACAGTTTCGCCACCGAGCCCTGCGCTCCCCGCACAATCCTCCCTCTGCTCACCCCCACCGATTGACCGTACCATCGAGCGTGGAATCGTAGCGGCTTAGGCCGCCAGCGATCCGTTCTTTCATCCCATGGGCGCCGCCCTCCTGCCGATAGCCTCGGCGGGAGGGCGGCGTCTCGTATTTCCACGCCCGATGGCGGAGGTATTTCCATGTTCCACGCACCCTGCAATAAGGAGCCAGGCTCTGACAGTCGACCAACGGCCGATGTCGTCACCGTCGTGGACTCCACCCTTCAGGACCGGCTGACCCTCGCCCTTGGCGAGGTCGCCCGGCCGGTGCACTTGGCCTCGGTGTCGGCTGCCCTGTCGGTCGTTCGTGAACGGCCCGTCCGGGCCGTCCTCCTGGGCCAGGAGTCCATGACCACCCGCTCCGCGTCCGAGGTCGGCAAGCTCGCCGTGACCTGCGGCGGCACCCTCATCGCGGTGGTGGGCGGATGGACTCCGGCCCTCTCCGACACCTTGCTCGCGTTCGGCCGCTACGGCGTCCGCGACGCGGTCGACGTGTCCAGCCGGGACGGCCTGTCCCGGTTGAGGGACCTCATCACCCGCGCCGAGTGGGAGCTGGCGAACCGCGTCGCGCGTTTTGTCGTCGAGCTCGGCGTCGGGCTGCATGCCCTTCAGGTGGGCGCGCACCCGATCGATGTTGGTGACGATGTCCTGCAGCCGTTCGCGCGGCACCTCAGAAGGCATACACCGCCTGCGCCTCGGCGCTCGGACGCACATGAGGACGGAGGCGGTCTCGCCGGGCGACGTCGACGTCCTGCCCCACGATCTGTTCGAGGTCAGCCGCTATTCCGGCGTACGCGAAGAAGTCGTCGGCCACACCGGGGGTGAGGTCGACGAACAGGTCCACATCGCTGTCGGCTCGCTGCTCCGAACGCACGACCGAGCCGAACACTGCGACGTGGATAACACCACGCTCACGAAGTTCGACTTCGTGGGCGCGGAGCTTCGCGAGGATGTTCGTGAGGAGCGACATACGAAGAACCTACTCCCGAGGTGGCCGGCCTACAACACGCCCACGCGCCAGCTCGGTTCCTGCGAGCGAGAAGCGTGCGGTGCGCCGGGAAAGCCCTGCGCTCGCGCCTGCCAACCTTCCGCCAATGGCTACCAATAGGCTCCCAACAAGAAAAAGCGCCCAGCGGTGAATCCGCCAGGCGCTTCTCATAACAGTATCAAAAGCAAGTACTTACATCAGTCGGGGCGAGAGGATTCGAACCTCCGACCTCCTGCTCCCGAAGCAGGCGCTCTACCGGGCTAAGCTACGCCCCGATTGTTCGGTAAAGTCTTCGTCCAGCACCTTCATTTTATGCGCCCGCAGGGATTCGAACCCCGAACCTTCTGATCCGTAGTCAGATGCTCTATCCAGTTGAGCTACGAGCGCCCATCAACTCACTCGCCCCTCTCGGGGCGAGCATCAAAAGTTAGACGTTTGGTACCCTTACTTCAAGGGCAACGGAGCGTATTTCACGCCCAGAACGCCGCCCTTCGGCAGTTCTGCCTTGAACTTCCCCGTCTGACCTGGGGCCACGCTCTCCGTCGTCGCCGTCGCCTTCCCCTGCGACGCCCCATCCTTGCCCAAGAAGTCGAACTCGATGGTGTACGTGCGAGCGACCTTCGAACGGTTCTCGATTTCCCCTTCGACGTTCGTCTTTTCCTTCAAACGGTCCACCGACGTGAAGGCCAAACGATACGGCATGTCCTCGGCCTGCTTGCCCCACGCGTTCACCGTGTCGATGAGCGCCTTCTGAATGTTGCGGTGGAACGCCACCGAGTCACGCAGCAACTTCTTGGTGGCGACGTCCGCCTTGGCAAAGCGCGTCGCGGAGTCCTTCTGCACACGCGCGACCTGCACGCCGACCGTGTCCGCGAATCCCTTGTAGGCGTACGCAAACAACATGAGGTTGTCCGGGTTCGCCGGGTCGAGCGCCACGAGCTGCTTCACCACCGGCACCATCACCGACGGACGATGCGCTTCATACAGCATCGCCGCGTAGTTGTAGAGGTAGTCGCGCGAGTACGGGTTCTTCTTGGACGCTTCGCCAAAGAGGGTCACCGCGTCGAGCGTCTTGCTGGCGCGCGTCGCGAGCACGCCGGCCTGCGCGAGCGCCACGTCGCTGAACTTGTCGAGCGATCCCTTCACAAGGTCGAGCACCTGCGTGTTCAGCGATTCATCCTTGAGCACTGTGGCATTGATCTGAATGCCGTTGAGCGCAAAGGGCGCCTCTTCCGAGCTGGGGTATTCCTTGGCGACGGCGACGTACGCCGCTGCCGAGCCACGGTAGAACGCCTGCTTCTTGGCAGGATCCTTTTCGGCCTGACCAAAGTCCTGCTGCTCGCGCCCGAGGTTGAACATCAGGTTCGCGCGCACGGCGTCGTTGAGCGTGTCGCCCGCGAGCTTTTCCACGGCGGCCTGCAGGTTCTTCACCACGCCTTCAGCGTTGTTCTTGGCCTTGGCCGTGCGCCAGAGGACGTCGTATGGCTGCGGGCCTTCCTTGTACAGGATCAGCGCGCGGCTGGCCATCTTTTCGGCGTCGTCGAGCTTGTTCGCGCCAAGCGCCTTGTAGGCGTTCTGGATGTTGGCCATGTACGGCTTGTACTGGCGCCATTCGTCCACGTCTTTCTTGCACTGCGCGTTCCCCTTCTCGACGATCGTGAGCAGGGAATCAAAGGCGACGAGCAAGTCAATATTTGCGGCCTTGTCGCCCGGCAGCCCGAGGGCACCGCGCGTCTGCACTTCGCCGCCATGCTCAATGGCGAGTGCATAGAACTGCGCCAGCAAGTAGTCGCGGCCGAGCGCGTTGGACGCGGCTTTCGCGTCAAAGAGCAGCTTGGTGGCTTCTTGTATGGCCTTGATCGCCTCGGCGTCTGTCTTGGCGTTGAGGACCTTGGTGCGCTGCAGATTGGCGATGCCAAGCTGCTGCGGCTGCATCAACTCAATGGGGCAGGAGACCGCCGCAGCCGCTTGGGCGGCGGCGGGCTGCTGAGCGGCGAGCGGCGCGATGGTGGACAGCGTCGCAAGGACGAGCGCGAAAACCGAGCGGTGAGCGGTCATGGCGAAACCAGGGAAGAGGTGATGCGTGGCACAGAAAACGAACGCCCCACGAGAAGACCCCGTGAGGCGATGGGCGGTACAAGACTCGAACTTGTGACCTCCACGATGTCAACGTGGCGCTCTAACCAACTGAGCTAACCGCCCCGAAAGACAGAGGTTGCCGATCATGCCACGGGAACGCGCGGAGGTACCTCGAGCGTTGAACCCCCAACGGCTTCCAACCGGATACTTCGGTGTTTCTTCAATACTGGTCCTACGGCCCTTCAGAGCGGGAAACGGGACTCGAACCCGCGACCCCAACCTTGGCAAGGTTGTGCTCTACCAACTGAGCTATTCCCGCAAAATGAGCGAACTGACGGAACCGTGCGTTCCTATCAAGTCAACCGGATCCACACGTCAGGCTGCTCTCAAAGTCAGCGGCCGGACGATGGAGGCGAGGGGGATCGAACCCCTGACCTCTTGAATGCCATTCAAGCGCTCTCCCAACTGAGCTACGCCCCCGCCGCGGCGATGACTGGTTAGCAGCCGAAACCGCTGACCAGCCGCTACCGACAGGAACCAAAAAAGCTATTCAGGTGTCGGAGAAGGGTCAAGTGATAAGTGTTGAATATTTGGTGATAAAGCGTTATTTTTTCAGTCCTTTTCGTCCCCCGACTGCGGGGGATCACACGGGCGCGTTCCGCGGGCACTCCTGCCTGCTCCTCCGCGCCTCACCTCGGGAGACGATGCCGCAATGACGACTCCGCGCTCAAAGCGCGGCAAGGCGACTGCCGCGCCTGCCCGTGCCAAACCCTCCGCAAAAAAAGCGGCGTCCGCTCCTTCCGCCAAAGCCGCAGCAGCTAAAACCTTGTCAACCAAGACTAAAACCGCAGCAGCAAAGACCGTCGCGTCTAAAGCCGCCGCCAAGCCGGTCTCTCCGGCCAAAGTCGCACCGGCTTCCAAGTCCGCTCCGGCTTCCAAGTCCGCTCCGGCAAAGGGTGCGGCTCCGAAGGTTGCCCCGCCCAAAGCTGCTCCCGCAAAGGCACCCGCCCCTCCTGGAAAAGCACTCGTGACTTCTCTTGCTCCAAAGGCCCGCCGTCGTCGTGCCGCACCTGCCGGCATTGCCCCTAGCGAGCCGGAACGCGACATCCTCGATCAGTACCTGTACGAGGTGTCCACCTATCCGCTCCTCAAGGGCACCGAAGAAATCGACATCGCCCGCAAAATTCGCGCAGGCGACGCCGATGCGCTTCAGGAACTGGTCAAACGCAACCTGCGCTTCGTTATTTCCGTCGCCAAAAAGTACCAGAATCGCGGACTTCCCCTCATCGATCTCATCGGCGAAGGCAACGTCGGCCTCCTCACCGCCGCCCGGAAGTTCGATCCCGACCAAGGCGTCAAGTTCATCTCGTACGCTGTGTGGTGGATCCGTCAGGCCATCCTGAGCTCCCTCGCTCGTCAGGGTCGCACCGTGCGCGTCCCGCTCAACCGTACGGCCGACCTCTCGCGCATCATCAAGGCCAGTGAAATCCTGCGCCAAAAAATGCGGCGCGAGCCGACGCCAGAAGAACTGGCGCAGGTCACAGGGCTCTCCGTAGACGTCGTGCAGTCGCTCGCCGCCCTCAATACGGGTGACGTGCGCCTCGATGCCCCCATGGACCCAGACGGCGATCGCTCGCTCATTGAGCGCTTCGTGGCCGACGAAATGCCGGACACCGAAGAAGAAGCCATGAACCGCTTCCTCACGGACGAAATTGAACAGGCGCTCAACACGCTCCCACCGCGTGACGCCAAGGTCCTGCGCCTCTATTTCGGCCTCGAAGGAGGCCGCGAACACACGCTCGAAGAAATCGGTTCCATGCTCGGCGTCACCCGCGAGCGCGTCCGCCAGCTGCGCGACCGGGCCCTCAAGCGCCTCCGCGAAGGCGACGTGGGTAGAGCACTCGGATCGTTCGCTTCGTAGTCATACTGCTCAGTGCACAAAATGAGCGGGGCGCCGGCATAGCCGGCGCCCCGCTTTGTACAGGTAACGGCGAGTAGACCGTGTGCCGTTTTCGGCTACCCGTACGTGCCGTTGTACGCTCCGCCTGTTAGAAACGGATAACGGATAACGGACTTCTGTCTACCAGGACGTGAGCGAAACGAAAACGGGGCCGCCCGAAGGCGGCCCCGTTTTCCCAACACACTGCCAACTAACTCAGCAACCCGGACCAGCGATCGCGCCCGTCTTACCAGCCCGCGACAGGCACTCGGCCTGCGGGATCGGAATGACCTTGGCCACAAAGTGCGTGGGCAAGTCGAGCGGGAGCTCGCCGAGCAGGCCGTAGCGGCGCATATCGACCCAACGGAAGCCTTCCATCAGCGTCGAATAGCGCTTCTCGTACAGAATGCCGTGCAGAATCGCCGAGGTGGAGCTGGCAGCCGTCAACGTGCTGGCCGGCAGACCGCCAGAAACCGTGCGGAGGATGTTCATATCCGCAATGGCACCGGCGTTGTCACCACTTCCAAGCTTCGCTTCTGCGCGAAGGGCAATCAGTTCTTCATTGCGAACCACGGCCATCGGGCTGCTTGCGTTGGCCCAGATGCTATAGCCAAGCGAGGAGCTGATGCCGAGGTTCTGCGGCGCGTTGCGAACCGGCGCCGTGCGGATCTTGGCCGCATAGCGGAGGTCCGGCGTGCCGTCGGCCCGGTTCGTCATGTCCGTCTGGATCGACGGATGGGCGTACAGGTCGAGCACCGTCGCGGCGTTCAAGCCGTTGGTCGCGTCACCCGAGGCGCTCGAATAGATGTGGTACACACCCACGTCGAGGGCCGCGCGCGTCGTGGCGCCGGCGTTGAGGAAGGACTTGCTGAGCGCCGACAGTGCGGTCGCCCACGCGGCGGCACCGCCGCCGGAGGTGGCATAGTACGCCGCGGCGCGGGCCTTGAGGGCCTGCGTGTACGTGGCGAACGTCGCCGGGGTGTTGAAGCCCGCGTAGCCCGCGTGCAGCGAAATCGGGAACGACGAACCACCGGCGGCCAGCTTAGTCGCAGCGTCGTCAAACGTTGCGAGGATGTACTTGTACACGGAATCGCGCGAGACAAACGGCGCCAGTTCGGCGGCGTTTTCCTTGATCTCGGTGATCGCGCCCAGCGTGTCGCGGGTCATGATCACTTCGAGCAACTCGGCGGCTTCCAACGTCCGCGCAAAGCCGAGCGCCGCATTCTTCTGCGCGTCAGACAGGTTGGCACCGGCCACCGTCTTACGGAAGTTGAAGTTGTCGCGGAGCGCGTTGTACTGCGTGCCCCAGTCGCCGCTGGCAAAGCCGGACGGGTCGATCACGGCCTTGCCGCCCACGACGATACCAATGAGATAGTGCGACGTGTAGCGCGCGTCGGTCGGGAAGTAGAAGAACGCTTCGCGGCCGAACGTCCCAACGTCACGAACGAATCCCGCGCGGCTGCCGCGGTGATCGATCGTGAGTCCCGTGGCCAGCAGCTGCAACGCCTGCGGATCACCCGCAGCGGCCTGCACCGTCGGGCTGTTGGGGTTGCCAATCGCGAGCTGCTTGTCGCTGCACGCCGCCAACGTCAGGGCGCCCAGCGCAACGCTCATCAAGCGAATACGCATCGAAGAAGTCCTCGGCCCGCGAAGGCGGGTGGTTGGAATCAGAGTAGTCATGGCTTAGTACCCGAGGTCCACGCTGAAGAAGAACTGCTTCATGGGCGGATACGGTGCCAAGTCGATAAAGCGGTTGAAGTTCGTGTTGCCGAAGTTGTTGAACTCTGGATCGAAGCTCCAGTACTTCGACGACATCCACAGGTTACGACCGCTGAAGCTCACGCGCAGATCGCGCGCCTTGAACACTTCGGCAAGCTTGCGCGGGGCTTCGTACGTCAGCGTCAACTCGCGCAGCTTGAGGTACGTGCCGTCCTGGACGTACGGGCGGATGTCGTTGTTGGCGAAGGTGCCATAACGATAGTCGCCCATCACCACGCCAGCCCGCGGCGACTTGGCGTCGTAGTCGGCCGACTGGCCGCCTTCGTCGAACAGGTTGTTCGTCATGTCGGCCACATAGCCGCCATTGCGCCAGTCGAGCAGCGCGCTCACCGACCAGTTCTTATACGTGATCGTGTTCAGGAACTGCGTCTGGTGACGCGAGTTGGCATCGGCGATGATCGAGTCACGCGCCGTAGAACCGGCGAGCGTGGTGCCTTCGGCGAGCACATGGCACGGCTTGCCGTCTGAACCGGTGGCACCGGGCGTGATGCAGGAGAAGGGAATGTTGCCCCAAATCTTGGAGCTGATCGTGCCAGCAACGATGCGATTGCGGCCGTACGAAGCGCCGAATGAACCGCCGACGGCGAACGCCGGCACCGGAATGAAGTCGGTGTGCTGCACGTTCGTGTTGTACGTGACGCGGCTCGACCACTCGAAGTTGCGCGTGCGAATCGGCACAATCGTGAGGCCGGCTTCAAAGCCACGCGTCGAGATCTGGCCGCCGTTGATGATCTGCGACGACAGGCCGGAGCTCTGCGGCAGCGGGAAGCTGAGCAACAGGTCCTTAATCTGGCGGCTATAGCCAGACGCTTCGAACGACACGCGCGAGTTGAAGCCGCTGGCGTCAAAGCCTACTTCGTTTTCGTGCATGACTTCCGGCTTGATCGCCGGGTTGCCAAGCGCGGTGGCCGCGGCGAGCGACGCAGCGCCGCCGATGATGCCGCCGTTGGCGATGAGCACGTCACGGTTGCCGTAGTTCGGACGGTTGCCGGACTGCCCCTGCGCCGCACGGATCTTCAGTTCTTCAATCGCCGAGCCCATGGCGCCCGGGAGGAAGCTGAACGGCTTGGTCATGCGATAGCTGGCCGAGTACTTCGGGAACGCATAGAACGCCTTGCGGTCGCCGTTGGCGCTCGAGCGGTCCATACGAACGCCGGCGCTCACCGTGAGGTGGTCGTCGAGGCCGATGAACTGTTCGTTCACATAGTACGACTGGTCGCGGAATTCCGTGACGCCGTTACCGATCGCAGCCGGTTCGGCCGAGGCCGTGACGAGCTGACGCGTCGGCAGCAGGCCGCGGGCGCGAATGTTGTAGCTGACGACCTTCTGGTTCTCATACGTCGTACCGACCGACGACTGCGCCGAGTTCAGCCACTTGTTCGACTTCGGCGTCCAGGTCCAGACGCCGTTGAGGCTCTGGTTGAACTGGAGACTCGACACGTTGGCAATCTGCGCCGTGCCGAGGTAACCGTCCGCCGGCTCGTACTGCAGGAAGTTCGGCGAGTAGGTGGTGCCTTCGTCCTGGAAGCGGTCAAGGCCGCCAAGGTACGAAATGGAGATCGTGTTGTTGGCCGTCGAGAGCAACGAGTAGTTGGCGCGGAGGTTGCCCGTCTGACGCCACACTTCTTCGTTGGCCGTGATGTTGTTCAGCACTTCGAACGGATTCGAGTTCACCGATCCGCCGCCGTTGAACGGCACGGTCACATAGTGGCCGTCGGAGGTCTTCTGGAGCAGATCCATAATGGCCGGCGAGTAGCCGAAGTTATAGATCGGGCTGACGCCGGCGTTATCGTTGTTGCCGAGACCGTTCTGCGTCAGGTTGTGCGTGACGTCAACGCCAGCGCTCACCGTGAGCTTGTCGCCAATCGTCTGGTCAAGATTCAGGCGGCCCGACGTGCGGCGCGCGCCCGTGTTGATCTGGATGCCCTTGTTGAGGCGATCGTTGATCGAGGCATAGTAGCGGGTGCTGCCCACGCCACCACGCGTCGAGAGGATCGTTTCATACGACGGATCCTTCTGGCTATAGAGCTGTCCCTGCCAATCGTAGTACGGGCAAACCGTGACGCAGTTGGCCTTGGCCACCGAATCAGCCTGTGCCGCAGGGCCGAGGTACGGCTTGACCGCGGCGTACGAGGCAAAGTGACGCGAGCCGAGGAGCTTCGACGGCTGCTGCGTGCCCATGCGCTGCGTGATGTTCCAGCGCGACTGGCCGGCGGTGCCCTTCTTGGTGGTGATGACGACCACGCCGTTCGTCGCGCGCGAGCCGTAGATCGCGCTCGCCGCCGCCGACTTGAGCACTTCGATGCTCTCAATGTCGTTCGGATTGATGTCGGCAAGGCGGTTCACCATCTGGTCCTGCGACGACGTCGTCGAACCAGACGAACGCGTGATCGACGCGAGGCCCGCACCGACGGAGGCGTTCGAGACGATGACGCCGTCCACGACGTAGAGCGGATCGCCCTGCGCCAGCACCGACGTGGCGCCGCGGATCTGCACCTGCATACCGCCGCCCGGGGTGCCGCTGTTTTCGGAGATCTTGGCGCCGATGATCTTGCCAGACAGGTTGGCTTCGATCGACTTGCCGGGGGTCTTGTTCAGCTCTTCCGACGAAACCGTCGCGATCGCCGTGGAGGCGTTGCGGCGGTCTACCGTCGTGGCCTGACCCGTCACGACCACGCCTTCGAGCTGCAGGACGTCCTTCTCAAGAGAGAAGTCCGCCGTGCCAGTCGAGCTCGTGATCTTGATCGACATACGCTTGTAACCGATGGAACGGGCAAGCAACGTCGCGTCGCCAGCCGGGACCTTGAGGCGGTATTCGCCCTTTTCGTTGGTCCGAGCACCGAGGCTCTGACCGAGGATGGTCACCGTCGCGTCAACGAGGGGCTGCCCCGTTCCGGCTTCAATGACCTTACCGGTCACCTCGCGCCCTTGCGCGAAAGCCAGATTGGGTGCCACCGCGACCAGCATTGCGGCGGCGAAGAGTACGATCCTGCGCACGTAGCCTCCAGAGACTTGGTGAGCGGAACGCCTTCCAACGACCCGGAGTGGGGGGGCGGAGACGTTCCTCTAGAGTCCGACAATCTTCCGACCAAGTACCCACGCAGTCAAGGTTCTGTCACATCGCACGTTACCCCCCGTCCTCGTGCCGGCCGCCAGCAGTGCATATCTTGAACGGTATCATGATTGTCTTAGATAACATCCATAAGGCATTTGGCCCCAAGCAGGTCCTCAGTGGCTTCTCCCTGGAAGTCCGCGAGGGAGAGACGATGGTCATCATCGGCTACTCGGGGACCGGCAAGAGCGTGGCCATCAAGCACATTGTGGGGCTCCTTGAGCCGGACCAGGGGCGGGTCTTTGTCGACGGCCAAGAGGTGTCCACCCTCTCCCGGCGAGAGCTGTACGCGCTCCGCGCCAAAATCGGCTACGTCTTCCAGTTTTCGGCACTGTTCGATTCGCTCACGGTGGCCGAAAACGTGGCGATGGGGCTCACGAAGATGGGGACTCTGACCCCCCGTGAAATCGATATCCGGGTGCAGGAAGCCCTCGATTTGGTCGACCTCCCCGACTCCGGCCAAGTGCTCCCCATCGAGCTCTCGGGTGGGATGCGCAAACGGGTCGGCATCGCGCGGGCCATTGCCCTGCATCCCAAGTACCTCCTGTACGATGAGCCGACCACCGGGCTCGACCCCGTGACGGCCGCCGTCATCGACGAGATGATGATCCGCATGCGCGACAAGCTGGGGGTGACGGGGATCGTCATTACCCACGACATGCGGAGCGCCTTCTCCGTTGGCACCCGCATTGCCATGCTCTATGAGGGGCAGGTGCGCTGGGTGGGGACGGTCGACGAAATCCACGCCACCAACGATCCGGTCGTGCGCCAGTTCATTGAAGGGCGTGCCTCGCCCATTGTCGCGGGACCTTTGGCGTGACCCAGAAGCCGCGCCGCCGCAAACCGCGGGAAGAAACATCGGCAGGGGGCGTGGTGTTTCGTCACGGCCGTGAGGGGGTGGTTTTTCTCCTCATTCGTGACAGCTACAACAACTGGGGTTTTCCCAAGGGCCATCTCGAGGCGGGAGAAGAGCCGGAGCGGGCGGCACTCCGTGAGGTTTCTGAGGAAACCGGACTCGGCGCCCTCGTGATGCGGGCTGCCATTGAGGTGATCGAGTGGCAGTTTCGGTTCCGAGGACGCCAGATTCACAAGGTGTGCCACTTCTATTTGATGGAAACGCGGCAACGCCGCACAAAGCCGCAGCTTGAAGAAGGGATCACCGCCTGTCGCTGGGTGACCTTTGAGCAGGCCACGCAGATGCTCGCGTACGACAACGCCAAGTCGGTGTTGCAGCGGGCGCACGCCATCCTCGCCTCCACGCAGGACGCGACGCACGACGCCGCGCCGTCGGACGCCGCGTAATGGCTCGCGCAGCTACTAAAACCGCCATCGCCGCCGTGCCAGCGCCACCGCCGGCGGCGCTCCCCGTTCTGCTGGCCTACACCGGCCGGCCGCGCGCGCGCGACATGCTCAAACGGGTTTTTCCCAAGCGTCGCCACCAACTGATTTTCGTTCGGACCCCCGACGAGTTGGAGGCGTGGCTCCGCAGTTCGCTGGTGGATGCGGTGATCGTGGATATTGCACAGCCCAGTGAGGAGACCTGGAAAGCCGTGGCGCTCGCGCCGGACTTTCCGAGCATTCCATTTTTCGGCCTCGGGCCGTCGCGTGTTGCCGATGGCGGGGCGCTGGCCCGTTGCGCAGCCGCGGAGTTTGCCGATCTCATCGCCGAGGGAGTGGATGAGGGGGTGCTGCGCGACCTCGTGATGCCGGCGAGCTTCAGCTGCCGGTTTGCCGCGGCCCTGCACGACGCGCCAAGCGCACTCGGATTAGAAGCACCGATGCAGCAAAAGGCGTGGCGCGCCATCGTCGCGCATGGCGGTCGCACCGTGCGCACCGAAATGATAGCCGAACAACTCGGTGTGACCCGCGAGCATTTAAGCCGCAGTTTTTCGGCGAGTGGTTCGCCCAACCTCAAGCGCATCATTGACTTGGTGCGCCTGATTGCGGCGGCGGAGCTGTCGAAGAACCCAGGGTACGATGTGAGCGACGTGGCGCAGGTGCTGGAGTTTTCGTCGGCGTCGCACTTGGGGAGCACGGCGCTGCGGATTGTGGGAGCGCGATCGGCCTCGCTGGCTCGGCTGCGGGCGACTGACCTAATGGAGCGGTTTCGCCAAGGCCGCGGCCGCTCACGCCGGCGCGCGGGGTAGCCGCCACCCCCAGTAGCGGTTGCAAGAATGTCAGTCTTGTGATATTTTTCACAAGCTGTGCCGGATTCGGTGCGGCTCGGCGCCGTTCGCTGCATTTGCCTGAGTCGCGCGCCACGTCATTTCACGCTTCCAACGCCTTATTCCCATGGCATCCTCGACCTCGCTCCGCCCCGGTGAAATCAAGGACATTCTGCTTCGTGAAATCGAAGCGGCCGACCTGAACGCCCTCGATGTCGAGGAAGTCGGTACGGTGCTTGAGGTGAAGGACGGCATCGCGCGCATTTATGGCTTGCAGAAAGCCATGGCTGGCGAGATGCTCGAAATCACCGCGACGGAAACCGGTGAGAAAATCACCGCCCTCGCGCTGAACCTCGAAGAAGACAACATCGGCGCCGTCATCTTGGGCGATTATCTCGTCCTCAAAGAAGGCGATGAAGTGCGCCGCACGGCGCGTGTGCTCGAAGTGCCGGTGGGCCCCGAACTGATCGGCCGCGTCGTCGATCCGCTCGGCCGTCCGATCGACGGCCTCGGCCCGATCAACGCCAAGCACAAGCGCAAAGTGGAGAGCGAGGCCCCGGGCATTATTGTCCGCGAGCCCGTCAAGGAACCGCTGCAGACCGGCATCAAGGCTATTGACTCGATGATTCCGATTGGCCGTGGTCAGCGCGAACTGATCATCGGCGATCGCGGCACCGGCAAGACGGCGATCGCGGTAGACACGATCATCAACCAGAAGGGAACCGGCGTCATCTGCGTGTACGTCGCGATCGGTCAGAAGGCCTCGACCGTGGCGAGCGTTGTGGCACGCCTCAAAGCGGCCGGCGCGATGGAGTTCACGATTGTGGTGGCTGCCACCGCGTCCGACCCGGCTCCGATGCAGTACATCGCCCCCTACTCGGGCGCGGCGATGGCCGAATACTTCATGTACAACGAAGGGCAGGCGACGCTCGCGGTGTACGACGACCTTTCCAAGCAGGCCGCCGCGTACCGCCAGCTCTCGCTCGTGCTCCGTCGTCCGCCGGGCCGCGAAGCGTTCCCGGGTGACGTGTTCTATCTGCACTCGCGTCTCCTCGAGCGCGCCGCCAAGCTCTCCACCGATCCGTCGGTGGTGGACGGCGTGAACATTCTAAAGCCGGGTGGTTCGCTCACCGCGCTTCCGATCATTGAGACGCAGGCCGGCGACGTGTCGGCGTACATCCCGACCAACGTGATTTCGATCACCGACGGACAGATCTTCCTGCAGTCCGACTTCTTCTACGCCGGCGTTCGCCCGGCGGTGAACGTCGGTATTTCGGTGAGTCGCGTCGGTGGCGCGGCGCAGATCAAGGCGATGAAGGGCGTCGCCGGCCGTCTGCGTCTCGACCTCGCGCAGTTCCGCGAACTCGAAGCCTTTGCCGCCTTTGCGTCGGATCTCGACGCCGCCACCAAGAAGCAGCTCGATCGCGGCGCGCGCACGGTGGAAGTGCTCAAGCAGGGGCAGTACGAGCCGATGGCGGTCGAAAATCAGGTCATGATCATTTACGCCGTGAGCAACGGCTATCTCGACGAAATCGCCGTGCCCAAGGTTCGCGCGTGGGAGACGGGATTCCACGCGTTTGTGAAGAGCCAGTTCCCGCAGATCGGAGACAAGATTCGCACGGAAAAGGCGCTGTCGAAGGACACCGAAGCCGAACTCAAGCGCGCGATTGAAGCGTTCAAGAAGTCGGTGGCGTAGGGGCTGTTTTCAGTCGTGTACGGTTAACCGTTCACTGTTTACCGTCTACCGTCTACTGCTGTAGGGGTTGCTTTGGCTAAGGGTCGCGAACTGGTCGGTCGCATCAAGTCGACCGAGAACACTCGAAAAATCACGCGGACGATGGAGATGGTGGCCACGTCCAAGATGAAGCGCGCCCAGGATCGCGTGGTCGCGGCGCGTCCGTACGCCAAGGCGTTGGGCGACGTGATCTCGAGTCTCTATAACGCCGAGCTCGCGGAGTCGTTTCCGCTGCTCCGGCAGCCGGTCACCATGAAGACGGCGGCGGTGTTGCTGCTCTCGTCGAACCGCGGCCTTGCTGGCGGATTCAACGCGAATCTCATTCGTGAGGCGCGTCATCTCGTCGCGAAGCTCGAGGGTGAAGGCATTACCGTCGAACTGCACGTGGTGGGTCGTAAGGGCGCGGGCTATTTCCGTTACGTGGGACGCGAGCTCGCGTCGCAGCGCACCGATATTTCTGAAGCCCCGCACGCCGCCGATGCCTCGTCGTTGGTGGACGGCCTGATGGGCCGCTTCATTTCGGGCTCGCTCGACGCCGTGTATGTCGTGCACTCCGTCTACAAGTCGGCGCTTTCCGCGCCACCGACGAGCACGCAGGTGCTCCCGGTGGCACGCCCCGACAAAACGAGCGCGCAAAAGGATTATCTACTCTACCCGTCCGCTGAGGCGATTCTGACGGAGTTGCTGCCAGCCTACGTGCGCAACGCCGTGTATCGCGCGCTCGTGGAGACGGCTGCCGCCGAACAAGCGGCGCGCCGTAACGCCATGAAGAGCGCGACGGACAACGCTGGTGAAATGTTGAATGTGCTCCGCCGGACGTACAACCGTGCCCGCCAGGCCAACATCACGCAGGAAATCGCGGAGATTGTGGGTGGGGCGTCGGCACTGACTGGATGATCTGCATCACGCGTTTACCATTGACCGTTCACGGTTGACCGTAAACCGAAAACAACTGACAACCCGCTGCACTCAAGTAGCTACTCTCGCTTTCAATCACATGACTACCGCCACCGCCCTGAACACCGGCAAGATTGTCCAGATCATCGGCCCCGTGCTCGATATCGAGTTCCCTGCGGACAATCTGCCTGAGCTCTACAACGCACTGCGCATCGAGGGCAAGACCGACTCGGGCCAGTCGATTCGCGTGACTGTCGAAGTGCAGCAACACATCGGCCGCAATCAGGTGCGCGCGGTGGCCATGAGCTCCACCGACGGTGTGGTGCGCGGCATGGCGGCCATCGATACGGGCGCTGCCATTACCGTACCCGTGGGCGCTCCGGCACTCGGACGCATTCTCAACGTGCTCGGCGAGCCGGTGGACAACGGCCCGGAGATTCCGGCGAACGTCGAACGTTGGCCGATTCACCGCAAGCGCCCGGACTTTGTGGCGCTCGAGCCGAAAACAGAAGTCTTTGAAACGGGCATCAAGGTCATCGATCTCATTGCCCCGTTTGTGAAGGGCGGCAAGATCGGTCTCTTCGGCGGCGCCGGCGTGGGCAAGACGGTCGTCATTCAAGAGCTGATCAACAACGTGGCCAAGGGACACGGCGGTAAGTCGGTGTTCTGCGGCGTGGGCGAGCGCACGCGCGAAGGGAACGACCTCTACCTCGAGTTCAAGGAAGCGGGCATTCTCGACAAAGTCGCGCTGATCTATGGGCAGATGAACGAGCCGCCGGGAGCGCGCCTCCGCGTCGGCCTCGCTGGGCTGACCGTGGCCGAATACTTCCGCGACAAGGAAAACGCGGACGTGCTCGTCTTTATCGACAACATTTTCCGCTTCACGCAGGCCGGCTCCGAAGTGTCCGCGCTCCTCGGCCGTATGCCGAGCGCCGTGGGCTATCAGCCGACGCTCGCCACGGAAATGGGCGATCTGCAGGAACGCATCACCTCCACGCGCAACGGCTCGATCACCTCGGTGCAGGCCATTTACGTCCCCGCCGACGATCTGACCGATCCGGCACCGGCGACGGCGTTTGCCCACCTCGACGCCACCGTCGTGCTCAATCGTAAGATCACCGAGCTCGGGATTTACCCGGCCGTGGATCCGCTCGACTCGAGCTCGCGTATTCTCGATCCACAGTTCGTTGGCGAGCGCCACTATAAGGCCGCTACCGAAGTGCAGCGCATTCTGCAGCGCTATAAGGAACTGCAGGACATCATCGCCATTCTCGGCATGGATGAACTCTCGGAAGACGACAAGAAGGTCGTCGGTCGCGCGCGCCGCATTCAGCGCTTCATGTCGCAGCCGTTTGCCGTCGCCGAACAGTTCACGGGCATCAAGGGCAAGTACTGCAAGCTCGACGAAACCATTTCGAGCTTCGAGCGCCTGGTGGCCGGCGAGTTCGATCACCTCCCCGAGCAGGCCTTCTTCATGGCCGGCGGTATTGAGGATGTGGTTGAAAACGCTCGGAAGATGGCCGCGAGCTGATTTCCTTTCATTCGACTGAGACTCCCGTGCTCCACGTCAGCGTCATCTCGCCAGAAGCCACCCTCTTTGAGGGTGAGGCGCCGTCAGTAACGGCGCCTGCTTTTGACGGCGAGGTCGGTATTCTCACGGACCACGCCCCAATGGTCACCGTGCTCGGCAAGGGCACGTTGCGCGTGGGTGGCGGTCCGTCGTTCACGGTGGAAGGTGGTTTTTTGCAGGTCGTCGATAATCAGGTGCGTGTCGTAACGGAGAAAGCCGCCAAGGCTTGACCAAATGCGTTCGCGGGTCGTCTACCGGATGTCTCCGACTCTGTGACTCATATGCGACGCCTTCTCCCGTTCGTTCTGCTCTCCGTGCTGGTCTCCAGCACCGCGCGCGCCCAGTTCTACAATGCGCCCGCGCTCCAGCCCTCCGTGATTTCAGACCGCGAATACAACTTCGTGGCTGCGAGCGGCAATGGTGCGGGAACGTCGCTCATCTTCCAGTGGCGCGAAGCGCTGGTGCCGGGCTGGCAGCTCACCGCCGAGGGCGGGCTCGCGGCTCCAACGGGTGCCAATGTGAATACACGCGTGATCCTCGGCGTGGGCGCGGCCTTTCAGCTGACGCGAAACAAAGAAGACTTTCCCTTTGACATTGTCGCCACCGCCGGAGCGGGCTTCTCCGCGGGTAGTGCGAATCAAGGCGGCTCGGGTGCGCATGTGGCCAACGGCACGGTGTTCCGTCTGCCGGTGGGAGCGGTGGTCGGTCATTCGTTCGACCTCGAGCGAGGCTACCGCCTCACGGCGTTCGTGCATCCGCGGCTGTCGTTCGATCGTTGCGGCGACTGTGTGGCCGGGCACAGCAACACCAAGATGAACGTGGATGTCGATATCGGGGCCAACCTGCAAGTCACACCGCAGGTGTCGGTGCGCGTCGCAGCGTTACTCGGCGGTACAAACTATCTCGCTTCCACCGACGCCGTTGGTTTTTCGGTGGCGTGGACGCCGAAGGGGCTCAAGAAGTAGCGAGCAACCGCGACACGAGCGCCGCCGAGCGCTCGGCCGCGCCTACGCCGCGCTCCACCATCGCGCGCGCTCGCTCGCCCGCCGCGACGCGCTCCGCTTTGTCCGTCAAGAGCGAGAGCAAGGCCGCGCCGAGTGCCGCGGCATCTGTACAGGCGCCGCCGCCTCTCGCGGCAATGAGAAGCGCGGCGTCGCGGCTCTGCGTGTGGCGCGGCCCAAACAGCACGGGCGCGCCGAACGCCGCTGGCTCCAGCACGGAGTGCAGCCCTGCAGCGTGGAAGCCGCCTCCAACGTAGGCCACGTCGGCGAGCGCATAGAGTTCGCCGAGGACGCCGGTGCGGTCTACCAGTACTACATCGGCAGTGCGTTGTGCCACATCGCCAAGGCGCGCGAGAGGCGCACGAATGTCGGTCGCCCACTGCTGCACGGGGCGGAGGTGCATCGGCGTGGGCTCGTGCGGGGCAATAATCAGTCGCGCGCCGGGCAATTTTTTTCGCACCACAGCCCAGGCGTCGAGTAGCACCGCTTCGTCAGCAGGCCAGGTAGAGCCGGCGACCAACGTGGGCCGTGAGCTGGCGAGCGTCGCGAGGAGTGGGCCCATGCGGTCGACGGTCAGGGCGCGCTGCCAGACTTGGTCGTACCGTGTATCGCCGGTGACCTCGACGGCGCGCGCCTGCACGCCGAGTGCGATGAGCCGCGCCGCATCTTCCGCGTCGATGGCGCCGACCGCCGCTAATGCACCGTAGGCATCACCGAGGAGTGCCTTGGCCCACGGTGAGACGCGGCCGGAGCCGTCGGCGAGGGTGGCGGAGATCATGCCAATCTTTGTGCCGCGTGCAGCAGCGCGCGCCACGAGGGTCGGCCACACGTCGAGCTTGCTGAACACGAGGGCGGTGGGGCGCAGCGCGTCGAGCGCGGCGTCGGCATCACCGGCGCTGTCGAACGGGAGGTAGTCAGTAAAGTCCGCGCCGATGCTCGTGGCAAACGCCTCGGCGCTCGGCGAGAAGAACGTGTAGGCGATTTGGAGCTGGGGGTGCAGCGCGCGCACGAGCGGAAGCACGGCCCGAGCCTGCAACCCTTCGCCTACCGACGGTGCATGCACCCAGAGCAGTGGGCGCGCGGGATCACGGTGCGCACGCCCCCAGGCAGCGTACCGCTCCCGAATGCCGCGTCGTGCGCGCAGCGATTGCCAGGTCTTTCCGTGCGCGGCCTCCGGCACGAGCGAAGCGCCGAGGCGCGCGGCCTGCGCCGCGAACGCATACGGGAGGCGGAGGAGCGGATTCACGTAGCGTGTGCGCGTGTGAGGTCCGCGAGGTGCACCGAGTTTAGCGCTTGCCGGAAGCGGCGAGCACGGAGTCGATCACGCGGCGGAACTCGGTGATGGGAATGGCTCCGAGTACTTGGCGCTGCCCCACAAAAAATGTGGGGGTGGACTGCACGCCGGCCGACTCGCCGCGCTGGCGGTCCGCATCGATGAGTGAGGCCATGTGCTGTGTTTGGGTGCACGCGTGCTGTTGCGCGGCGTTGACGCCGGTAGCGATGGCGACCGAGTCAAAGAAGGCGCGCGCGTCTGGGAGTTTCTCCCACTGTTTTTGTGAATCGAAAATCTTCGCTTCGGTTTCCCAGAATTTTCCCTGCGCCGAGGCGCACATGGAGGCGTGTGCGGCCGGCATGGCGTTCGGGTGCATGCTGAGGGGGAAGTTCAGGTAAGCCACGCGCAGCTTGCCGGTGTCCACGTACTCTTTTTTGATGGCGGCGAAGCTTTCGACGTGCCACTGGCGGCAGTAGGGGCACTGAAAATCGCTAATGATGACGAGCCACGTCCCGGCTTTTTCCGAGCCCAGTACGCGGCCGCGATCGGCGGCTTCGATGAGGGAATCGCGCTTGACGCTCGCGTTGGCGGCTGGAGTGGCGGCTGGAGTGGCGGCTGGAGCGGCGGCCGGAGCGGCGGCCGGTGCCGAGGGGGCCGGGTTCTGAGCCACCACTGAGGGCGTTGCCGAGCGTTTGGCCGCCGCATCGCCGGTGGAGCAGGCGGCGAGGAGGGCGGCGGCAAGGGAAAGAGCGAGGCGTCGGGTCATGGTCGAAGCGCTGGAAGGGGCGGTCAACGGGAAGCGCGCGGTCACCGGGGTGAGCAGGCGCGGACATATCTAATGTAAGTCCTGACAGAGCGCCACGATGGCGTTTGTTCGGGTCTATGATACAAAATGGTGGAAAATAGTAGAAAGTGATAAAAATGGTATAAACAAGTGCAAAAACGTACGGCGGCTAGCCGGAACAAAGCTAGTACAGAGGGGTTGCGCCGACGCCCTACACTGGGAAAACCTGCTTTGCTACGGAATTGTGACGCAGGCGGTGCACGATGGGTAATGCGCTATTAAGGCGTACTATCTCGAAGTGCGCGTTTGCGTAGTTGCAGTTGTTGGACATCAGGAAGGCACCAAAGCAGGACTGTTTTGAGCGGGAAGCAAGAGCTTCCCCCCTTCACCACCTAGTTGAGGGAACGCGATGCACACGAGTACTCGGTTGCGGCGGCTGTTGACCGCAGTACTGGCTCTCGCCGTGATGGCTCCGGCGATGGCGTTCGCGCAGGGCCTGACGATCACCGGTAAGGTGATCTCGGGCATTGATGGTCAGCCCCTGTTGGGCGCGAACGTCACGATTGAGGCGCTCCAGATCTCAGTCGGCACGAATGCCAGCGGTCAGTACACGATTCCTGTCCCTGGTGCCCGCGTGAGCGGACAGCAGGTGACCCTGAAAGTTCGCGCGATTGGTTTTACCGTACAGAGCAAGGCGATTACGCTCTCCGCGGGCAACCAGACGTACAACTTCGAACTCAAAGAAGACATCAACCGCCTCAGCCAGGTCGTCGTGACCGGCGTGACGGCGGGAACGGAGCAGCGCAAGCTGCCGTTTACGGTGGCCCAGGTGACGGAGAAGGACATGCCGGTCCCGGGCTCGAACCCGTTCTCGCAGCTCGCCGGCAAGGTGCCGGGCGCGAACATCGTTTCGAACAGCGGCCAGCCGGGCACGGTGCCGTCGATCGTGCTGCGTGGACCGCAGTCGATCAACGCCTCGGGCCGCGATCAGGGTCCGCTCGTCATCGTTGACGGTGTGGTGCAGCAGGGCTCGCTGGCCGACATCGACCCGACCTCGATCGAAAACATTGAAGTCGTGAAGGGTGCCGCCGCTGCCTCGCTCTACGGCTCGCGCGCCGGCCGCGGCGTGATCAACATCACGTCCAAGTCGGGCAAGATTGGTCAGGAAGGCATCAAGTTCAACGTCCGTGCCGAAGGCGGCGCGAGCGACATCGAGAACAAGATCCCGCTGTCCAAGGCCACGGGCTTGTTGATGAACGAAACGCGTGACCGCTTTTGCATCGCGGCCTCTGGCGCGCAGAACTGCTCGCGCTCGGTGGACATCTATGCCGAAGCGCTCCGCATCAACGAAGGCGGCGGTGACTGGGCGCTTTCGCCTTCTACGTTCTCTAATGATGCGGGCGTCTCGTCGAACCTTGGCACGATCAAGCTTCGCGGCCTGTATCAGGTGACGCGCTTCCCGACGACCTTCGATCCCGTCGCGCAGTTCATCACGAGTGGTCCGTGGATGGGTGGCAACGTTGACATGACGGGCAAGTACGGCCGCGCCAACTTCTTTGCGTCGCTCGGCAGTCTGCGCGAGACGGGCTCGATCCGTTTCCTCGACGGCTACCGCCGCAATAACGTCCGTTTGAACGTGGACAACACGCTCCCGGGCAACTGGACGACCTCGATTCGCGCGTACTACGCGCGCGTCGGCGTGGACAACAACGGTTCGAACTTCTTCCGCATGTCGCGTCAGCCGGGCTTTGCGGATCTGCTTCGCACCGACAAATACGGCCGCCTGTTTGTGCGCAGCAACCCGCTCGCGCAGGGCGCGCAGAACGAAAATCCGCTGTTGTCGAACAAGTTCAACCCGCAGCTTGGCGATAACAATCGCTTCACGGGCAGCGTGACGGCCCGGTGGCAGCCGCTGACGTGGGTGGACGGGGAGTTTGCGTTTGGGTACGACAACCAGACGTACACCAACCGCAGCATCTACGATCGCGGCTATCGCATCTCGACCTCCACCCAGAGCACGTCGAACCTGGGCGGCATCGGCTTTAGCGATGGCTACAACCAGGCGTACAACGCCTCGATGAACTGGACGGCGCGTCGCGATCTGTTCCGCGAACTGGCCGCCCGCTTCACGATCCGCACGCAGTACGAGCAGCAGGACAACCGCGGCGACAGTCAGAGCGGCGTCAACCTCGTGGTGCCCGGCCTCTACACATCGGCGGCTGTTGTGCCGTCGACGAGCACCGGCATCAGCTCGAACCAGAGCTCGATCCGCCAGATGGGCGGCGCGGTTGGTGTGAACCTCGATTACAAAGATCGCTACACCATTGAAACGCTTGTCCGTCGTGACGGCGCTTCGCTGTTCGGTTCGGAGCAGCGCTGGAAGACCTATGCGCGCGTGTCCGGCCTGTGGCGTATTTCAGAAGAAAAGTTCTGGGGCGGCAAGCTCAAGGACGTCGTCAACGAGCTGAAGTTCCGCGCGTCGGCGGGTCAGGCCGGTAACCGTCCGTCGTTCTCGCAGCAGTACGAGACCTTCTCGGTCGGTGGCGGCTCCGTGTCGGCCTCTGCGCTCGGCAACAAGAACCTCAAGCCGGAAGTGGCGACCGAAATCGAAATCGGCTTTGACGCCGAAATCCTGAACAAGTTCGGCCTCACGATCACGAAGGCGCGTTCGATCGTCGCCGACCAGATTCTCTTGGTACCGCCGCCGGCCGCCTCGGGCTTCACCAGCCAGTGGAAGAACGCTGGCCAGCTTGAGAACAACACGTGGGAAGCCTCGCTCAACATGCCGATCATTGAGCGTCGCAACTTCCAGTACAGCGTCCGCCTCAACTACGACGCGACCACGTCCAAGATCACCGGCCTGCAGTCGTCGGTGGCGCCGTACTACTACACGGCGAGTGGCCAGCAGGGCACGGAAACGATGTTCTATGTGGCCCCGAATGTGAATTTCGGCACCATCTATGGCCGTCGTTTCGTGAATTCCTGCAGCCAGCTGCCGGCGTCCTTCCAGAGCCGTTGCGGCAATGGCAAGGAATGGCAGAAGAACGACATGGGCTTCATTGTGTGGACCGGCGCCGGCAACTCGACGAAGGACGGCATCACGAAGAACCTGTGGCAGGCCGTGCTCGGCGCGAATCAGTCGCCGTTCAACTACGCCGAAAGCTGGGGCATGCCGATCATCATGCGTGACTCCACCGGCATTGCGGTCACGAACAACAAGAACGGCAGCGCGCTGCCCGACTACCGTTGGTCGTTCTCGCAGAACCTCACGTACAAGCGCCTCTCGATGTACGCGATTCTCGACGCCACGCGCGGCGCGAACGTGTTCAACCTGCAGCGTGCCTGGTCGTTCGGCGATTTCCAGAACAAGGAACAAGACCAGTTCAACAAGACGGTCGAAACCGCCAAGCCGATGGGCTACTACTATCGCGTCGGTCTCCCGGATAACTCGGGCGTCGGCGGGCTGTACGACGTACTCGGTTCGAACTCCTACGTGGTTGAAGACGGGTCGTTCATCAAGTTGCGTGAAGTGACGATCGGCTATCGCATCGGCGCCATTGCTGGCCGCGGCGACTGGACGGTCTCGCTTATCGGGCGCAACCTGAAGACGTGGAGCAACTACAAGGGCTACGATCCGGAAACCGGTCTTTCGGGCGGCACCAATGGCTCGGGCGCTATCAACGCGGTCGACGCCTACAACTTCCCGAACCTCCGCGCGTTCACGTTCCAGCTGACCACCAGCTTCTGATTCTGATGGAGGCCCTCACCTGTCGCCGCGACGGCGGCAGGTGGTTGCCTCCCCACGAGGACCACAGATGCGTAAAATGATCTCTCGCGTGGCATCGGCGGCGGCGTGCGCGTTGCTGGTTACGGCGTGCAACAGCCCGCTCGATGTTACCAACCTGAACAGTGCCGACGTGGCGCGCGCGTATTCGACGCCCGCCAACGTCGAAAGCCTGGTCGGGCAGCAGTATCTGCAGTTTCACAACGCGTGGATGGGCAGCTCGGATGCCATTCACGTGCAGTCGCACCAGCTCGCGTTTGAGGGCTATGCGACGGTCGCCAACTTTGGCATGAACATTCGCGCGGCGATCCCGCGCTCCCCGATCTCCAACGATCGTGGGAACCAGTCCGACGCGGGCAACAACCGCGAGT
>CANIWQ010000028.1 GCA_947471365.1 Gemmatimonadota bacterium | reverse complement strand
GGTCTGCTCGTGGCCATTCCGGCGGTGTGGGCGTACAACTACTTCCAGACCAAGATCGATAACATCACGGCTGAGATGACGTATTCGTCGAAGGAAATGATCGACTATCTCATCAAGGGCGTCTCGGGCGAGTTCGGCCGTAGCCGCTTTACCCGTGAGTTCAATACCGCCGCGCAGAACGCCGGCAAGTCCGCGGTCTGATCTAGCCCCAATTCCTCCACGGAGAATATCCGATGGCGATGTCGATGGGTGGGGGCGGAATCAAGGCCGAACCGAACGTGACGCCGATGATCGACGTGATGCTCGTGTTGCTGATCATTTTCATGATCGTAATCCCGCAGATTAACGCGGGCTTCGCCGCGATTCCGCCGCAAGGCGCGAATTTGAAACCGCATCCGGAAGAGGATAACGACCAAATCCTCGGCCTCGATGCGGAGGGTCAGTACTACCTGAACAAGAAGCCGATCAAGACCGAGGACGTCGCGACCGCCGTCAAGGCGATCTATGACGTACGCACTATCGACAAGATCATGTACGTGAAGGCCCATAAGGACCTCAAGTACGAAAAGGTCATCGATGCCCTCGATCTCATCTCGCGCAATGGTGTGCGTGTGAGCGGCTTCATCACGGATCAGAAGCCAGGTACGTCTTCGGTCGTGCCAGGGGATAATCTCTCTGAAATCATGAAGAAGAAGGAGACCCCCTAATGTCTATGTCCGCAGGTAGCGACGCGGGGCTTACCAACGAGCCCAACGTCACTCCAATGATCGACGTGCTCCTCGTACTGCTCATCATTTTCATGATGATCATTCCGATGAGCCGGAAGGCGATCGACGTGCAGCTGCCGGACCCGACGCCCGCTGTGGCGCCGGCCAACTCGGTATCGAATCAGATCGTCCTCGAAGTGTTGCCTGGCGCTACCGGTGCCGAGTATGCGGTCAACCGTGAAAAAGTGCCGGCCGACAAGCTCCAGTCACGGTTGAAAGACATTTACGATCCGCGTCCTGAGAAGATTATTTTCATCAAGGGCGATCCCGAAGTGACGTTCCAAGAAGTGATCTTCGCGATGGATGCTGCTCGTGGCGGCGGCGTGAAGGTTATTGGCGCGGCTCCCAAGGACGCTTCCAAGGACGCTGGCAAGAAGAAATAGCGCAGGATCTGCATTATTTTGACGCGGCGGGCGAACCTTTTTGGGTTCGCCCGCCGTATCATTATCTAACCCTCATGACCGAAACTTCTCCTCCCGCTCGACGGCCCTACCGGCCGCCCGTCGGCATTCCGCTGCCGCGCGAGAATCGCGCGGGTAGCGCCATGGCGTCGCTGTTTTTTCACGTCCTGATCATTTTTCTGCTCATCGGCCCGTTCTGGGTCCACGGACTGCTGGTTCCTGAGGAACATGGGGCTGGCGGGGCGGGGCCACGCGGTGGCGGTGGTGGTGGCAACGGCGGCACCGGTGGCGTAGTGCAGGAACGCGTCCGTTTCATGCAGGTGGCGCCTCCGCCGCCGCAGCCGACTCCTGTGCCCATGCCAGTGGTTCCGCCCCCGGTGATCAAGCCGCCGGAGCCTGAAAAGACCAAGCCAGAGCCGCCCAAGGCGCCGCCGCAACCAGAGGCGCCAAAGGACGCGTCGCTGGTTTCGGGCACGGGGGGAGGAAGCGGCCACGACGGTACCGCCGGAACTGGACCGGGAACCGGAGGCGGCGTCGGCTCGGGGGTTGGAACCGGCCGCGGGTCAGCCAACGGTCCTGGCACAGGGGGGGGTGACGGGCGCGTGTTTCCACCGCAGCTTATCCAGCTCCCCTTGCTGCCGCTGCCCGTGCCATCCAAAGTGCGCCCGTACCACCTCGTCGCGAAGTTCGAAATCGACGAAAAGGGGAACGCGCGTCTCCTCGACTGGAATCCCAGCAAGGATTCCGATTACAACAAGAAGGTCAAGGCGATGCTCGAGGACATGCGCTTTCGCGCCGCCGTCAAGCCCGACGGAACGCCCGTGAAGGACATTTATTACGTCACCGCGGACGCGCCCGCGTAGCTGACCATGGATCGATCCGCCGTGGCCTGTTCCGGCGGAGTGTTTGGGACTGCCGAGGCCCCGGCTCAGCGGGTCAGGTTGGGTTGTGGCGGTCTGGCCTAACCCGCGCCCGCGCAGTAACTTCCGACGAATATTCTGGAACCTTTTTGGGCACAAAATGACCAAGCCTGCAGGCGGTAGCGGCGAGTTCGTCAAGGCCATGACGCTGACCGACGCGACGATGCTCGTCGCGGGGTCGATGGTCGGATCCGGCATCTTTATCGTCTCGGCGGACATCAGTCGAACGCTCGGATCGCCGGGCTGGTTGTTAATTGCCTGGGCACTCACCGCCGTGATCACGGTGCTCGGTGCGCTCGCGTATGGTGAGTTGGCGGCGATGTATCCACGCGCTGGCGGGATGTACACCTTCCTCCGCGAATCCATGGGCCCGCTCATGGGCTTTTTGTACGGATGGACGCTGTTCCTCGTGATTCAGACGGGAACCATCGCGGCCGTCGCCGTCGGGTTCGGCAAGTTCTTGGGCGTGTTGCTCCCCGCCATCTCGCCGGAGCGCTTCAGTTGGTTTCCGCACGCGAACATCACCGTGGGTGGTTCCACGGTGGAGCTCGGACTTTCCACGCAGCGTCTGATGGCGTTGGTTTCCATCTGGGTGCTGACGTGGATCAACTTGCGCGGCGTCAAGCAGGGCAAGATGGTGCAGACGACGCTCACCTTTGTCAAAACGGCGTCGCTGGCGTTGCTCGTGTTGTTGGCCGTCACGATCGGCCGGAACAGCGAAGCGATCGCCGCCAACTTTGGCCCCGGTAAGTGGTTCGCTGGGACGCCGGCCTGGAGCGCGCTCTTTGTTGTGACGTTCGGTTCGGCGCTCACCGGCTCGCTGTTCTCCGCGGATTCGTGGCATAGCCCGACGTTCGCTGCCGCTGAGGTGCAGAATCCACAGCGCAACCTGCCGCTCGCGATGCTGTTGGGCACGGGTATGGTCATGTTGCTCTACGTGCTCACCAATGTCGGGTATTTGAGCGTCCTGCCCATTCATGGTGTGGCCGATGGTGCCACGGTCATGGCGCGCGGCATCGACCACGCCTCGCAGGATCGTGTGGCCACGGCGGTAATGGAAAGCATGTTTGGTGTTGGCGGCGGCATGGTGATGGCGGTCGCGATTCTCATCTCCACCTTTGGCTGCAACAACGGGCTCATCCTGAGCGGCGCGCGCGTCTACTGGGCGATGGCCAAGGACGGGCTCTTTTTTGCCAAGGCAGGTGACCTCAGCACGAATGGCGTGCCGGCCTACGCGCTGGTGTTGCAGTCGGTGTGGTGCAGCATTCTGTGTTTGACGGGCACGTACAATCAGTTGTTGGACTATGTGGTGTTCGCGGCGCTGCTCTTCTACGCGTTGACCACGATCGGCTTGTTTATTCTGCGCGTGAAGCGTCCCAACGAAGCGCGGCCGTACAAGGCCATTGGCTATCCCGTGCTGCCGGCACTCTACATTCTGTTGGCGGCCGGTGTGGCGGTGACGTTGCTCATGGCCGACAAGACGCGCCTGCAGTCGCTCGCGGGTCTCGCGATCGTGTTGCTCGGCGTTCCCGTGTACCTGTTGTGGCGGAAACCGTCCGCCGCGTAGTTCTGCCCCGCGGACCGGCGCATTGTGCGCTGGTCCGCATGATTGAATCCCCTCACTGCCTCATGTAATGCCTTCGCAGTCAACCTTGCTGATGATCATTCTGGGCGTGTCGGTCGGCGCCCTCGTGTTCGCCGTCGGGCTCGCGCGCTGGGTGCTCGCGCGCAGCACCGGCACGCCGGAGATGCGGAAGATCTCCGATGCCATCCAGACGGGCGCCGAAGCCTATTTGCGGCGCCAGAACAAGACCATCGCGATGCTCGCGGTGCTCGTGGCCGCCGTGCTCGCTATCGGGTATGGCGTGCTCCGTTCGCACGTCGAATCCGATCCGGTGAGTGACCCGAAAGTCTTCGCGGTCTTCATCACCCTCTCCTTCCTCTTGGGCGCGCTGAGCTCCGGCATCGCGGGCTACATGGGCATGTGGGTGTCGATCCGCACGAACATTCGTGTGGCCGCTGCGGCAACCACGTCGCTGAACGCGGCGCTGCAGACGGCGTTGCGCGGCGGTGCGGTGTCGGGACTCTTCACGGTCTCGATGTCGCTCCTCGGCGTGGGCGGTCTGTTCGCCATCCTCACGTTCTTTGCGCCGGCTGGCACGGACGTTTCGGTGTGGGCGACCAAGATTCCGTTCCTGATCGTCGGCTACGGCTTCGGCGCGTCGTTCGTCGCGCTGTTCGCGCAGTTGGGCGGCGGTATCTATACCAAGGCGGCGGACGTCGGCGCGGACCTCGTGGGCAAGGTCGAAGCCGGCATTCCTGAGGACGATCCGCGGAATCCCGCCGTGATCGCCGATCTCGTGGGCGACAACGTCGGCGATTGCGCCGGCCGCGGTGCCGACCTGTTCGAGAGCACCGCTGCCGAAAACATCGGCGCGATGATCCTCGGTGTGCTCCTGTTCAAATCGTTTGGCGTGGCGGGGATTCTCTTCCCGCTCATCATCGGGTCGCTCGGCCTCGTGGCGTCGATCATCGGCGTGATGTCGGTGAGCACCACCGAAGACGCGGATCCGATGGCCGCGCTGAACCGCGGGTACTACATCACGGCGGCGCTGGTGAGCGTGGCGATCTTCTTTGCCTGCAAGTGGCTGCTCGTGACGCCCGACGCGCCGGATGCCTGGTGGCACTACTTCATCTGCGCGATGATCGGCGTGGCGACCTCGATCGCCTTTGTGTTCATCACGCAGTACTACACGGAATACCGTTATCGTCCGGTGCTCTCGATTGCCGAGGCCTCGCAGACGGGGCCGGCGACGAACATCATCATGGGTTTGTCGGTGGGCATGGAGTCCACGGTGTTGCCGGTCTTCACGATCGCGATTGCGCTCGTGTCGAGCTTCATGGTGGGCCGCGCGAGTGGCATCATGATCGACGGCGTAGCGGCGGGTGGCCTGTTCGGCACCGCGGTGGCCACGATGGGCATGCTTGGCACCGCTGGCTACATCTTGGCCATGGATGTGTTCGGCCCGATCACCGACAATGCCGGTGGCATCGTCGAAATGTCGAAGCAGCCGCCTGAGATCCGCGACAAGACGGACCGGCTCGACTCCGTGGGCAACACGACGAAGGCGCTGACGAAGGGCTACGCGATCGGTTCGGCCGCCTTGGCCGCCTTCCTGCTCTTCTCGGCGTACCTCGACGAAGTCAAGAACTACACGGGGCAGCCGCTGCATGTTGACCTGAGCAAGCCGCAGGTGTTTGTGAGCGCGCTCATCGGCGGCATGTTGGTGTTCTGGTTCTCATCGCTCGCGATGACGGCGGTGAGCAAGGCCGCGCAGAGCGTGATCACGGAAGTGCGTCGTCAGTTCAAGGAACGCCCGGGCATCATGCTGGGCACCGAAGAGCCGGATTATGCCGCGTGCGTGGACATCGTGACGGTGGGCGCCCTCAAGGCGATGGTGTTGCCGGGCTTCCTCGTGCTGGCGTTCCCCATCGGCGTGGGCTTGATCTTCAAGTTCCTCGGCGGACCGACGGAGCATCTTGGCGCTGAAGCGGTTGCTGGCTTCCTGATGATTGCGACGGTGGTTGGCATTTTGATGGCCGGCTTCCTGAACAACGGTGGCGGCGCGTGGGACAATGCCAAGAAGTACATCGAGACCGGCGTGTACGGCGGCAAGAAGTCCGACGCCCACAAGGCGGCGGTCGTCGGCGACACGGTTGGCGATCCGTTCAAGGATACCGCCGGCCCGTCGCTCCACGTGCTCATCAAGCTGCTCTCGACGATCACGCTCGTTCTCGCTCCGCTGTTCATTTGAACGGCAACAGCGAGTAGACCGTAGACCGTAGACCGTAGACCGTAGACCGTAGACCGTTCACGTAGCCAGCAGTTCTACGTGAACGGTCTACTGTCTACCGTGCACCGCCTCCTGCTGTTGGAGTAGCCCTCACAACCGGCTCTGCACCGCATGCGATCTCTCTTTAAGCGCAAGCCCATCGCCGAGATGGTGGCCGACACCGAGCATTCGGGGTTGCGCCGTACGATGGGCACCGTCGATTTGGTGATGTTGTCGATCGGCGCGGTGATCGGCGCCGGCATTTTTTCATCGATCGGCACGGCCGCGGCGGGGCAACTCGCGGCCGATGGCACCACCGTCGTGCGGTATGGCGCCGGTCCGGCGCTGGTCGTCTCGTTCGTGTTGTTGGGCGCCGTGTGCGCGCTGGCCGCGCTCTGCTACGCCGAACTCGCCGCCATGATTCCTCAAGCGGGTAGTGCCTACGCGTACTCCTACGCGACCCTCGGCGAGCTGGTGGCGTGGATCATCGGCTGGGATCTGATTCTCGAGTACGCGGTCGGCAATGTGGCGGTGGCGATTAGCTGGAGCGGGTATTTCGTCTCACTCCTGTCCGGGATTGGGGTGAATCTCCCGGAGTGGATGGTGCACGGTTACCGCGAGGTGATCCTTGCGCCACCGGACTCGCCGTTGCGCGCGCTTGTGCAGAGCGCGCCGCACATCGGCGGCACGCCGGTGCTACTGAACGTGCCGGCGTTCGTGATCGTCGGCCTCATTACCTGGCTGCTCGTGATCGGCGTGCGCGAGAGCACGCGGGTCAACAACGTGATGGTGGCGGTGAAGCTCGCGGTTCTGGCGCTCTTCGTGATCGTCGGCGTGCAGCACATCGACACGGCCAACTACCATCCGTTTGCGCCCAACGGATTCCGCGGCATCCACCAGGGCGCGGCGATTGTCTTTTTTGCGTACATCGGCTTTGACGCCATTTCCACTGCGGCGGAAGAGACCAAAGATCCGCAACGCACGATGCCGCGCGGCATTTTGATGGGGTTGCTCGTGTGCACCATCATCTACATCATCGTGGGTGCGGTCGCGACCGGCTTGGTGCCCTATCAGCAGTTGCTCGCCAACGACCCCCTCGCGGAAGCGTTCAACCGCGCCGGGTTGCAGCGGTTCTCGTGGATTATTTCCCTCGGCGCCGTGGTCTCCATGAGCGCCGTGTTGTTAGTGTTCCAATACGGGCAGCCCCGCATCTTCATGGCGATGGCGCGCGACGGCCTCTTGCCACGTTTTGCCGCCAAGATTCACCCCAAGTTCCGCACGCCGCACATCACCACGATGATTACCGGCGCGTTTGTGGCCACGTGGGCGCTGATCGGTGATGCGGGCGAGACGTACGATCTCACCAACATTGGAACGCTCTTCGCCTTTGTGCTCGTGTGCATCGGCGTGCTCGTGCTCCGCAAGACCGATCCCGATCGCCCGCGCCCGTTCCGCGTGAAGTTTGTGTGGCCGGTGGCGCTGGGTGGTGCAGCCGCCTGCGTGTTTGTGATGCGCGGGTTGCCGCCGGTGGCGTGGGAGCGGTTCGGGTGGTGGCTGGTGCTTGGGCTCGTGCTGTACTTCGCCTACGGATACAAGAACTCCACGCTTCGCAGCGGCTCGCCGCAACGGTCATGACTAAACCGCGCATTAGTGCCACGCAATGGATCGCGATCTCGATGGTCCTGGGCATCGCCCTCGGCTACTTCCTTCCCGCGGCTGACCATCCGACCGTCGCAATGGTCGAAAAGGCGACGTCGTCGGTGTTTCTGCGGATGATCAAGTCGCTGATCGTGCCGCTACTCTTCAGCACGCTCGTGGTCGGGATTGCGGGGCATGGCGACGACATGAAAAAAGTCGGGCGCCTCGCGTTCCGTTCGATTCTCTACTTCGAAGTGGTCACCACTCTGGCGCTGGTGGTCGGCCTCCTGGCGGTGAACATCATCAAGCCGGGTGTCGGGGTGAACCTCGCCGCGGCGACCGCGGATAAGGGTGCAGAGTTTGCCAAGACCGAAGTGTCGTTTGCCGGTGTGATCGAGCACATGGTGCCGCAGAGTTTCTTTGAGGCGGCCACGCACAACGAAGTGCTCCAGATCGTCTTCTTCTCCATTCTGTTTGCCGTGGGCCTCTCCCGCGTGCAGGGCAAGCCGAAGCAGGTGATGCTGGATTTCTGCGAATCGCTCTCCGAGGTGATGTTCAAGTTTGTCGGTATTGTGATGGCCTTTGCGCCGTTCGGTATTGGCGCGGCAATCGCCACGACGGTTGGCGCGAGCGGACTCGGCGTACTCAAGAATCTGTTCATTCTCGTCGGGACGCTCTACGGGGCGCTGATTGTGTTTGTGCTTTGCGTCCTGCTTCCCATCGCGCTGCTGGCGCGGATTCCGCTCCGCGCGTTCTGGAGTCAGGTGCGGGAGCCATGGCTGATCGCGTTCTCTACCGCGTCAAGCGAGGCGGCGTTGCCGCGTGCCATGCAGGCGTTGGAAAAGTTCGGCCTGCCCAAGCGCATCATCGCCTTTGTGCTGCCCACGGGCTATTCGTTCAACCTCGACGGCTCCACGCTCTATTTGGCGGTCGCGAGCATCTTCGCCGCGCAGGCCGGCGGTATCGACATGCCGATTAGCAGCCAGTTGTTGATGATGCTGACGCTGATGCTCACGTCCAAGGGCGTCGCGGCGGTGCCACGCGCGTCGCTCGTCATTCTGTCCGGCGCGCTGGCGATGTTTGGGCTACCGCTCCAGGCGGTTGCGGTGATTCTCGGCGTGGACGCGCTCATGGATATGGCGCGAACGTCGATCAACCTCCTCGGCAACTGCCTCGCGACGGCCGTGATGGCGCGCTGGGAAGGGGAGTTCCCCGAGCATCCGGTGTCGGCGAGCGGCGAGATCGGCTAAGGTGTTTCGCTGCGGCGCATGATGCCGCGGCGCGGGAGAAACCAGCGGTTGGTGCGCGCGTCATATCGCGTGCACCAACCGCTGCTCGTTTCTTAGGCGCGGGCCAGCATCGCGAGCGCGTCGCGCACCGCGCCACGCACGGGAACGACGTCGTCGGCGCGGAGCTGGGTGCCGGGCACAGCCGACTTGAGGCGCAGTTCCACGAGTTTGCGGAGGTAGCTGCCGCGGCGCAGCAGGCCGCCCGCGAGCGCCACCGGGGTGGCCGCGCGCTCATCCACAAAGAGCTGGCGCGACAACGTCCGGATATGGATCACCAATTCCTCTGCCGCCAGCGCACACAGTGAGTTGGCGCGGAGATCGCCGTTCGCGGCGCACTGCATCACGGGTGCCGTGAGCGACGCCAAGTCTGCTGGCGTTGCCTTCGCTGCCCATGCCACGAGTTCGTCCGGCTGTTCGAACTGCAAGTGCGTGAGAATCACGCCGAGTAAGGCGGTGCTGGGTTCGCGTTCATCGGAGGCGCCGGTGACCACGCTCAGCGCCCGTCGCCCGATCCATGATCCGCTGCCTTCGTCGCCGCAGACCGGCCCCCAGCCACCGCAGCGGGCCATCTTGCCACCCGGTGCACGTCCGTACGCCACGGAGCCCGTGCCGGCGATCAGTAGGATGCCAGAGTCATCGCCAAAGGCGTCGGCAAAGGCAATCATGGCATCGGGGAGGACCACGAGGTCCTCCGCCAGATTCCGACGCGTCATTTCCGCCAAAAACGCGGAGTACTCGGCGTCGCGTCCCACGCCGGCCACGCCAATGCACAGCGCCGCAGGCGTTTCGTCCGACTGGCCAGCTTGGTCGAGCGCCGCAACGATCAGTTCTTCGATGACGTCGGCCGACTGCTCGGCGCCACCGGGGCGTACCGCGCTCGCGGCGCCGGTGATCGAGGCCAATTCCACGCCGGCTCCATCTGCAACTACGACGGTGGTCTTGGTGCCGCCGCCGTCCACTCCAATGACAATTGAACTCATAGTCGGAAAACTAGCGGGTGGGAGACGGTGGGGAAGCGTGCGTGAGCGACGAGAGCGAACCCGTGGTCATCGTAATCGTGAGGCCAATGAGCACATACCACGGCCACGCCACGTTGGCGAACGGGCCCAGCAGCGACGCGAGTGACGGGTACGCGGCCACGAGTGGCTTGGCGAATACCACGCCGGCCATCGTGAGAATGCCAACGGACATCCCCAGGATGACATCGCGTTGGTTGGCACGACGGTTGGCCATGCCGAGGAAGAATGCGCCCAGTAAGGCGCCCTGCGTAAACGACGCAATCGAGAGCCCGATCACCACCACCGGCGTGCGCCCCTCAGGGAAGAGTAGCGCACCGACCGTGAGCACCACGCCCCACCCGAGCGCGAACCAGCGGCCCATGCGGAAGGTGCGCGATTCGTCGGCGCCATGTCCGGTGAGCGGCAGGTAAATATCGTGCGTCGTCGTGGCGGCCAGTGAGTTGATGGCCCCGGAGTGGGTGCTCATGGTGGCGGCGAGAATGGACGCCACGAGCAAGCCCACGAGTCCGTGCGGCATGCGCTGGAAAATAAATGTCGGGAAAATCGTATCGGGCGAGTTGAACTGCGCGCCGTTGAAGTACGTCCAGAGCCCAATACCAACGGTGAGGAAGAGCGTCATCAGCACGAGGACGGCAATGCCGCTGCCGATGATCGCGCGCTGGGCGTCTTTGAGTGACCGTGCGGACAGCATCCGCTGAACGATCGTTTGGTCGGCTCCGTGTGACGCCATTGTCAGAAATGCACCGCCGATGACGCCCGCCCAAATCGTGTGCGGGCGATCGAGCCCCAAATAAAAATCGAACATCCGGAGTTTGTCGGCGGCGCGAGCGCTGTCAAGAATCGTCGTCCAGCCACCGTCCACCGACTGTCCGAGCAGGACGATTGCCGAGATGCCGCCCGTGGCGTAGACGCCAGCTTGGAGTAACTCCGTCCAGACCACCGCGCGCATGCCGCCGCGGTAGGTGTAGACGATCGTGAGCACGCCGAGCAGCAGGATGGCCGCCGGCATCACCCACTGTTTGGGCATCGACGGGCCGATGATCAACGCAATCGGAATGGCCGACGCAAACACGCGCACGGAGTCGGCCATCGCACGCGTGGCCATAAACACGATCGACGTGAACCGGCGCGCCCCAAGTCCGAAACGTGTTTCCAGGAGCGCGTACGCCGTGACCAACTCGCCCTGGAAGTAGCGGGGCAGCAAGACGTACGCCACCACGAACCGCCCGACGATGTAGCCGAGGCACACCTGCAGAAATCCGAAATTCCCGACAAACGCGAGTCCGGGCACGGAGATGAAGGTGAGCGCGCTTGTTTCGGCGGCGACAATCGAGAACATCACCGCCCACCAGGGGAGGGAGCGGTTCGCGACGAAATAGTCGCGTGAGTTCTGCTGGTTGCGTCCGAGCCACGTCCCAAGCGCCACCGTGCCGCTGAGGTACACGACAATGACGATGATATCGAGCACTCCGAGTCTACTCAACGACGTACGCCTCCATCGCGAAGTACTCGGCCAGTCCTAGGCGGTCGAGCATCGCGGCTGTGTCTTTGTTGCGCGTTTCGACGCGCTGCCAGAATTCGCGGTCATCGTGCCCCGGGAACGGAGCGGAATCTTTCTGTGACTGGTGCTTGAAGATGGCCTGAATTTTCAGACGCAGTTCCTCTTGCGCCATCGGCACGAGCCAGGTGGCGTCCGTGACGGGCCATTCCTGCCAGGCGCCGCGGTACAGCCATACTTCGGGGCGCCCAGCGGCCTTCGCCGTGGGCCAGAGCATGGCACGGGCTTCGTCGATGGCTTCCTTGCACATACGGTGCGTGCCGTGTGGGTCGGACAAGTCGCCGGCGACAAAAATCAGCTCCGGCTTCTTCTCTTCGAGTAGCGCGCGCACGATCGCGACATCGGCCGCGCCGATGGGATCCTTCTTAACCTTGCCCGTCTGGTAGAACGGCAGATTGAGGAAGCGCGCGGATTTCGCGTGCAAGCCTGACGTTTCAATGCCGCTCACCGCTTCCGCTTCGCGAATGATGCGCTTCAAGTCCTGGATGTCGGAGATGTCGACGTCGCCCGGCTTCTTGGAGGCCAAAAAGGCGCGGGCGCGATCGGCCAACCCGCGTACTTTCGTCGCATCAATGCTGCCGCTGGCCGCCAACCGCTCGAGGACGTCAATGTAGCGGCGCACGTCGTGATCGAACACGGCGATATTGCCGCTCGTCATGTACGCGACGGTGATGTCGTTGTCGTTGAGCGCGAGTTTGTGCAAAATGCCGCCCATCGAGATGACGTCGTCATCCGGATGCGGCGAGAATACCACGATGCGCTTGCCGTGCGGCAACTTGGAGCGGCCGCGGATTTTGGCGCCGAGGATATTGAACACTTCGCCGTTGACCGCGCCCGGCGACCCGCGCTGTGCAACAAGCGACGAGAGGTGGTGTTCGGCGTAGTCTTGCTGTGTCAGCTTGAGAATGGCGGTGCCCGTGGTGAGCGAAAGCCACACGACCGCGCGCAGGGTGAGCTCTGGCGTCCACGCCACTTCGTCCAGCACCCACGGCGTGGCGATGCGCGTGAGGTCTGCCGCCGCCGCGCCGTCCACATAGAACGTGGTATTGGCGTGACGCTGCAGGAATGTGGCGGCGACTTCAACACTGATGTCGCCTTCAACCGCACGGCGCACGATGCGCGACTTGTGTTCGCCGGTGGCGAGAATCGCAATCTCGCGCGCTTCGAGAATGGTCGCGACGCCCATCGTGATCGCTTCTTTGGGAACAAACTCCTCGCCAAAGAAATCCGCGGCCGCGTCACGGCGCGTGACGTTGTCGAGATGAATGAGGCGCGTGCGGCTGCCGGCCCCCGACCCGGGTTCGTTGAAGCCGATGTGCCCAGTTTTGCCAATGCCGAGGAGCTGGAAATCGATGCCCCCCAAGTCACGGATGGCCTGTTCGTAGGCGGCGCAGCTCCGCTCCACATCGGCCCGCGGCGTCATCCCGCTCGGGATGTGCACATTCTTGGGATCGATGTCCACGTGGGAGAAAAGATTCTCCCACATAAACCGGTGGTACGAGTGGATGCTCTCGGGCGGCATCGGCCAGTATTCGTCGAGATTGAACGTCACGACGTTCCGAAAGCTCAGCCCCTGCGCACGGTGCATGCGAATGAGTTCGCGGTACACGCCGATCGGAGTCGATCCGGTGGCGAGCCCGAGGACGACGGGACGATTCGTGCCCTCGCGTTCGCGGATGAGGGTCGCGATCCGTTCCGCGACCACGCGCGCGAGGTCATTGTGCGCGTCCACCGCGACGGTGGTGATCTTTTCGAGTGCGCTAGAAGACATATGGGGGATTGTGAAACGGCCCGCGATCCCCTTGGGAATCGCGGGCCTCGTTCCATGACGTCACCGAGCCGAGCGCGGCATCAAGCGCAACGGCCCGCGGTGGTTCGGCGACTTAGGCGTTGAACGAGCTACCGCAACCGCAGCTACCGGTGGCGTTGGGGTTCTTGAACGTGAAGCCCGAGCCCTGCATCGACGTCACGTAGTCGATGGTCACGCCGCCCAGGTACTGCATCGAGAACGGATCAACAAAAAGCCGGAAGCCGTTGAGCACGACGATGGCGTCGTCGTCAGCGGGCTTGTCTTCGATGAGCAGGCTGTACTTGAAGCCGGAGCAACCGCCCGGCTGTACGGCAACGCGCAGTCCGCCAACATCGGGCGAGACGTTTTCGGCCGTCATGAACTTCTGAACCTCGACACCCGCCGCTTCGGTCATCAATACGGCGACTTCGGGCTGATTCATTGTGCTCACGGGAATCTCCTAGAGACAGGGGTGCCAGCACTACGCTGCACCACGACATAAATATAGGGCAATGGAGAACCCCTCTCAAGGATACCGCAGAATCCGGCGCTGGGCCGGGGAACTGGTGCCGGCGCTGGGACTGGCCGGCATCCTTTTCGGCAGCGCGGCGCTGGCGTGGAAGCTGCTCACGCGGCCGGCGCCCAAGGCCGCCCCAATCGTCGTGGACGCGGACCGGAACGCTCGGCCCTACCTCTCCGTAGCCGCTGCAGCCGTCGATTTGGAGCTCATTGCCCCAGATGGGCGCCGTGCCCTCACGGCCACGCCGCTCGATTTAGGCGCACGCGTGCCCCTGTCCGATGCGGGGGTGGACTGCGGCGGGTACGGCCGCGAGAAAGAGTCCGAGTCCTCCTGCACGGCCAGCATTGTGGTCCGCGAGCCGATGCACGGCACGTGGCGGGTGATTGTCACCTCCACCGACTCGAGCCGCGCGGAGACGATGAATATCGGCTTTGGCGGTGTGGGGTTTCGGCGGTCGGGCGGCTTCGCCGTGCGCCTTATTGTGGAGGCGAACCAATCCGTGGAGTTCACGATTGGCGTAATGCCGGAAGGCGTCAGCCAAACCTCGCGTGTGAACCCCAAGGCCCGCTAAAGCGCTGGCCGACGGGACGGGATCGCCAGCCGTCGGCCAGCGGCTCCCGTCCCATCGTGCTTCCTACTTCGCGGGCTGCGGCGCGCGTGTGGCCCCAGTGCCAAGCCGCATCACCAGATCCGCCACCGCTTGCCGAACGCCGCCAATCTTCGTGTTGGCGCGCGTCGGGTTCACGCGGTTGGTAAGCAGGAGCACGAATAAATCGTTGGCGGGGTCCACCCAGAGCGAGCCGCCGGTGAAGCCCGTGTGGCCAAATGCTGGGCGCTGCATCAGATGGCCAGCGGAGTTCGCGCCGTTTGGCGTTTCCCAAAGCAGGGCGCGGGCGGAGAAGGTGGAATCCACGACCGTGGTGAACCGTCGCACGGTGGCTGCGCTCGCAATGTGCGCGGCGCCGAGTTGGCCGCCATTGAGGTACATCTGTGCGTAGCGGGTCATGTCGTGCGCCGTGCTGAAAAGTCCGGCGTGCGACGAGACGCCGCCCAGCGCGAAGGCGTTTTCGTCGTGCACTTCGCCGCGCAGATGCCGTTGACGCCACGGATCAATTTCTGTGGGCGCGATGCGCGGCAGGAGCGCCGCGGGTGGGTTGAAACGCGTGTCCGTCATGCCGAGCGGGCCAAAGACATGCTCCGCCGCATAGGCGTCAATGCGCTGGCCCGTGATGCGCCGCAGAATCTCACCGAGCAGAATCGCATTGAGATCTGAGTAGACCATCCGCACACCAGGAAGGGTGTCGAGCGCGGTGGCATAAACGAGCGCCATCGCCGAATCCGGCGAGTTCGCTTCCTTGTACAGCGGGCGCCATGCGGGCAACCCAGAACTGTGTGTGAGGAGATGGCGAATCAGCACGAGCTCTTTGTTGCGCCCTGTCCACTCGGGGAGATACCGCTGCACCGGAGCCGCCGGATCGATATTTCCGGATTCCACCAACTGCATCACCGACGGCGCGAGCGCGGTCACCTTGGTGAGCGACGCCATGTCCCAGAGCGTGTGGGCGTCGGGGCGCGGCGAATCCTTGCCGTCGAGGTGACCGGCGCCATACTCGGCGAGCACGCGGTCCTTGCGGCCCACGACCACATAGGCGCCTGGGAAGGCGCTGTCGGCTACCGCACGATCGAGCAGTGCGCGCAGCGAGTCGCTGAGCAGTTTCGGGAGCGTGTCCCCCGCGAGCGCCTCGGTGCCGGAGTCATCGCCGCTCGCAAAGGGGCGGGGGAGTCCGTCGCCGCGCGCGAAAAACCCCGGCAGCGAAATCGGGGCGCGTCCGCCGATGGGCGCGCGGCCGGTGATGGCGAGTGCGGCGGCGCGTTCGAGTGCGGGGCCGCGACCGTACGTGACGAGATAACTCCCTACCTGCGGGAACTCGCGAATCACATACGGATTGCCATGCGCGGCGACGATCACGGGGCGCTTGGTGGCCACGCCGTCGATCCAGCGCGCAATGTGTTCGGCGACGGCGAAGCGTCCTTCCCCCTCGATGGTGCGAACGTGCGTGCTGAGAATAACCCGCTCGCGGGGGCGCAATAGCGAGTCGAGCGCGGCGTGCGTCCACCTCGGCGAAATGCGCACGACGCGCGCGCGCGGCAGGCGCTCGTGAATAACGCTGGCGAAGGTACGGCCGGCCTCCACGTCTGCTTCGGAGGTATACGTGAGGACGAGCGTAGGGCTGTCGTCATGGAGCGGCACGAGCGCGCGTTCATCGCGCAGGAGCGTGATGGCCTCGCCGGCGATGCGTTCCGCCAGCGCTCGGTGAGGAGCGGCGCCAACAATTTCACGCAGCGAGTCGAGCGCGACGATGGGGTGCTGCACGGCCCCCGTCCGGAGCTTGAGCTCCAAGAGTCGGCGCACGGACGCATCAATGCGCGCGGGTGTAATCTCTCCCGCTTCGACGGCCGCGACGACGGCGTTGATCGCGCGCTGCGTGTCCGTGGGCTTGAGCAACACGTCGGCACCGGCGAGCACGGCGAGTACCGTGCTCCGCTCGACGGTGTACCCCTTGCCGACGCCCTCCATGGAGAGTGCGTCGGTCACGGTGAGGCCGCTAAACCCAAGCGAGTCGCGGAGCAGCGCCGTGACGATCGCTGGGGCGAGCGTCGCAGGAACGCTGTCGTGCTGCACCGCGGGCAGCGCGATGTGCGCCGTCATAATGCCCGTGATACCGGCCGCGATGACCGCGCGGAAGGGCACCAGCTCGGTGGTGTTAAGATGCGCGCGGTCGCCGCGCACCACGGGCAACGCGTTGTGCGAGTCGGTGTCGGTATCGCCGTGGCCGGGGAAATGCTTGGCCGTCGCGGCCACGCCTTCGCCCTGCACGCCACGCACAAACGCCGCCGAGAAGCGCGCCACCTGATCAGGGTCTTCGCCAAACGACCGGGTGTTGATCACGGGGTTGGCGGGATTGTTGTTGACGTCCACCACCGGCGCATACGCCATGTGAATGCCCACCGCGCGCGATTCACGACCGGTGATGATGCCGGCGAGTTCCGCGTTTGATTCCTTGCCCGTGGCGGCAATCGCCATTTCACTTGGCAGAATCGTCGCGCTGCCGGCGCCGTACGTATTGGGTGCGAAGACGCCTCCCTCGAGCCGTCCAAGTCCGGGCTCGACGTCGGACGTCACCAACAGCGGGACGCGGGCGAGTTTCTGTAGATCGTTCACCTTCGCGGCGACTTCAATCGGCGAGCCGAGCGACATCACGAGTCCACCGACGCCGTCCTCTTGCACCCAGCGGCGCACTTCTTGGTACGCGGGGTCGGTGGTGCTGGTGTAGTCGCCGAGGAGCCAGACGGTGACCATTTGCGCCACGCGCTCGCGCAGCGACAGACTCAGCAGCGTTTGGTCGATCCACCGGCGTGCGGCGTCGTTGAGCGGAGCGGTCAGCGACGGTTCAAAATCTGGCGCAGCGAGCGGGCGCCGACGGCGTGCGGTGCCGCTCATCGCGGTTTCGGATGCCTCGGCGATCGGCTGTGCCGCCGCGGCCGCCGCGGCCGCCGCCACGGGTACGGTATCAGCAGGCGGAGTGACGATGCCCGTCGTTACCGTCGCACTGGACTCCCGCGGGGCGGGTGCCGGTGTGACCTTTGATGGAGCGGGAGCCGGAACGCGCCGCACCGGTTGCGGGCTACGCGCAGCGCACGACGCGAGGACGGGGAGCGCGCAGCAGAGAATCGCACGGCGAAACATGGGCATCGTCACAAAGGATGGCGGGTGATGAATAGAACAATCGCAGTGGCGCTAGCCACTTTAATCTGCACACTGGGAGCCGAGGCACAATCGCGCGGCGAGACTCGGCGGCCGGAGCGCGTCCGTCCAGGCATCAGTGTGCTCCTCGATGAACAGATCGGGCTGGTGCAGAATCGCCGGGTGGCGCTCCTGACCAACCAGACCGGCATCGATGAGCACGGGACGTCCGATATCGAGCTACTGATGCAGGATTCTCGCGCGCGCAAAGCGCGCGTGCAACTCGTGGCGCTCTTTGCCCCCGAGCACGGGGTGCGCGGCACGGAAGACCACCCTGATGTGGATGACGAAAAGGATGCCCGGAGTGGCCTGATCGTGCACTCACTGTATCGTATGGGCACCATCGCACCGCCGGATTCGCTGCTCCGCGGAGTGGAGGTGCTCGTGGTGGACCTGCAAGACAGCGGGGCCAGAACGTGGACGTACATCGGCGTGATGCTCTACGCCATACGCGCCGGCGCGCGGCTCCACATTCCCGTGGTGGTGCTGGACCGCCCGAACCCGATCACCGGGACGCGGCTCGAGGGGCCGATGCTCGACAGCGTCCTCGCCGATGACGCCGATCCGGTGCCCGGGCGCAGAGGGAAGGCGCACGCCATTTACACGATCCCGCTTCGCCACGGCATGACGATGGGGGAGCTCGCGCTGCTGTTCAATGGCGAGCTGTCACTGCAGGCCGACCTCCGCGTGGTGCCCGTGCGCGGGTGGAAGCGTGCGCAGTGGTTTGACGAAACAAAGCTCCCGTGGGTTCGCCCGTCGCCCAATCTGCCGTCGCTCAAGAGCATGTTGATGTTCCCCGGCACGGTGATGTTCGAGGGCACCAACCTCTCCGTGGGCAGAGGCACGGGCGAGCCGTTCCAGCGCGTGGGTGCGCCCTGGCTGAAGAGCCGCGAGGTCGTGGACCTTCTGCGCGAACGGTTGCTCCCCGGGGTGAAGTTCGAAGCCGAACGCTTCACGCCCAACAACCCCACGGATCACAAACACCCGGGCGTCACGGTGCCGGGCCTACGCATCATCGTCACCGATCGCGATGCCGTGAGCCCGACCAGAGTGGGCGCGGCCCTCTTGTGGGCGATTGCCAAAACATCGGGCGACTCGCTGACGTTCCGCCAGCCGCGGTTTGACGAACTCTTCGGCTCCACGGCAGCGCGTGAGGCGATCCTGCGCGGCGATGACCCCGATAGCGTGCTCGATCAGCAGCTGCCGTTGGTGCTGGCATGGCGCGATCGGATGAAGCGGTATCAACTCTATCGCTAAGGCGCTCGGTTGCCTCGCTTCGCGCACCCCACGTACCTTTGGGTGTGTGCGTTGGCCTCGTATGGCGCTACGCCACAAGCAGTTAGGCCACCTTCGCCGTGTCTCGATCCCGCACCTATCGCTGGAATGCTGACTCTCTGGAGCGCGATTACCGCCGGGTACCTGCGGCTGATCGAACCATTAGCCGACGCGATGGTGCGTCGGCGCGTGAATCCGAACACGATCACCACGCTGGGCACGCTGTGCATGGTGGCGTCGGGCGCCCTGTATGCGACGGCGCACATCCACCTCGCGGGGTGGGTGCTGGGGCTCACCGCGTTTTTTGACGTGCTCGACGGTACGGTCGCGCGACGCACGGGGCAGGCCACCGATTTTGGCGCCTTTTACGACTCCACCCTCGACCGCATTGCCGACGGCGCCGTCCTCGGCGGGCTCACGCTGTTTTGGTCGGCGGACGGACCGTATCACAGTGTGCCCATGGTGGCGGTCAGCCTCGCGGCGCTCATCGGTACGTTTCTCACGTCGTACACGCGTTCGCGTGCCGAACTCATTGGCGTGGACGCCAAGGTCGGCTGGATGCAGCGCCCCGAGCGTGTGGTGCTGCTCTCCGCGCCGCAGGCATTCTTTGGCCTCGCCCTCGGTGGGTGGGTCTTAGGTGGCGTCGTGACGCTCCTCGCGGTGTCGGCGTGGATCACCGCGATGCAGCGCATGGTGTTCGTGCGTGAGGCCACACGGTCGCGGCCGCCTCAGTAGTCATGCCGTCGGTGGGGTCGCGGACTCGTCGCAGCCAGCTGGCGAGCCGAACCGAAAGTTTTTTGTGCGCTGAGGTGTGATGGGGATTCAATAGTCGTTAAGCTTCTATTACAAATCGGTATAAGCCGCTGCGGGGCTCCAATCCGAGCACAACCTTAATTGGTGCAGATGACGACACGCGTGTATTCCCGTCGTTATGTGCTTTGAGCGGCGCAGATCACCCACTTCGGCTTGGAGTTCTGACCATGACCCTCGCGCTTCGATTTCGCTGGATGACCTGGGCGGCCGTCCTTGGGTTGGGCGGCTGTGGACCGTCGCAGCCAGTCACGGACCAGCGCGGTTGGACGGATGATTTCGATGTTCGCATTCATTCCGATGTCGTGCCGCCGTTTGCCGAAGAGCCGACGCATTACACCGTGACGGTGCGCGACAAGAAGACACGGCAACCGATCGTGAACGGGCAGGGGCGCATTTTTGCGACCAATGCCGACCGTCATTCGATTTATGACGGGTTTGTGTACGGCCCCGAGGTGGGGACGTATCATGCGACCCTGACGTTCCTCACCGCTGGTGAGTGGGCGATGGGAGTTCAGTTCCGCGCCGATTCGACGCAACCGTTGCAGCGGACGCTCGATTGGCGACAGCTCATCCGTCCGGGGCTGGAACCCGGCGCTACCGAGAGAAAACCGTGAAGCACTTTCATCGCACCAGCGTGATGCCCGACGCCGTCTTGGCCGACGCCGATATTTTCTTTCCGATGATCGGATTGCGCAAAACGCAGTCTGCGGCGCGGAGCCGGACGTTCGAAGGCGTGGTCGGCGCTCCTGAGGAAGTCCACACCCTCACGCTCACGGTCAAAATGGAAGGAGGGCACTACACCTTCGTCGAAGCGCACACGTCGGCGCAGGGTGAGAGCCGCCTCGACCGCAATGTGAAGAAGTTCTTTGTCCGCCTGCACCGGCAGGTGGACGCTCGGCACGCCTCCACCGCCGCGTACTAGGCGAATGACCGGTCCGGAGAGTGCCGCAGACGGACCAGCGGAGGCGCCCCGCGCCCCGCTCGCGCGTCGCGTGTTCGTGGGGTGCTTTACCGCCTGGCTCGGGCTCTTCAGTGGGGCGATGATCTTCGCGTTTTTGTCGAAGATGGTCGCCTACCTGACGCATACGCAGTCCTGCTCGGGCGTTCCGGCGTGCAACTGGTACATTTATGCGATGGTCGGCGGTGCCTTGGGCGCCGTGAGTCTCCCGGTGCTCGTGATCCGGGCGATGTCGAAACCGACCAAACGCCCGCAATCAGACTAGAGGAACGATCGGTGGCTCGCGTAGACGTGATTATGCCCCAGATGGGGGAGTCCATTGCCGAGGGGACAGTGTCCCGTTGGCTGAAGAAGGTCGGTGACGACGTCAAACGCGACGAGCCGATTTTCGAAATCTCCACCGACAAGGTGGACGCTGAAATTCCGGCCCCCTCCGCGGGCGTGCTGGCTGAGATCATCATCCAAGAGGGGACGACGGTCGGCATCAACACCGTTGTGGCCCGTATTGAAACGGAGAAAGGGGCCGCGCTCACTGCGTCGGTAGCTACGCCCGCACCCGTCGCCGTCGCCGTCGCTGCGGTCGCGGCACCGGATGCTCGGCCGGCCGCGAGCATCGCTGCTTCCGCGCCGCGCACACCGGCGGCTCCAAGCGCGCCGAATGGTAGCTTCGAGGAGCGCGTGCGCACGAAGAGTTCACCGCTCGTCCGTCGCATTGCCGCCGACAAAGGCATTGCGATCGCGGCGCTCACCGGCACGGGCATCGCAGGGCGTGTGACCAAGCGCGATCTCGAGCACTTCCTCGAGAGCGGCGCGCCAATGCCTCAGGTGGCGCCGGCCGGCATGATCAGCGGCGCGCACGCCATGCCCGCCATGGAGCTGTCCGCGTCTCCCACGGCAACGGCCTGGCCGGGCGATGTGGTGGAGCCAATGTCCAAGTTGCGTCGCCTGACCTCCGATCACATGGCGCAGGCGCGCCGCGTGGCGGCCCATGTGACGACATTTTTTGAGTTCGACTTCACGCGTGTCGCCCGGGTGCGCACCGCGTTGCGCGGCGAGTTTGAAGCGCAGAACGGACAGAAACTCACCTTCCTCCCGTTCATCATTCAGGCGACCGTGCAGGTGCTCAAGCGGCATCCGTTGATGAACGCGGCGGTCAATGGCACCGAGATCATTCACCGCAAGCGCTACAACATCGGCCTCGCCGTGGCGCTCGAGCCGTCAGGATTGATCGTGCCGGTCATCAAGCACGCCGAGGACCTCTCGTTGAGCGGGATCGCGAAGGCCGCGGTCGACCTCGCCTCACGCGCTCGCTCCAAGAAGCTCGGCCCCGCCGACGCGCAGGACGCCACCTTCACCATCACGAACCCGGGTACCTTCGGTTCGCTGACCGGCACACCGATCATTCCCGTGGGCACCACGGCGATCCTCTGCCTCGGCGCTATTGAAAAACGGCCCAAGGTCATCACCGGCCCCGATGGCGAAGACACCATCGCGATTCGCACTTGCGCGTATGTCTCGCTCTCGTTCGATCACCGCGTGGTGGACGGTGCCGACGCGGACCGTTTTATGTCGGATCTCAAACGCACGCTCGAAACAATTCCTGAGCGCGGCTGGTAGCCGCACCCCGACTCTAGTCCTGACGAGATGCCGCGCGCCCTCTCTCTGCAGCGAACGATCGTCCCCGCCGGTGAGCGGACGAAGTATTTTGAAAAACTCAAGGTGCGCCAAGCGCACTACGAGCGAACGAAATGTCGTTTTTGGGTGTTTGAGGAAGCCGCGTTGAGCGGTGCCTTTATTGAGTTCACGGAGGCTGACGACGCGCGCATGCTGGCCGCCGCGCATGCCACCGCACCGGATCGCGTCCTTGATCCCGCACGTATTTACACTGAAGTGGAGTTGGGGTAATGCCAAGTCGCATGATCGAAATCGATGGCACCCGCTGGCAGGTGTATCCTTCGGGCTACGTGACGCAGTACGACGGTGATGAGTTTGGGCTCATCTTCGTGACGGGCACCGGGGACGCACGCACGGTGCGCGTCACGCGGTACTCGCCACGTGGCGAGCGTGGGCGCGAGGCGGCGCTCGCCGTGCTGAGCGACGCCGACGTGCGCGTGCTGTTCGCGTCCTCGCAGTCGAGTGAGCGGTCGCCCGAGGCCGGCTACGCATCGTGAGCGCCGGCGACGGCGCTGAGGGCGTGTCGTACACGCGCGTGGCGCTGACCATCGCTGGCTCCATCGATCTGCACTCGCATACGACGGCATCCGACGGCGCGCGGACGCCCTCGGACTCTGTGACCAATGCCGCCGCCGCCGGACTGGCCGCGCTGGCCATCACCGATCACGATACCGTGGCCGGTGTGGCCGAAGCGCGCCTTATGGGTGACCAGCTCGGCGTCCGCATCATCGCCGGCGTGGAACTCAGCGTGTTCGAGGGCGACCGCGAAGTGCATCTGCTCGGGCTGCATCTCGACCGACCGGCGCATATGGAACATGCCTTGACCGACGTGCGGCATGCGCGTCGGGCGAGAGCGATTGCGATCGTCGAAAAACTGAATGCGCTTGGCGTCCCTGTGACGGTGGAGGCCGTGCTGGCGGAAGCGGCCGGCGGTGCCATTGGCCGTCCCCACGTCGCGCGCGCCATCATTGCGGGCGGCTGGGTGAAGGATCAACGCGAGGCCTTTGATCGGTACCTCGGCGCGGGACGACCGGCCAACGTCGAGAAGTCGCGTCTCTCGGTCGCGGACGGTGTGCGTCTCGTGCACGAAGCAGGCGGCATTTCGGTGTTCGCCCACCCTGGTGGCGATGGTCGACGGGAGCTGATTGAGGCGTTGGTCGCGCAGGGACTCGACGGGATTGAGATTCGCCATCCGAGTCACGGCGGCGAGGATGTCCGTCGCCTCGCCGCGCTCACGCAGCACTTTGACCTCGTCCCCAGTGGCGGCTCGGACTGGCACGGGGCCGCGTCGGGGCCGCGCGTCATTGGATGCCAGTGTGTGTCGAGTGAGTGGCTCGAAATTCAGGAAGCGCGCGTCGCGCAGCGTCGCGCGCAGCGCACGGCGTGAAATCCGACGCACTGCTCGGTCGCGTCGCGTTGGTGACGGGCGCGGGGCGCCGTGTGGGGCGCGCGATTGCGCTGGCGCTTGGAGAGGCCGGCGCCCAGGTGGCGGTGCACCATCACGCCTCATCGGACGGCGGCCGAGAGACGGTGGATGCGATTGTGGCCGCGGGCGGCACGGCGATAGCTTTTTCCGCGGATTTACTCGACGCAGCCGCGCCGGCGCTCCTCGTGGCCGACGTCGAGCAACAATTTGGTCGCATCGATCTTTTGGTGAACTCCGCCGCGTCCATGCACCGAACGCCACTGGCGACGGTCACGCCCGCGCAGTGGGATGAAATATTCGCGCTCAATCTGCGCGCGCCGTTTTTTCTGGCGCTGGCTGCGTCGCGCGCGATGGGACTCGCCGGCGGCGCTATCGTCAATATCAGCGACCACATGGGCTTTGAGTCGTGGCCGCAGTTCGTGCCGCACGGCGTGGCGAAGGCCGCGGTGGCCGACATGACCCGCGCGCTCGCCGCAGCGCTCTCACCTCGGGTGCGGGTAAATGCTGTGGCGCCCGGGACGGTGCTGGCGCCCGAAGGGTGGCCCGTCGCCGAACAGGAAAAGGCGGCCGCGTCTACTCCTCTCCGGCGACTTGGGACGCCGGAGGATGTCGCGCGAGCCGTGCTGTATTTGGCGACGGCCGACTATGTGACGGGCGAGACCTTGTTTGTCGACGGCGGACGGCACGGCGCTCGATAGCCCGTCACGCCCCGACGCGCGATCGGACGCGGGCGAGCACCCGATCCACTTTCAGGACTGTCTCAAGAAAAGCAATTTCCTCCGCCTCCTACACATCGGGGCGCCGACTAGCGAAATTGCGGCATCACACACAGGAACGAATGCGTGGCAACATTTGACTACGACGTGGTAATCATTGGCGCCGGCCCCGCTGGGCTGTGCGCCGGCATGTATGCGGGCCGCTCGATGCTCAAAGCCGCCGTGCTGGAGCAGGGGCTCCCGGGCGGCGAGCTGCTCAACACCGAAGTGATCGAAGATTACATCGGCTTCGAACACGTCCTCGGAAGCGAGCTCGCTGAAAAGTTCCAGAGCCACGCGGTCAAATTCGGCGCCGATGTACAGACGTTTGTGCGTGTCGAAAAAACCCGCAAGGTGGCCGATGGGACCTTCGAGACGCTCTGCGAGAGCGGTGATATCTATCGCTCGCCAACCGTGATCGTGACCGCGGGCGGCACACCAGTGAAGCTGGAGGTGCCGGGCGAGATCGAGTACGCGGGCAAGGGCGTGTCGTACTGCGCCATTTGCGACGGAGCCTTCTTCAAGGGGCACACGATCGTCGTGGTGGGCGGCGGCGACGCGGCCGTGGAAGAAGCGGACTTTCTCACGCGCTACGCGGCGAAGGTGTACCTCATCCACCGTCGCAGCGAGTTTCGCGCATCGAAAATCGCGCAGCAGCGCGCCTTTGCAAACCCGAAAATCGAAGTCATTCGTGACACGGTCGTCGAGGAGATTCGCGGGGAAGGCGGACTCATGACGCACGTGGCGCTGCAGGATCGCGTCACCGGGGAGCGTCGCACCCTCGACGCGACCGGCATCTTTGTGTTCGTCGGTTTCCGACCGAACACCGGCGTGATCGACGGGCACTTCGAACACGATGCGGCGGGGTATATCCTCACCGACACCGCAATGCAAACGTCGATTGCCGGCCTGTTTGCCGCGGGTGATGTGCGCGTGCAGCTCACGCGGCAGGTCACGACCGCCGTCGGTGACGGCACGACGGCAGCGATCGCCGTGGAGAAGTATCTCACCGCGCGCAAAAACGGACATCCGGCGCCTGTGGCCGTCCCGTCCCTCGTGCGCCACGACTAATGCAGGTGCACGGCATGACGGTCGGCCCGTTTCAAGAAAACACCTATCTCGTGGTCGACGAGCAATCGCGCGATGCGGTGCTGATCGATCCGGGTGACGAAGGCGGGCGGCTGGTGGCGGAAGTCGAGCGCGCGAGGGTGCAGTTGCGCGCGATTTGGGTCACGCATGGGCACCTCGATCACATCGGCGGCATCGCCGCCGTGAAGCGGGCATGGAATGTCCCGGTGCTGCTGCACCCGCTTGATCGGCCGCTGTACGACATCGGCCACCAACAGGCTGCCACCTATGGCCTCCCGTTTGAACAGCCGGAGGCACCCGACGGCGAACTCGCGGAGGGCGATGCGCTCCAGCTTGGGGCGCTGCGGTTCAACGTATGGCATGTGCCCGGGCACGCACCGGGGCATGTCGCGTTTATCGGGGAAGGCGCCGTGTTCGGCGGCGATTGTCTCTTTGCCGGTTCCATTGGCCGCACCGATTTACCCCTCTCAAACCCCGCCGCACTCGCGGCGTCGCTGGAGCGGCTCGCCACGTTGCCGGCGGCGACGGTGGTCTATTCCGGGCATGGTCAGGTGACGACGATCGGCGCGGAACTCGCGTCTAACCCGTTCCTGAACGGTAGCGCGCGGATTCCTCGTCAGTGACCACGAGCGCCAAGCGTCTGACCGCGGCCTTACTGCTGGCGGCCTGGATCGGTGCGGCGCTCATCACGGTGGCGGTGGTCGCACCAGGCGCTTTTGCGGTGTTGCCCTCGCGCACGATGGCGGGGCAGATGGTTGGCGCGGTGCTTCCCGCCGTCTTTCTCTCTGGAATTGTGATTGGACTCGTCACCGTTGCGCTCATGGGGCTCGCCCGGGACCGGTACGTGCCCGCCATCACGGCCCTCTGCTCCGTGGCCGCGTGCAGTGTTGCACAGTTTTTGATAAACCCCAAGATTGCCCGACTTCGCGATGAAATTCACGGTCCCGTGGACGCACTGTCCCCCGACGACGTGCGCCGTGTAGCCTTTGGGCTGCTTCACGGGTATAGCGTAGCGGGGCTCGGGGTCGCGATGCTGGCGTCCACGCTCTCGCTTGCATTCATTCTCTACAGTCCGCGCCCAACGTCCTGACCGGCGCGCTCACCCGAACGGTGCTATCGATGCTTCGACTCAATCGGATTCTGCTCGCCGTGATTCCGCTCGCCACCCTGACGGCGTGCCTCAGTACCTCGCCGACCGAGGGTTCCGCCATTGCCCTCATCACGATGAACGCGCGGGTCAAGGGTGCCGGCTACACCACGGCGCCGGTGGCAAATTTCTACAAGGCGAGTTCTATCACGTTCGCTTCATCAGGCGCTGCGACGGACACGTGTCAGGCGGGAGCGTACTCGTCCGCCGTGACCCCGACGACGGCGGCCGTGATTTCAGGCGGCGCGAACATCGCCGTCAAGCTCGCGGGAAAGAGCGACACGCTTCGCAAGGTCTCTACCACCGACCTGACATATAAGCTGGCGTCCGCATCGGGCATGACGTTCACGCCGGGCGACAGTGTGACGTTCACGAACGCCGGCGACGTGACGGGATTCTTCTCGACCACCTTCACGGGCAAGACGGCCGAGGCCTTCACCGCGAGCCCCATCACGGTTCCCGCGGCGGGGCAGCCACTCGCCATCACCTGGACCGCCGCCACCGACGGGAACTCCGCCCTGATTGTGTCGTTGCGCTATAACGACGGCACGGGAAGCGGAGTCAACGCGCAGATCTTCTGTGATTTCCGCGACGACGGCGCCGGAACGGTTCCCGCCGCGCTTGCGGCTAAGTGGGCCGCCAGCACCGAGCGCACCACCGTCATGCAACGGCTCCGCACCGCGGTCATCGTCACGACGTCGACGCAATACATCAATTTGATTTCGACGTTCGAGCTGCCGACCCCGACCTCGCCCTGATGCCGCACACGCCGGATCCCTCGGTGCGCGTAGAGCGCGACCCGCTGGGCACCCGAGAGGTGCCAGCGGGCGCGCTCTACGGCATTCAGACGTTGCGCGCGCTCGAGAATTTTCCGATCAGCGGCCTGAAGCCGCTCCCGGCGTTCGTGGATGCCGTGGTGCAGATCAAACGGGCGG
>CANIWQ010000027.1 GCA_947471365.1 Gemmatimonadota bacterium | reverse complement strand
GCTGACCGCAGCTGACCGCAGCTGACCGCAGCTGACCGCATACGAACACGGCGCTCAGTGGGATGTGCGACGTATTCCGCCAACGGTTACCTCGAACGTCGGCGGCGGCGGGGTGTCCCGACCCCAGTCAAGCCGCCTATCTTTCGTTCATGACTTCTGCCTCCGAAACCCACCTCGCCTCCGCGCAACTCAAGCCGCGCACCGGCGACCTGTTCAACATCGATGCGGCGCTCACCGAAGACGAGCGCGCGGTTCGCGATTCCATTCGCCGCTGGGTGGATGAGCGCGTGCTGCCGATCATCGGCCAGTGCTACGTGGACGGCCGTTTTCCCACGGAACTCATTGCGGAAATGGGTGAGATGGGGATGCTCGGCGCCAATCTCCCTGAGGAGTACGGCTGCGCGGGGTTGAGCAATGTGGCGTACGGCCTGATCAACCAGGAACTCGAGCGCGGCGACTCCGGCATTCGCTCCTTTGCGAGCGTGCAGGGCTCACTCGTGATGTACCCCATCTTCGCGTTCGGCAGTGAAGAGCAGAAGCGTCACTGGCTGCCCAAGATGGCCAAGGGCGAAGCGATTGGGTGCTTTGGCCTCACCGAACCTGACCACGGTTCGAACCCGGCCGGCATGCTCACGCGCGCGCGCCAGCAGCCCGACGGCAGTTGGGTGATCAACGGCAGCAAGATGTGGATCACGAACGCCATGCTCTCGCAGGTCGCGGTGGTATGGGCCAAGACGGAAGACGGCGATACCGACGGCAAGAGCGTGCGCGGCTTCCTCGTGCCCACTGGCAGCAAGGGCTACGACATCAAAGAGACCAAGGGCAAGCTCTCTCTGCGCGCGAGCATGACCGGTGAGTTGGTGTTCAGCGACGTCCATGTTCCCGCCGACGCGATTCTTCCCAAGTCCCTCGGGCTCAAGAGTCCGCTGATGTGTCTGACGCAGGCTCGCTACGGTATTTCGTGGGGCGCGATGGGCGCGGCGATCGCCTGTTACGACGAAGCGCTGAGCTACTCTAAGCAGCGTGTGATGTTCGGCAAGCCTATCGGTGCGTTCCAGATTCAGCAGGTGCGTCTGGCCGACATGGTGACCGAGATCATCAAGGGGCAACTGCTCTCGCTACACCTCGGCCGCATGAAGGACGCGGGCACGTCCACGCCGCAGCAGGTGAGTGTGGCCAAGCGCAACAATGTGAATGTCGCCACCGACATCGCGCGCGAGGCGCGTCGCTTGCTCGGCGCCAACGGTATTCTTGCCGAGTACTCGGCAATGCGTCACATGGCGAATCTCGAGAGCGTGTACACGTACGAGGGAACGCACGACGTGCACTCGTTGGTCATCGGCATGCACGAGACGGGATTCAACGCCTTCGGCGGGTAACGCCGAGGGCGCGTGTTACGTCCGCGTCTTGCCGTAGCGAGCGCGGAAGAACCCCACGAGCCACTCAGGCGCGTACCGAATGAGCAGCACCAGCGCCTTGTAGCGTTTGCCAGGGATGCACACGACGGGTCCGCGTCGTGCGGCCTGCGCCAGGGAGTCGCGTACCACGCGCTCCGCGCTCAGCCACATAAAGCCTGGAATAGCCGTCTTGTCCATGCCCCCGCGATCGTGGAACTCCGTGTGCGTGAATCCCGGGCACAGCGCCTGCACGATGATCCCCTGATCGGCAACTTCGAGGGCGAGTCCCAATGAGAAAAAGCGCAGGTACGCCTTGGTGGCGCAGTAGTTCACATTGCCGGCGCTAAACGCAAAGCTCGCCACAGAGGCCACGTTGATAATCGTGCCCGAGCCGCGGGCAATCATCCCTGGGAGTGCGGCGCGCGAGAGGAGCATCGGCGCCATCACGTGCAGCTCGAGCATCGTGGCCTGCTCGGCGAGCGGACGATTCGCGAGCTTGCCCTTGGTGCCAAAGCCTGCGTTGTTGACGAGCATCGTGAGTGCGTTGGCTTGCGAGATCCGCTCTCCGACGCGCCGCATGCCCTCGTCGCGCGAGAGGTCGGCGGCAATGGGTTCCACGTTGATGCCGTACTGCAGGGCGAGCTCATCGCACTGTGCCTGTAGTCGCGCGGCATCGCGAGCGACCAAAATCAAGTCATAGCCCTGCGTCGCCAGCTGATGGGCGAACACCTTCCCGATTCCCGCGGTAGAGCCGGTGACGAGGGCGACGGGGCGGCCGGATCCGTGGAAGACGCTGTCGGTCATCGGGGGAAACCCATCATTATTAGGGAAGGAAGAATCACCATTCCCTAAGATAGCCTCCTCAGCCCCTGTCCGCCGATGTCCATCATCCAAGCCTCGATTCCACTCTTTTTCATTTTGATCGGGATCGAGCTGTGGTACCAACGGACGTCTGGGGCGCGGTTGTATCGGCTAAACGACGCCGTCGCGGACGTGAGTCTCGGCCTTGTGAGCCAGTTGATGGGCGTGTTTATGCGGGTCGTGACCATCGGTGTCTACATCTGGGTCGCCGATCGCCTCGCCGTCCAGCAGCTTGCCGGCGTCCCCCGTTGGCCAGTCGGCGCGCCATTCTACGCGGTTGGCGGATTCCCGTGGTTCGGCGTCAACGTCGGTCCGCTGGTGTCGTGGAGCGTCGTTTTCATTTTGGTGGACTACGCCTACTACTGGTCGCACCGCATGTCGCATGAGGTGCACGTGCTCTGGGCCGGGCACGTGGTGCACCACTCGAGTGAAGAGTACAATCTCGCCGTGGCGCTTCGGCAGGCGGCGATTGGTAAACTGGCCACGTGGGTGTTCTACATTCCGCTCGCCATCCTCGGTGTCCCCGTGGTGCTGTTCGCCACCTGTTACGGGCTGAACCTCGTTTATCAGTTCTGGATTCACACGCGGGCAGTGGGGAAGCTCGGCACCGTGAGCGAGTTCATCCTCAATACACCGAGCCACCATCGCGTGCATCACGCGGTGAATCTGCAGTACCTCGACCGGAACTACGCGGGCGTGTTTATCGTGTGGGATCGGTGGCACGGCACCTTCGTGGAGGAACAAGAGGAGCCGGTGTATGGGCTCACGCATCCCCTCGCGAGCTGGAATCCGTTATGGGCCAACCTCCATGTGTTCGTGGAGATTTGGCGCATGGCGCGTCAGACGCACGGTTGGCGGAACACACTGAAGGTGATTTTTGGGCCCCCGTCCTGGCGCCCGGACGATGTGCCGGCCGTCGATGGGCCGCTATTTACCCCCGACAACCAGCGAAAGTACGACCCCGTGGTGGACCGCGGGGTCACCGCGTACGCGTTCGTACAGTTCGTCATCGTGCTGGCTGTCTCCGTACGGCTGCTGGCCATTGCCGAGTCGCTGCCGACGGCGGAAGCGGTGGGGCTGACGTTCTACGTGGTGCTGGCCCTGACCAACATCGGCGGACTGTTGGAGGGGGAGCGCTGGGGCTATCTGCTGGAGTTGGCCCGGCTCATCTCCCTCGCCGCGGCGGCGACGACGGTACTGGTTACGGGGCGGGTGCCAGCGCCGTGGTCGGGGGCGGCCCTCGTGCTGTTTGTAGTGTCCGCACTCTGGCTGCGCGTGGTGGCGGGAAACGAGGCGGGGGCGGGCGACGACGCGCAACCCGCTATTACCTAGCAGGCCTCCGCGAGCCAGCGCTCGCTTCTAGAAATCCGCCCCCGGCACTAATTTCAGACATCCCTTTCCGAGGTATTTCACGGTGAAAATTGCCGTGTGCATCAAGCGGGTCCCCGACATGGACGTCCGCTTCAAGATTGCCCCGTCCGGCACCGCCGTGGACGAGTCGGGGCTCAAGTTCGACATGAGCGACTTTGACGGCTATGCCGTGGAAGCTGCCGTCCAACTCACCGAAAAACTCGGCGCCGGCGAAGTCACCGTGATTTCGTTGGGCGCTGATGTTGTGCAAGAGACGCTCCGTAAAGCGCTGTCGATTGGCGCGCACAACGCCGTCCAGCTCAAGCACGATGCGCCGATCTCCGACGGCTTTGCGGTGGCCTCCGCGCTCGCCGCCGAGATTCAGGGCGGCGGCTATGATCTCGTGATGTTTGGCCGCATGGCGGTGGATACGCAAAACCGTTCGACCGGCGCGCTCTGCGCCGAGTTGCTGGGGATGCCGCTCATCAGTGCCATCAGCAAGCTCGATATCGAGAATGGCACGGTGAAGGCGCGCCGCGAACTCGAGGGCGCGTTTGAGCTCGTTGAGGCGGCGCTTCCCGCCGTGGTCACGATCGACGAAGGCATTGCGCGCCCGCGCTATCCGTCGCTCAAAGGCATCATGGCGGCCAAGAAAAAGCCGCTCGCGACCAAGCCGGCGCAGCTCCCCGAACAGCGTCTGTTACTGGAGAAACTCGAACTTCCCGCCGAGCGTGCGGCTGGCCGCATCATTGGCGAAGGGAAGGACGCGGTGCCCGAACTCATTCGGCTTCTCAAAGAAGAGGCGAAGGTACTCTAATGGCCAACATCTTTGCATTTGCCGAGACGCGACTGGGCGAACTGCGCCGCGCGGGACTCGAAGCGGTCACTGCGGCACGACGCGTGGCTGATGAGACGGGTGGTCAGGTCCATGCGATGCTCGCGGGCGGGCCGGGCATTGGTGCGATTGCCGCGAAGCTCGCTGCGCACGGCGCCGACGTGGTGCTCGTGCTCGAAGGCGACGCGTACGTCCACTACAATCCCGAAGTGCTGGCCGCCACCATCGCGGCGCGGCTCGGGTCAGGCTATCGCGCGGCCTTCTTTGCGGCGAGCGCGCAGGGGCACGACCTCGTGGCCCGTACTGCCGCCAAATTGAAAATGCCGTACGCGAGCGACGTGACCGACTTTGCTTTCACGGGCGATAGCGTGACCGTGCAGCACCCGGGCTACACCAACAAGATTGTGCAGACGCTCGTGCTCAAGACCCCCACGGCGATCATCTCGTTGCGTGCGGGTGCGGTGCTACCGGCAGAGAATGCCAAGACGGGAGTCGTCGAGGCGATTACGCCGGCGATGGATCCCGCCACCGCGCGTGTGAAGGTCACCGCGACGGAAGCCGGAAACCGTGGCAAGCTCGACCTTGGCGAAGCGCCGGTGATCATTGCCGGCGGACGCGGGCTCAAGGAAGCCGCCAACTTCTCGCTCGTCGAAGACTGTGCGGCCGCGTTCGGTAACGCGGCGGTCGGTGCGACGCGTGCGGTCACGGACGAAGGGTGGCGTCCCCATGCCGACCAGATCGGCCAGACCGGGCGGCTCGTGAGCCCGGATCTGTACGTGGCCTGCGGTATCAGCGGCGCCATTCAGCATCTGGCTGGCATGCGCACGAGCAAGTGCATTGTGGCCATCAACAAGGACAAGGAAGCCCCGATCTTCAAAGTGGCGGATTACGGCATTATCGGTGACGTACTGGAGATCTTGCCGGTGCTCACCGCCGCCGTGAAAACAGCCAAGGCCAGCGGCTGAGCGAACCGCTCCCGCCCGCTCGGGTGGGAGCGTAACCGGCTGAGGGCTCAGTCGATTGGAAGGGCGTGGTCGCCTGTCGTGGCGGCCGCGCCCTTAGTACTTTCTCCGTATGACTGCCTCGCACGTTGTTTTCGCGATCGTCCTCGCCGTTGCGCTGGGCTTCTTCAGCTTCAACGTCCAGCGCCTCATTGGCTACCTCCGCATCGGCCGCCTCGATGACTCGCGCTGGGACCAGATCCCCGCGCGGCTCTGGAACCTGATACGCATCGGGATATTCCAAGAGAAGATTTTTCGCGATTCGGTGGCCGGACCGATGCACGCCGCGATCTTCTGGGGCTTCTGCATCCTGTCGGCCGGCACCGTAGAGGCGATCGTCGAAGGGGTCATTCCCGGCTTCAGCTTCTCCTGGCTCCTGATTAAGCCCGCGTACCTGTTCTTCACGCTCAATCAGGACGTGTGGGGCGCGCTGGTGCTGGGTGCGGTCGCCTTCGCCCTCTTCCGCCGCCTGACCAAGCGCGTGAAGCGTTTGCGCGGTGCCGAAACGCATCCCAACGATCCGCTGCTCATTCTCTCGTGGATCGGTTCGTTGATGGTCACGATGTTTCTCGCCGGCGCGTTCGTGTACGTGGGCCATGCGGACGAGGCGGTGGTGCGGCCGATCACCTTTGCCGTATCGCGCGCGTTGACGTGGGTGCCTGCCTCCACGGCGGTGGTGCTCGCTGATTTCTTCTGGTGGGCACACGTGCTGCTCGTGCTCGGATTTTTGAATTATCTGCCGTTCTCCAAGCACCTGCACGTCGTGGCGTCGCTCCCCAATGTGTACCTCTCGAATACGAGCGGGCCGGGGCCGCTGGGCGTGATGACCCTGATGGACCTCGAAGGGGACGTCGAGGTCTTTGGCGCCAAAGATGTCAACGACCTGAGTTGGAAGAGCCTGATGGACGGCTTTGCCTGTACGGAGTGTGGGCGCTGCACGAGTGTCTGTCCGGCCAACGTGACCGGCAAACAGTTGAGTCCGCGCAAAATCATGATCAATGTGCGCGAACGGCTCGAAGTCAAAGCGCCCTACCTCACCGGCGACACGGCATTTGAAAAAGGCGATCGCGAGTCGGTGTTCGCCAAGTCGCTGCTCGACGACTACATCACTGAAGAAGAGCTCTGGAGCTGCACCACCTGCCGCGCCTGCGTGCAGGAATGCCCGGTGTCGCTCGATCCGCTCTCCGTGATTCTCGAACTGCGCCGCAATCTCGTGCTCGGCGAATCGCGCTTCCCAGCAGAAGTGATGCCGGCGTTTGAGTCCATGGAGCAGCGTGGCTCACCGTGGGCCTTTGATCCGGGCGATCGCGGCAAGTGGGCCGATGGCATGAACATTCCCACGATGGCCGAACTCGCCGAACGTGGTGAACGGCCGGAAGTCCTTTATTGGGTTGGCTGCGCGGGATCGTTTGACGATCGCGCCAAGAAAACGACGGTCGCGTTTGCGAAGATTCTCCAAGCCGCCAATGTCAACTTCGCGATTCTCGGGCAGGAAGAGAAGTGCAATGGCGACCCCGCGCGTCGCATGGGCAATGAGTATCTCTACCAGATGCTTGCCAAGGACAATGTCGAAACGTTGGCGAAGTACGGCGTGAAGACTGTGGTGACGGCGTGCCCGCACTGCTTCCACCAGCTTGGCAACGAGTATCCGCAGTTCGGCGGCAACTACGACGTGGTGCACCACTCCACGTACATCGCAGCGTTGCTTGAGGCGAACCGCATTCCGTTGCGCGAAGAGCTGCACGAGCCGTTCAGTTCATTTACGTATCACGACTCCTGCTACCTCGGACGCTACAACGGCGTGTACGATGCGCCGCGTGAGATTCTCAAGCGCGCACTTCCCGTGGTACACCTCGTCGAGATGCCGCGGTCCAAGGACAAGGGACTCTGTTGCGGCGCTGGCGGCGGTCGGATGTGGATGGAAGAAAACGTCGGCAAGCGCATCAATGCCGAGCGCGCCGAAGAGGCGCTGGCCACGGGCGCACAGGCGATTGCCGTGGCTTGTCCGTTCTGCATGACGATGCTGAGCGACAGCGTCAGCGCGCGGAACGAGAACGTGGCCGTGTACGACGTGGCCGAGGTGGTCGCGCAGCGGCTGGCGACCTGAGAAGCCTCGCCATGACGGTTGGTGCGCGGAACCGCACCGGCCGCCGCGGGTAGCGATCGTTATGCGCGCGACAGCGTTCCGACTCGCGGCCCTGCTGGCGGTGGTCGCCGGCCTCTCGTGCCGAGCGGCATTCCCTCCGTTCGGCGGTCCGCAGGGCACCGTGCCGCAGGCGCGGCCGGGGATGCCCGAGCAACAGCGGGATTCCAGCTATAGCGTGCTCGAATCCCGTCGCGTCGCTGATAAACGATCGCCCGATGTGCTACTCGACACGTACCATTGGTGGTGCAGCGTGCCGCAGACCGCTTGGAATCAGACCCGTGTTGGCGATTCCGTGCGCTGCCTCTGGCATCCGCCGCGCATCTAGTGCACGCGCGGCGCGTGGGTGCTTACGATGACGCGGGCGGAATGTGCGGCGCGGTGCCTTCGTCCGCCTCCAGCTGACGCCGCAACGACGCGAGCGCAAACTGACGCTCCGTCTCTGACATGCGCGCGAGTTGAGCGCTCGTGACGAGCCCGCGTTCGAGGGCGCGTTTCACGATCGCCGCCGGCACCGCGATAAAGGTCGGCGGCATTGGCGCACGCTTGGCGGAGCGAAGGCCCAGCGATTGGCGGAGGCGGCGTCCCACGAGCACCATGATGACGGCGGCTACGGCAAGCACACCAAACGCTGCGCCGATCAATCGTGCCGATGCGCCGTCGGGGAGGGTGCTCACAAGCGTGTGATCTCGTGAATGTTGATGGTCTGTCGCGCGGGCGGTTCGGACCAGGGAACCGTCGCAAAGAGCCGTGTCGCCAATCCGCGCGCCTTGCACGCCGCGAGGAAGTCTGGCGCGGCGACGCGCCCGGGGTCTCCAACGAGGGCACGCCCTCCCGGCGCGAGCGACCAATCAATAGCCGCTGCCACCAGTTCGGCGTATTCCTTTTCGTACAGGACGTCGGACGCGAGCACGAGGTCAAATCGCCCAAGGTCGCTCGGGAATTCACGCCAGTCCACCATGCGCGTGGCGGGTGCGTGGCCCGTGTTGCGCAGGGCGTTGCGGCGCGTGAACAGGAGCGCATCGTCGTAATAGTCGGTGGCCATGACGTCGAAGCCCGCCCGCATGGCGCCTACGGTCACGAGCCCAAGGCCGCACCCGAGTTCGAGCGCGCGCTGGCCGGTGCCGGGGAGCGCGGCCACGATGCTCGCGAGCGCGGTGCACGACGGCCACACATCCGCCCAATACGGGAGTCGTTCATCCTTGAGAAAATCGGCCTCGAGGATCAGATCATCCACGCTCCGCGGACGCTCCAGCGTCACGACGGCATCTGCCACCATGAGATCCGATTCGGCGAGCACAAAACGCCGGTCAAGCGCGGCGAGTTCCTTCGGGAGGTTAGAGCGCAAACTGTTCCAGGAGTTCGGCGTCGCCGTCGAGCAACAGCGCGTGCAGCGTGGCGCCCGCCGCCGCACCGGCTATCCCGGCAGGCACCACGATCAACGCGTTGGCGAGCGACATGCTGGTGAGAATCCCCGAACTCTGCGGTCCTGTGAGCCGCGCGTGACGCACGTCGTGTTCGGTGCGGACGGTTCCGCGGAGAAAGTGCGTGAGTTCGGCCATGGTGTGTACCGCTTCGTCCATCACCACCGGCACGGGGCGCCGGAACAGCCGTGTGTGACCGCGCATACGCCGTATAGCGGGGCGTGCGAAGAGTTCGAATGTCACCATCGTCGACACGGGATTCCCAGGCAGTCCGAGCCATGGCATACTGCCGAGCATCCCAAATGCCACCGGCGCACCGGGGCGCATGCGGACGCGCCAGAACTTCATCTCCGCGCCGAGCGACTCGAGAACCTCACGCACAAAGTCATGCTCGCCCACCGACACGCCCGCCGAGGTAATGAGCAGGTCGCAGTCCGTGGCGCGCGCCAAGTGCTCGCGGAGCGATGCCGGCGTATCGCGGGCAATACCGAGGTCTACGGGCACACCACCGGCCGCGCGCACAAGTGCGTGGAGGGTGATGCTGTTCGACGAGACAATCCGTGTGCCGGCGAGCACGTCGTCGAAGCGATCGAGCGAAACGAGTTCGTCACCCGACGAGAGGATGGCGACGCGTGGCGCGCGATACACCCGCACCGTGGCAGCGCCCACCGAGGCCAACACGCCGAGCTGGGCGGCACCGAGTGTTGTGCCGACTGGCATGACGAGTTGCCCAGCGTGAATATCCTCGCCACGAGGCCGAATATTCTTCCCCGCATCGCGGTCGCGACGAATCTCGACGCGTTCCACGCCCCCGTCGGTGTCTTCGACGCGCACGACCGTGTCCGCGGCGTCGGGCACCGGCGCGCCGGTCATAATGCGAATCGCGTGCCCGCGCGGAAGCGCCTGCGATGCGGTACCGCCGGCTCGCACGGTCTCAAGGACAGGAAAAGTGACGGGGAGCGTCGCCAGGTCAGCGGCGTGCACGGCGTAGCCGTCCATCGCGGAGTTGTTCCACGGCGGTAGCGTGATGGGCGATACGATGTCTTCCGCCAACACGCGCCCTTGCGCGTCTGCCAACGCCATGGACTCGGCGGCCAACGGACGGACGTCGCCGAGGACGCGCGTGACCGCGTCGGCAATGCTGAGGAGGGTGTCGAGAGCCACGAGGGGAGTCAGCGAGAGGCGGGTGGGAACGGGAACGTCGCGAGCCGCACCACGAGTGCGTCCTGCACCCGCTCGACGTCACGGTTGCTCACCGAGAAATTATTGCAGAGCAAGCTAAAGAGCAGGACGCGTCCGTCGGCGGTGGTCACATACCCCGAGAGCGAGCGCGCTTTGTCCACGGTGCCAGTTTTGGCGTGCACGTTGCGCTCGGCGGCGGTGCCGCGCATGCGGGTTTCAATGGTGCCGTCTACACCGGCAATCGGGAGTCCGTTGTAGAACACCGCAAAATCGCGATGCTGACGCATCACGTCGAGCACGCGCACCATGGTTTCCGGTGTTACGTAGTCGTGGCGCGAGAGGCCGCTGCCGTCGCGAATGGCATAGCCGGTAGGGTTGATACCCCACGCCACCATCTGCCGTTCGATCACACCGCGTGCACTGTCGGCGGTGCCGACGCCCGTGTTCTCGAGCGCGATGGTCTTGAAGAGAATCTCGGCAATCTGGTTTTGCGACGGCTTGAGCATGCGCGTGAGCACGGCGCCGAGCGTGTCGGATTGCAAGGCAAAGAGAGGCTGCAGCCCCGTGGCCGCGACGGGCACGGTGGCGTCCACGGCCCCCGTGCTGATGCCGCGTTCGGCGAGCGCGTCTCGGAGCGCCGTGAGAAAGAACAGCGAGGGATCTTGGATCACCACGTCGGTGACGGTCGAGTCGCCGTTCGCGCGGCGCGTGACGCGGCGTTCGAATCCTTCATTTACGAACAGTTCGTCCACGCCGGCGCCGTATGACACCGTAGCGTCGGCCATTTGCCATCCAAAACCGTAGATGTCGTCGGGAAAGGCGTCGCCACCGCGCCGGATGGCGCCGCTGATACGCCGTACGCCGCGCGCGGTGAGCGAGTCGGCCATCGCGCGGAACGCCGTGCGCCAGTCACCACGCATCGCGTCGCTGAAGGTCGGATCGCCGCGACCGATGACGACGAGGTCGCCGTCGAGCGTGCCGTCACGCACAGGCCCCGTGGCAGCAAACTGTGTGACAAACCGAAAGTGTGGCCCCAGCTGCGCGAGGGCCGTTGCACCGGTAAGAATCTTTTGATTGGACGCCGGCATAAAGAGCTTGCCCGCGTTGCGCGAATAGAGTGTGTCGCCGGTGAGCGGATCCACAATCAAGACGCCCCAATGTGCATTGGCAAATGACGGCTGCGACACGAGCGAATCCGCAAAGCCGCGGAACGCCGCGCGCGTGTCGCGTGGCGCTGGCCGCGTTTGCACGGACTGACAGGCGGTGAGCGTCAGCGCCGCGACGAGGGACAGAGCAGCTCGAGCGGTCACAGGAGGGTCTCCGCGCGCAGAAGGTCTTCTGGGGTATTCACGTTGAAAAAGATCGTCTGTGGATCGCCGTACGGCGACGGGTCGAGCGTATGCAGATGGATCGCGCCCTGCCATCCGCCGGCGTGGAGGCGACCGTCGTCGAGCGCGGCCTCCACGGCGGGGAGGCAGTTCGGCGCGTACCAGGCACAGAGCGGTTCAAAGCCGAACCGCGCGTCGCTCGTTGGAGCCGCGGCGTCTACCGCTTCGCGCTCTCCCGCCTCTCGCAGCGCCCAGAGGAGTTCGCTCGACACGAACGGTGTATCCCACGCCACGACGAGCACGTCCGTGCCGGTAGCCGTCAGCGCCGCGTGCAGGCCAGAGAGCGCGCCATAGCCGGGGCGTACATCGGGGATGACGCGAACGCCAGGAAGCCAAGACGCCGCATCGAGGTCATTCGCTACAATGACAAGGTCGTCGGCGGCGCTCGCAAGCGCGGCGGAGACACGATCCAGAATCCGCCGCCCGCCTACACGCTCCAGCCCTTTCGGCCGACCGGCCATGCGCGAGGCACGGCCACCGGCGAGCACCACTCCGGTGCACCGCCGCGCACTCACGCGTGCTGCCAGGTGGCCCAGAGCGTGGGACTTTCCGCAACGCACACGGTGGTCACGACCGCGCAGTCGCCGATCCCCATCTGGACGCGTGCCGCAATCACGCGCGCGAGATTCTCGCACGTGGGGATGTCGCGTCCTTCGGCGAACTCGGCGACGTCTGTATTGAGATTGCGATGGTCAAATCGTTCCGTCACTTCACGCGCGAGCACGGCGTCGAAGATAGTGAGATCAAAGATCATCCCGGTCTTCGATTCAATGGGACCGGCAATCGTGACGTCGCACGTGTAGCTGTGCCCGTGGTATTCGGGACGTGCACACTTGCCGAACACGCGCTCATTGGTCGCGTCATCCCACTCGGGACGCCGGTACCGGTGGGCCGCCGCAAACTGTACGCGGCGCGTGAGCGACGAGGTGGGCATCAGCGCAGCCGAATTAGCGGAAGATGCCCATCGAGTAGCTCACCGTGAGCGATCGGTTGGTCGTGTACGGCGTGAGACTGCCCGTGGGATAAATCGAAATCGGGTCGGCATCCGTCGAGCGATAGTTTTCCGGATACTTCAGCTGCCAGTAGTAGTATGAGAGGTCGGCACGCAGCTCGGAGTTCTTGCCGGTGACCCAGCGCACGCCGAGTCCCCAGCTCGCACTGAGCGCGGACTTGGTGTTGTAACCCGACACGTCGGCTTTGCTGTCGCCGGGAGCGAAGATCATGCCGACGCCCATGTTGAGCAGTGGTTGGATTCCTTTCCAGCTCCGCTCGCCCGTCGCGGAAATCGACAGCCCCACATCGAGGTCGGTCAACACGCCGCTTTGCTTACCCGTCAGACGCGACGCCGGCTTCTTTTTGTAATCGAGCACATTGCGGTCGAAGCTCGCCGCCAGCAAGCGCGACGTCAGGTACACCGGTCCGCCGAGGTACAGGTCGTAGCGAATCCCGAGCGTCGGCGCGGTGCCGGAAGGCCCGACATGTACGGGATCCTTGCCAAAGGTCATCATGCCGGCCGTGACGCCAAGGCGTTGCCCGTCCTCAAGGTCGAGATATGGGCTCTTGTTTGGCAGCGAACCAACCTGCGCGGCGGCCGGAGCGGCGGCGCACACGAGGAGCAGGCAGACGAAGCGAAGGCGAGAGAACATCAGGAGGTAGCTCCAGTGAGGCGCAGGTCGCGCCCGGTCATTTCCGCGGGTTGCTCGACACCGAGCATTCCGAGAACAGTAGGTCCGACATCGCACAGCGCGCCGCCCGAGCGAAGCATGGCGGGAGCGCCGTCGTCAATCAACAGAAAGGGCACGGGGTTCGTGGTGTGCGCCGTGTGCGGTCCGCCGCTCACGGGGTCAATCATCATTTCACAGTTGCCGTGGTCCGCGGTAATCAGCAACCGCGCGCCCGAACGCTCTGCGCTCGCGAGAATGCGCGCGAGGCATTGGTCCACCACTTCACAGGCACGAATGGTGGCCGCGAGATTGCCGCTGTGCCCCACCATGTCGCCGTTGGCATAGTTGACGAGCGTAAAGTTATGCGACTGGGCTTCGATCGCGGCAGTCAGCACGTCGGTAATACCCGGCGCGCTCATTTCAGGCATTAAATCGTACGTGGCCACCTGCTGGCTCGGTACCAAACGACGCTCTTCGCCTTTGTAGGGCGTTTCGCCGCCGCCGTTGAAAAAATACGTCACGTGCGGGTACTTCTCCGTCTCTGCCGTGCGCAGTGTGGTCATCCCCGCGTCGCAGAGCACCTCAGCAACGATACGCGCCATGGAGAATGGCGCAAAGGCCACAGGGAAGGGGAGTGTGGCATCGTACTGCGTCATGGTGGCCACGTGCAGGCGCGGGCGCTGGCTCACGTCAAAGCCGTTGAAGCCATCCACCGCGATTGCGTTGACGATCTGGCGCATGCGGTCCGAGCGAAAGTTCCAGCAGATCACCGCGTCGCCATGGCGCATGGGCGCCACGGGCGCGCCATCACGGGTGACAACCGCCGGTAGCAGAAACTCGTCGGTCTCGCCGCGCGCGTAGGCATCGCGGACGAACTGCACGGCGTCGGTACACGAGGGTCCGGTGCCGTCCACCGCGGCGCGATAGCAGAGTTCAATACGCGGCCAGCGCTTGTCGCGATCCATGCCGTAATAGCGGCCGCCGACACTCGCGATCGTCGCGCGCCCTGCCGTGGCGGCCACGAGTTGCTCGAGGAATCCGAGCGCCGAGGTTGGCAGCGTGTCGCGGCCATCGAGGAGCGCGTGAATGGCAATGCGCGGCACCTGCGCCTGTTCGGCCAACGTCACAAGCGCCATCAGGTGGTCCTGATGCGCGTGCACGCCGCCGTCCCCAATCAAGCCAATGAGGTGGAGCGTGCCGCCATTGGCCTTGGCGTGCGCGCATGCCGCCCGGAAGGTGTCGTTGCGGAAGAAGTCACCCACTCGAATAGACTGTCCGATCCGCACCAAATCCTGCAGCACCACGCGACCAGCACCGAGGTTGAGATGCCCCACCTCGCTATTGCCCATCTGCCCGGCCGGGAGCCCCACGGCGAGCCCGGAGGCGTCGAGCAACGTGCGCGGCGCGCGAGCCACAAGGCGATCCCAGGTGGGGATGTTGGCGAGCGCGATTGCGTTGCCGTCGCGTTCGGGCCGGTACCCCCAGCCGTCGAGCACGACGAGCACTACAGGACTGCTCGCATCGTGCCGAAGCGCCATCGTAGCCTGCCGGAGTGCAAAAGAGTAAGTTTCGGGAGCGCGCCAGCCTTCCGCGCACATGCCGTTTGTGCGTCGGGGCGCAACCTCTTAAATCTAGCCCCCGTCCCGCGACCCTACCAGCGATGCGCCCCTTCTGTTCCCTGTACGCACTCGCCGTTGCCGCCACGCTCCTAGCGCCTAGCCGCGCTATCGCTCAAAATAAGCCGGCCAAAAAAGCGGTTCCCCCCGCTCTGGCCGACACCCAACCAACGCCCAGCGCCGCCACGGCCGCGGCGCCCGGCGCGCTGCGCGTCACCAAGGGCGCGGTCATGCAGCCGGTGTCGGGTAGCGGGACCGCGGCCGTCATCTCCCCCGGCGTGTTTGTCGAGCCGCTCGCCCGCGACCGCGGCTGGGTGAAGGTGCGCATGGAAGGGTGGATCAGCGAAAAAGATCTCGCCCCAGCCGACAGTTCGTTCCGCGCGTCGCTCAGCGCCGCCGATTTGCGTGCGGACCCGGAAGGCACCAAGGGGAAGATCGTGCGTTGGGAGGTGCAGTTGCTCTCCCTGCAGTATGCCGACCCGCTGCGACGCGATCTCGCCCGCGAGGAGCCGTATCTGCTCGCGCGCGGTCCGGGCGAGGAGAACGCCCTGCTGTACCTCGCCATTCCGCCCTCCATGCTCAAGGACATCAAGAGTCTGCCGCCGCTCACCAACCTGCTCATCACGGCGCGCGTACGCGTGGGTCGCAGCGATCCGGGCGGCATGCCGATTCTCGACCTGCGCTCGTACGCGAAGCGCTAGCGTGTCGCGATTCCGCTTACTCGCGCAGGCGTATCCGCGGACCGTGCGCTTGTTGTGGGGCGCGGCGCTGCTCGTGGGCGTGGCCGATGTTGTGCTCCTCGAACAGCGCAGCCGCTTAGCCGCCGAAACCGCCGAGTGGCGCGGCAAAATGAACGCCACGGCGCGCGAGCGGGTGGACGCCGCCCTCGCGCTGGAGGCCAACCGCGAGCAGGTGCTCATTGAAATGGCGCGCCGTGGCGCCCGTGATGACGAACGCCTGCATCTCGCGGTGTCGATCGACAGCGCGCGTCTGCATCTCGAGCAGCAGGGCGCCGTGCTCCGTACCTCGACCATCGAGATCGGGCGCGATGCGTGGCTACACACCGGCCCGCGCGACTCGATTCACGTGGTCGCCCCGCGTGGCACGCGCACCATCGAACGCGTCATCGGCGACACCGCCTTCGCGATCAACGGTGGCACCCTCGTGTATGCGCGCGGCTCCAACGATACAAGCCCCGTCCTCACCGGCAGCGTGCGGCTCGAGGCCGCCGAATTTAAAGTCCTCGCGCCCAATCTGCGCGTCGGGCAACGCGTGTATTTCTACTGATGACGCACCCCGCCTCGCCTGACACCGCGTCGCGATCGAGCGCACCGAAGCGCCTGCGCGCGTTCTTTGCCGTCGGCGGCTTGGCCGCGTGGATGACCGTGGTCGGCGTCCCCGTGCTGATCGCCGCGTCGGCGTGGCTCGCCGTTGATGTCGAGCACGTACGATTCCGCCGCGACATCACACACACGGGCTACGACGACAACCTCTCCATGCTCGATTCCACACGCCGCGCGGCAGCGGAGGCCGGCGAAACGCTCGCCGAGGCCAAGCTCGCGAACACGGCCGACATCGCAGCGGGAAAGGCGCCGTACGTGGTAGTCAGCATTGCCGACAACCGCCTCTGGCTCAAGCTCGGCAACGCCGTGCTGTATTCCACGCGCGTGGCCACCGGCACGGGAAAAAACCTCGAGCAAACCAACGGCGGTCGCACCTGGAAATTCGAAACACCGCGCGGTCGGCTCTTTGTAGAACGCAAAGATGTCGATCCAGCGTGGGTGCCGCCCGACTGGCATTACGTCGAGGCGGCGGGGAAAAAACAACTCACCCCGTTTCATCTACAGAAAGGCAAACCGCTCCCCGTGGGGGGCGGTGCCGTCCTGACGGTGATCGGCAACGATGTGGTCACCCGTTTGAGCGACGGGCGCGTGCAACCGTTTGAGGTACGCGAAGGGCACGAAATCCGCGTCGGCAAACTCCTCATCATTCCGCCGTACGGTACCAATCAACGTCAGTACTTCGGCACACTCGGCTCCAACCGCCTGTACCTCGGCGATGGCTATGGTCTCCACGGCACCGATGTGCCGTCCTCCATCGGCCGCGCGGCGAGTCACGGCTGCGTGCGTCTGCGCAACGAAGACGCCGAGTTACTCTATCGTGTCGTGCCGCTCGGTACCCCCGTCTACATCTACTGACCGCGCGTGCCGTGGGTGCAGCGGCTCGCACGCCGCGCTCCGCGCCTTTGCCCTCTGAGCGGGGTATCATTCGGGATGCACGAACTCGACCCGCAGCGGCGCGACCGATGGTCACCAGCTCTCATAGTCGTGGTGGCGGTTGTTGCGGTACTCGTCATGGCCGTGATCGTCACGCATCCGCCCGACATGCTCTTCGGCTCAGCGCTGCGGAACGTCGATGCCGACACACGCGCGGTCGCTCCGCTCTCCACCGCATTCGGTGCGAGCGGGGAGGTGCGACTCCAGTTGCGACTGCCCGGCGAGCAGTTCGAGTTTCCTATCGAACTGCGACCTGGGCACGACTCCCTGCCGTATCGGTGGGTGCGCGCCAGCGACTCCGCCGCGATGACGCCCGTCGGGCAGATGGGCTCGGGCAGCACCGTGCGCTCTCCCGATCGCCCAGGATTCTACGAACTCGAAGTGCTCGGCCCCGCCGGCCGGTCGATTGTCGATTCGCTCGTCGTTGGCGTGTTGCTCCCCTTTTCAGCCAAGAGCAGTAGCATCGTCAACGGATATCGCATTGGCACTTACAAGTGGGAGCGCGAACACGGCGACGCGACGCCGCCGCCGCCGGGGTTTGTGGAAGTCACCGCAGAGAACGCCGAACTGCCGATCTCCACGCATTTTCGCATTGGCGATTTCATCACGCACGACGGCCAATCCACCTGGCCGCGTTACGTGGCGCTCAACACCAAGATTCTCGATAAAGTCGAGCTGGTGCTGCGCTACTTGGGGTCGCGTGACCACGACATGAGCGTCAACGTCAACTCCGGCTATCGCACGCCGTTGCACAATCAGCGCGTGCCGCGCGCCGCGAGCGATAGTCGGCATCAGTACGGCGACGCCGCCGACCTCGCTGTGGATGTCGATCAGGACGGCCGGGTTACCTACCTCGACGTCCTCGCCGTCTCCCGCGCCGTGGAGTGGGTCGAACGCGACCACCCCGAGCTGGCCGGTGGGCTGGGGATGTATGGTAACCGCGGGCGGGTTCCGTACGTACATATAGACGTACGCGGCCAGACCAAACGCTGGCGCGACTGAGTTCTTCTCTGGGGCCCCCATGCACGACACGCTCAAAGACCGCATCCAACGCCGCCTCGACACCCTTTCCGACGAGCGCGCCTACCAGATTCTCGACTACATCGAGTTTCTCGAGTCTAAGTACGCCGAGCATCGTCCGGCCCCGGCGAGCGTCTTCCAGCGCTTCGCTGAGGGGGTGGAAGACACCATGCGAGCCGGGAAGCTCTCGGCGAGCACCGTGGCCGAGACGATGGGGTTCCTCAACAAGGCGATGGGAGTCCTCAATGGCGTGGCGGCGGCCGGCAAATCCGTGGCCGGCGACGTGATTTCCGCCGCCAAGGTCGAAAAAAAGGACTAAGCCAGCGCCCGGCGGCCCACCAAGCCGCCGGCGGGGCGTATTCGGAGGGCAGTTGGGGCTCCCGCGAAGGCCTCGGACTGTGTATTTTTCGCTATGGAACCCTCGACTCGCTCACGAACCAATCCAAGCCCCGCCTCGGCTCCTGCCGCGCGCGGGGTTTCGCGCATTCGGGAAGGCGCCGGCCTCACGTTCGACGACGTGCTGCTGAGCCCCCGACACTCCCTCGTCCTCCCCAAGGACGTCGCCACGGTCTCGCGCTTCTCGCGTGGCATCACTCTGAATGTCCCGCTCGTCTCGGCGGCCATGGACACCGTCACCGAAAGCGAGATGGCAATTGCCATGGCGCGCGCCGGCGGCATTGGTGTGCTGCACAAGAACATGTCCATCGATCGGCAGGCCGCCGAGGTGGACCGTGTGAAGCGCTCCGAAAGCGGGATGATCCTCAAGCCGTACACGCTCCCCGAGAGCGCCACACTGCGCGAGGCGAGCTCGCTGATGGCGAAGTTCCGCATCAGCGGCGTGCCCGTGGTGAATGGCGACGATCGTCTGGTCGGCATCATCACCAATCGCGATCTGCAGTTCGAGCGTGCGCTCGACCAGCCGCTGTCGGCGGCCATGACCCGCGAGGGGCTCATTACGGCGCCGCAGGGCACCACGCTCGACGAAGCCGAGCGGATTATGGGCAAGCATCGCATTGAGAAGCTCCCCGTAGTGGACGCCGAGGGGCGCCTCGTGGGGCTGATTACGGTGAAGGACATCATGAAGCGCCGGCAGTATCCTATTGCGGCAAAAGACAAGCACGGTCGCTTGCTTGTGGCGGCGGCCATCGGGGCGGCGGGCAATTATCTCGACCGCGCCCGGGCGCTCGTGGACGCTGGCGTGGATGCGCTGGTGATCGACACGGCGCACGGCCACAGTCAGGGGGTGCTCGACGCTACCTCCGTGGTGCGCGACGCGTTCCCCCATGTGCAGTTGCTGGTGGGCAACGTCGCCACTCGTGAGGCCACCGTGGCGCTCGTCGAGCGCGGTGTGGACGCGGTGAAGGTCGGCGTCGGCCCCGGCTCCATTTGCACGACGCGCGTCGTCACGGGCGTCGGCGTACCGCAACTCACCGCAGTGATGGACGCGGTCGAAGGCGCTGGCGATGTGCCCGTCATTGCCGACGGCGGGATCAAATATTCCGGCGATATCGTCAAGGCGATTGCCGCTGGCGCCCACACGGTCATGATGGGCTCGATGCTCGCGGGCACCGAGGAAAGTCCGGGTGAATCGCTCCTGCTCGAGGGGCGTCGGTTCAAGATGATCCGCGGCATGGGTTCGCTCAGTGCCATGCAGGACGGCAGCGCCGACCGCTACTTCCAAGACGGCGAGATGAGTAATCAAAAATTTGTCCCCGAGGGAATCGAGGGGCGCGTGCCATACAAGGGACCGGTGTCGGACGTGCTCTTTCAGATGGTGGGCGGTTTGCGCAGTGGCATGGGCTACGTGGGGTGCGCCGACATCGAATCGCTCCGCACGGAAGCGCTCTTTGTGCGCATCACCGCGGCGGGGCTACGCGAGTCGCACCCGCACGATGTCACGATCACGCGCGAGGCACCGAACTACTCGGTCTAACCCGCTCGTTTGGCGAGTGACCCGCGGGCGCCGCCAGATGGCGGCGCCCGCTACGTTTCAGCGCTTCTCGGTCCCACGACGTATTCGGCACGGTGTCTACCCTCAAGGTCGGCGTACCGGAAGTCATTGACAGCGCCCCTTACAGCACCGCAGTTTTTTCGCATCACAGGTACCACACGGCGGGTCCAGGAAGCTGGGCGAGTCCCGCCGCTCTCAATTTGGAGAATCCGCAATGTCGTTGTGGACCAAGAAGCCGCTGGGCATTCTGATGGCCGAAGCTGGTGAGGAAGGGGAGCACACGCTCAAGCGCAGTCTGAGTGCGCTCAACCTTACCCTGCTCGGCATCGGTGCCATTATCGGCGCCGGTATTTTCGTGCTCACAGGACAGGCGGCGGCGCAGTATGCCGGCCCGGCCATTGTCCTCTCCTTCGTCATCGCTGGCTTCGGCTGCCTCTTTGCGGGGCTCTGCTACGCCGAGTTTGCGTCGATGATCCCGATTGCCGGATCTGCGTACACGTACGGTTACGCAACGCTCGGCGAGCTGCTCGCCTGGATCATTGGCTGGGATCTCATCCTCGAGTATCTGTTTGCGGCCTCCACGGTCAGCGTGGGCTGGAGCGGCTACTTCGTGGAACTCATGAAGGAAATCGGCTTCGCGATTCCGGAGAAGTTTGCCGGCGCCCCGCTCAAGTGGGTGGAAGCCACGGGCGGCTTTGAGTGGACCTCGTCCGTGATCAACCTGCCCGCGATGCTCTTGATCGCGGCGCTGACCGTGCTCCTCGTGTTCGGTATTCGTGAATCGGCGCGCTTCAACAACGTCGCCGTGTTTGTTAAGATGACGATCGTCCTGCTCGTGATCGGGTTCGGGTTTATGTACGTGGACACGGCCAACTGGCATCCGTTCATTCCCGAAAACACGGGCCAGTTCGGCCACTATGGATTCAGCGGCATCGTCCGCGGTTCGGCCGTGGTGTTCTTTGCCTACATCGGCTTTGACGCGGTGAGTACGGCCGCGCAGGAAGCCAAGAACCCGCAGCGCGATCTGCCAATCGGCATTTTGGCATCGCTCGCCATTTGCACCGTGCTCTACATCCTGATGGCGCTCGTCATGACCGGCCTCGTGCCCTTCATGAAGCTCGACGTCCCGCACCCAGTGTTCGTGGCCATCGACGCGGCCGGCCCGGCGCTCAAGTGGTTGACGTACTTCATCAACATCGGCGCCATTGCCGGCCTTTCGTCGGTCGTGCTCGTGATGCTGATGGGTCAGCCGCGCATCTTCTTCGCGATGTCGCGCGACGGCCTGCTCCCGGCGGTGTTCGGCAAGGTGCATCCGAAGTACCAGACGCCGTGGCTCGCCACGATCATCACCGGTGGTTTCGCGATGATCTTCGGCGGCCTGTTCCCCATCGACATTCTGGGCGAACTGGTCTCCATCGGCACCCTGCTCGCGTTCATCATTGTCTGCGCCGGCGTGCTCGTGTTGCGCTATCGCCAGCCGGATCTACACCGTCCCTTCAAGACGCCGTTCGTGCCGTTCGTGCCGATCGCTGGCATCGCGGTCTGCGGCTTCATGATGTCGTTCCTGCCGGGCACCACCTGGCTCCGTTTGATCATCTGGATGGCCATCGGTCTGGCCATCTACTTCTTCTACGGGCGCCATCACTCCAAGCTGGGGCTCGCCGAGGCGAAGTAAGCGGCACAAAGCGAGCAATGGCAGTATCTTTCAGTGGCGCCCGGGACTCCGGGCGCCACTGGTCGTTTAGGCGGCCTGCACACTGATGGAATCGATGACGAATCTCGCCGCACACGACCCAATCCTCGTGCCCGAGCACCGGCGCGCCGATATTGTGAAGCTCGCTGCACAGCTCGCCCCCGGCCAACGGGTGGCATTGAGCACGCATCTCAACTCCGACGGCGACGGCTGCGGCTCCGAAGTGGCGCTCGCTCTGCTCCTCGGTCAGATGGGTATTGCCGCGCACATTGTGAATCCCACGCCCTGGCCGGCGATGTTTACGTACCTGCTCGGCGACGGCGTCGTCGATCGCTCGCCGGATGGCGCGGCCGCGCTCAAAGGCATCGATCGTCTGATCGTGCTCGACATCAGCGACGTCAAACGCCTCGGCTCACTCGCCGATGCCGTGCGCGCGCTCGTCGTGCCGCCGCTCGTGATCGACCATCATCTGCCCGGCGAGGAACCGCCGGGAACGATACACGTCTCCGATACCGCGGCCTGCGCCACCGGCGAACTCGTCTTTGACTTTGCCGCCACGATGGGGCTACAAATCACGCCTGCGATCGCCACGGCGCTGTACACGGCCATTCTCACCGATACGGGCGGCTTCCGCTTCAGCAACACCTCACCGCGCTGTCATGCGATTGCGTCGCGCCTCCTCGCCGCTGGGGTGGACCCCGAGGCGATGTACAAGCGCATCTACGCCTCGGTGCCGCGCGGACGCCTGCACTTGCTCCGCGACGCGCTCGCCACCCTCGAGGTAGACGAAGCGCACGGCATGGCCTGGGTGTCGATCGCCGCAGGGGCGCTGGAAGCGCACGGCGTGTCGAGTGAAGATCTCGACGGCATTGCCGAATATCCGCGCTCCATCGCCGGCGTCAAACTCGCGCTCCTCTTTCGCGACCTCGGCCACGGCAAGGTTAAAATCTCGTTCCGTTCCGTGCGCGGCGTGGACTGCAACGCGCTCGCCAAACAGTTCGGGGGTGGTGGACACGCGCGGGCGTCTGGCGCCCTCGTGTCCGGCTCGCTCACTGACGTTCACGCCAAGGTCCTCGCGGCCGCGCGGTTGATGTCGCACTAGTTCTTTCCTCTCGCTCTCTGCAAATCATGTCCGATAGTCTTACCGCGCGTATCGATACCGCGCTTCAGCCCATCATCAATCCGCGCACCGGCGAGAACGTGCTCACGTCCGGGCAGGTGCGCGACATTGCCACCACCACTGATGGCAAAGTGCGGCTCACGTTGCTCCTCGCCGCCAACGACGACGCGACCATGGCTCGCGCCGTTCGGCAGGCGGTTGAGCGCGTTGAGGGCGTGGCCGAGGTGCGCGTTGATGTCAAAGACGCCGCCGAGTTTGCGGCCGCACGCGCGGCCGCCACGTCGGCGCCTGCGTCCGGTGGGAAGCGCGCGGCGCTCCCCGTGATGGACGCAGCCCCGCAATCGGCGCGCACCAGCGCGCCCACCCCGGTGCAGTACCCGAACCTTGGCAAAATTATTGCCGTCAGTTCTGGAAAGGGGGGCGTCGGCAAGAGCACCTGCACCGTCAACATCGCCGTGGCGCTCGCCAAAATGGGGAAGAAGGTCGGCCTCATGGACGCCGACATCTATGGCCCGAACATCCCGCAGATGATGGGCGTCAACTCGCCGCCGCCCGTCGACGGTGAAAAAATCACGCCGCTCGAAGCGCATGGCGTCAAACTCATGTCGCTCGGCTTTTTGATTGAGCGCGATCAGCCCGCCATTTGGCGCGGCCCGATCGTCATGAAAATCATCACACAGTTCCTGCGCGACGTCGCGTGGGGGAAGCTCGACTTCCTGCTCGTGGATATGCCCCCAGGCACCGGCGACGCACAGCTCTCGCTCGTGCAGGCCGCCGAGGTGGCGGGCGCGGTGATCGTGACGACGCCGCAGGAAGTCTCCGTGGGTGATGCCCTCCGAGGCGCCAAGATGTTTCAGCGTGTAGGGGTACCGCTCGTCGGCATCATCGAGAACATGAGCTACTTCGAAAGTCCGGAAACGGGCAAGCCGATGGCCATTTTTGGCACCGGCGGCGGCAAGCGGCTCGCCGACGAGCTCGGGGTTCCCCTGCTCGGCGAGGTGCCGTTATACCCACCGGTTCTCCAGGGTGGGGACAATGGCCAGCCCATAGTGGTCGCCGACGAAAGTGCGACGGCCGCCCGTAAACTCACCGAGATCGCAGCCAAAATCGCCGCGTTCTAAGCAAAAATAACCGGGCAAGCGTATACTTTTGGCATGCGCGGGCCCGCGATCACCCTTCTCACCGACTTCGGAACCGCCGACGGCTACGTCGCGGAGATGAAGGGCGTTCTCACCTCGCTCGCCCCAGACTCGGCAATCCTTGACGCGTCGCATGAGGTGCTGCCGCAGGACGTACAAGGCGCGCGCCTCGCGCTGGCTCGCTACTGGCGGCACTTTCCCGTCGGGACGGTGCACGTGGTGGTCGTAGACCCCGGCGTTGGCACGTCACGCGCCGCGCTCGCGGTGGAGAGCGATGGTCGGTATCTCGTTGGCCCCGACAATGGCGTCCTCTCCCCCGCGCTCGTCTGGCCAGGCGCCCGCGTGGTGAGCCTCGCCATTCCCGCCGACGCGGCGCATACGTTTCACGGCCGCGACGTCTTTGCGCCCGCCGCCGCCCGATTGGCGTCCGGCGACATGCTCGACGCGCTCGGCGCGCGTTTTTCCGACGCGCATGTCGAGCGCACGCCACTCGCGCATCAACGCGACGATGGTTCGCTTGAGGGCCGCGTCATCACCATTGACCGATTCGGCAACGCCATCACGAACTTCGTGGCCCGTAACGGGGTGGTCGAAGTGGCCGGATGGCGGCTTCCGGTGGTGCAGACCTACGCGGAGGTCGAGCCCGGCGAACCGTGCGCGGTTGCGGGGTCGGCAGGGTTATTGGAAATCGCCGTGCGAAACGGGAGTGCGGCCGCGGTGCTGCGATTGTCACGCGAAACGCCACTGCTCTGGCACCCGGTACGGTAGTTCACACCCGCGCCGCGTGACGTCCGGCGATTAGCTCGCCCGCCGAAGTTTGAAACCGCCAAGAAACGCCTTGAGTTGCACCCGCACCTTCCGCGGAGCGGCGTCGTAGTCGGCCGAGTACCAGTAGTCGCCGCGTTTGATGAGACCGGAGCTGTGCATATCGCCAAGGAAGGTCTTGGCCTCCACCATCACGCCAACCTCTGGCGCCACGCGCAGGGTAATCTCCCCCATGGCCAGCGAGGCGTTGATCTCCACGTCGTGCGTCAGCGGGCCAGAGAGATCGAGGTCCAGTGACCCGACGCCGACGTTGGCTTTGATGCGTTCGGCACCGGCGTTGGCCGCGTGCATGAGCTTCACGGAGGCCGCGCCAATCTCAATGTTCATGGCATGCATGCGGACGCGATTCGGCGCATCGAATCGCACGGTGATTTCGGCGGCGCCACCTTTGATCGAAAGATCAGAGAGGGCCATTCCGCCAAGCTGAAGTTCGCCCTCAACCGCACCGAGTTCGAGCGCGAGATCCATGGGGACGTTCGGCGCGAGTTGCAGTTTGAGATCGCCGCCGTCGTTGTCATCCAAGTTGACGCGGACGCTGTGGTTGCCCTTCGCGCCTACGGTAAGGGAGCGCGCAAGACTGTCATAGCGGCTCACGGCTTCGCCGCGGCTCGCATCGTAGCGCAACGACATGTTGTAGAGCGTGTTCCCCGTGGCGGGACGCAGGTCGAACCGTCCGGCCGAATATTCGACTCGAACAGAAAGCGCCGACGTGTCGTGCACTTGTCGCGAGGCCTCGAGGGTGCGCCACCGCTGTGCTTCAGCGGGGTGTGCCAAGGCAACGACGAGGGCGGACGCGACGATCAGACGTTCGTTCACTTGGCCACCGGGGCGTCGTACGAGGATGGGCGTCGTGCCGCCACGACGCCGGCGACTGGCGTCGGCGTCTGCCAACTTGCGGCCGCCATTGCTTTGACCGCCGCCGCGGACGGGCGTCGCTGGACACCACCGCGCGAGAGAATGGCCGCGCCGAGGCCAGCGGTGGCGGCAACGCTCGTGACGGCAATCGCGATGGTCTGTGCCACGAGGTGCACCATCGGCTGCCAGGCGAGCGATGCCGCGAGGAACCACGGACTCATCAGTGCCAGCACGCCGACAATCAGTGCGCGCAATGAGGACGCACGCTGCTCACGGTCGCCATCGCCCGCGCGGCTGCGCGTGATCACCGTGCCAATCACACGCGCGACCGCAAGAAAACCGAGCGCAAACAGCCCGGCCACCAAAATCACATACGCCACGATGGCGAACGGCACGAGGAGAATGCCAAGCAGCGTAAGCACGAGGCCGAGCGAGATGACCACAATCGCGGGCAAAATGGCGACCTCGCCCGCGAGTCCCGTCATGATGGCGCGGCCCACGCCCTGCTCGAGCGCGTCGGTGACGGCGTCGAGATTGGGAGACGCCACCACGAGTATGCCAACCCCGAGGAACACGAGTACGGCGAGCCACGCTGCCGCGAGTGAAAGCGAGTGCGAGACCGCGGCCGCGCCGCCGAGTGGCGTGACAGCGACTCCGGTGGCGTCGAGATTGCCTTCGAGTGAGCGAATCTCGCCGTCCACGCGGCCGCCGTTGAGGCGCACTTTGCCTCCGATGGCCACCGCACGGCCTGCGATCACGCCGCCCGGTGCGACAATGATGTCGCCTTTCCAGCTGATAGCATCACCGGCCACCGTGCCACTCACGGTAAGCGTGCCATTGGCGACCGCCACGGTGGAAACGGCGCGAGTGTTCGCGGCGATCGATCGATCCCCAAAGGTGAATTCTTCTGCGTCGGGGAGTGCGGGCGACTCGCCATTGGTGCGTAGCGACTGCAACGACTGGGCGAGCGCAGCGCGCTGCGCACTGTCTTGAGCCTGCCCCGTCGTACTACAGGCAACCCAAAGCGCGGTCAGCGCAGAGAGCCCGCGTACCGCGCGAATAAAACGTGACGTCATGGCCCTAGTTCCGCGCACGCCGCGAGGCGGTGGCCATGGCGCGGAGGCCGAGGGTGGCACCACCCGCGGCGGTCACCAAGAGGGCTGCGCCAATCATGACACCGCTCATCCCGGCGCCACGCATGGCGTCAATCGCCGATTGGCCGAACTCGGCATCGAGAACAGCACTGGCACCGTGTAACACTGATTGCCGACCGCGATCCGCCGCCAAGTTCACGAGGTAGCGCGCCACATCCGCGCGGAAGGCGAGCCAGACGGCACTCGCCGAGAGCACGGAGGCCACCGTCAGCGCTGAGCCTGCCATCACCATGCGCATGGCGCGCGACTGCGGGACGAGTCGTTGGGCGCTCTCTACGAGCGCCACATGCCACGGTTCGACAATGTGCACCTGCGCCATCACCGAATCGGCAAAGCGAACGGTGGGGGCAAAGTGCGGCAACCGGTCGAGGGCGTCCGTCACCAGACGCACATCGTCGAGCTTGGCGCGGCATTCCGCGCAGCCCTCGACGTGCGCGCGCAACGGCGCGACGCCAAAACCAACCTCGCCGTCGAGCAGCAGGTCGATCTCGTTTGGATGCAGGTGTCGATGTTGCATAGGTTCTCCTGATTCAGACTACGGCAGAGCGGGGGACGCGGTTTCAGCGTGTGTGGAGTGCCACGGGCGTCCGACCATCGGCGCGCGGGCAGTCCTGAACTTTCGGTGTTTATTCGCCATCATTCTCTGAGGTGGTCCAGCGCCTCGCGGAGCTGGTGACGGGCGCGGTGGATGTAGGTCTTCACGGTGCCCAGCGGCAGGTCGAGCGTCGCCGCGATTTCCTCATAGCTCCGCCCTTCCACGTGGCGGAGCATGATGCAGGAGCGGTATTCCGGGCGCAGGGCGGCAATCGCGCGCTCAATAGACGACCCCAGCTCCTTGGACTCCAGCG
>CANIWQ010000026.1 GCA_947471365.1 Gemmatimonadota bacterium | reverse complement strand
GGGAAATCCATTTTCATGAAATCAGTCGCGCGGGACGAGACATCGCAGACATCACCATCACGATTCAGTATTTCGTCGAGAACAAGATTCAAGTCATCATTCAGAAAGAAGGCATCCGACTGTTGAATGATGATGGCACTGTGAATCCCACTGCGCAAATCGTTCTGTCCGTGATGACGTGTTTGGCATCTATTGAAAGAACGAACATCCGGGAACGTCAGATGGAAGGCATCGCCATCGCGAAAGCAAAGGGACTGTACAACGGACGGCGTTTGGGGTCACATGAATCGCTTCAAGCGTTTCTGGCGAAACCCAAGTCGCAGAGAATCATCAAACTGCTTCGCGAGAAGACCGCAGTGACACACATCGCGAAGATTTTATCAGTGTCAGTCACCACGGTGTGCAAGGTGCGCGACAGATTGGTCGCATAACACTTGTACCAAGACTGTACGACACGTGTTGTTGAAGTAGTACGAGTTGCAGGGTTGGGCATCTTGAACATCTCTCGTCACACAGACATGTACCGTTTGGGTAAACCACGATGACGTGAACATCTCAACGACTTTCAAGAAAGAAAAACTCAAAAAGTTTTTCGTCCCCCAAGACACCCTGCGTGTCTTTTTTTATTGGCTGTAGCAATATCGGTTTGTATAAATATTTCGTTATGCGTGACCAGTCACACGAAGTCACAAGAACATGCAGCACCTTGGACGAGAAGGAAACTTGACCTCTTCAGCAGTCACCACTGCGTTCTAGCATGGCTAGTTCATAGACAGAAAAGGAATCACTCGCTCTACAGGACATTGGCAGCACCCACTGAGTAGAACCACTTCTCCCCTTTACCCCACGTGTACCCATAACCGAACACATCACACACTCACCAGCGACCTGAGGGATCAACGAATGAACAATGCGAATAACAACATAATGAACAAGGGAATACTCCAATCCCATCAGGCACCTGGTAGCACCAACACCAGTTCCCATCAGGCACCTGGTATGACCATCAACAGTGATTTCAGACTCGACGCAGTCGGGGATGAAGGAACTCACGAAGTGGGTTCCCAGTTCCCAGTGACCCACCGCGAAGCAGTGAAGGAAACCAATCGCGATGCCATCAAGGAATGGATCCAATCAAACGCCGTTGACGTAATCATCCAGTTCCAATCACGCAGTGATGCCATCACGCGGAAGCACATGGTGTTCACCCCCGCCGCGTTCCAATCACGCAACAGCAACAACTTTCCCAAACCCATCATTGTTCCCATTGGTTCTCATCCCGTCGATGCCATTGAAACGGAAAGAAGATTGCTGGAACATTTTCTTCCCTTTATTCGCCACAAGCTCCATTGCTCACCCCACATGCTGTACATCGTGGAGGATTATGGAAGCAAGAAACCGCATGCCACCATCTTTCTTGGCAACCTGCACATGAAGCATGTCACCAATGCGTTGTTCCTGAACGCAGCACGCGCCGCGCATCTCACCATTGGTGAATATCAGGACATGCCCTTCATCAAATACTGCGCCGCCTATCGCCATCACTTCACGCGCACCATATCCTATTCCCTGAAGAGTCTCCATGGCGATGCATTCCTGGAACACACCCAGCAAATGCTGAACAGTTCCGATGTCTGGGGCATGTCACCCGCCTTGCTCAATCGCTTCCGAAAGCAAGCAGGACTAGCACCCTTGAACATTCAACGAGACGCTGCCAGGCAACACTCCACGCCACGAGTGCGCTACGCAAACATCAGTCATGACCTGGTGCGCTACGGCGGATGGAAATAGTCACATCTCGCACCGTTACTACATACACAAGACATTACACACCGAGGTTATATGCCATGGTCACTTGAACCAACCCTTAAAAAATCTATTGTAGAAATTTGTGTATGGCACAAATCCACTGCAAATGGCAAGGTGATGGTGTTCCTCGAAGAGACTACCTATCGAGGTGGCATAGCAGTTGTTGAAATAGATCCACGGAAAGCACACGCTTTAGAAAACAACGAGGAGCTTCCAGATCCATTGGGAGTGACGGAGTGTCATCTCATTGACCATGCGTTTCATGATGGTGAAACGTTTCTAAAGTGCGAGCACCTTCCCGCAAAAGAAGTGAAATTACTTCATAGTGGCGGTAGTCCCGAAGACTACGGTTGGAAATCCAAGGATTGGACAGTCGAATTCCATGGAGGAGTAGTAATTAAAAAAACACAAAAGCGTCATGTGTAACGTTGCCCCTGAGGCATTAACAGCGACGCACAGGTGGTGTAAACCTGAAAACACGCACCGTTACCAGATACACACGACACTCGACCAAGAGGTACACAATGCAACTCACACCTTTGACTTATCGCATCGCTGACCGTGACACACTTCTCATGATTGAAGTGCTCGCAGCAAAGTGGAAATGCAAACCCAACACCGTGATCACAAAGCTGGTGGCGTGGGCGTTTGACAATCACGCCATCATCAAACACAGTAAGTAATGCTGGACAACACCACACACGGGAGCCACACTATGGAAGCAACACCAACAAAGAAATACCTATCAGTCAATGAACTATCCAAGACCTATGGATTCAACAGGGACACGTTCGTCAGACTGCTCACAGCACTGCTCGTGAACAACACGAACATCCGTGCCATCAAGATTGGCACCAAGACGATGTATCGGCGCACGGAGATTGATGCGCTCATGTTGGAGAACAGTCATCTCGGATAAGCAGCTGCTGCTTATCACACTGCAGCACTATTGCGCGCCGTGGTGATGCGAAGCGTTGCACCCGTGTGACTATTCGTGGTACTAGCCAAGACAGTCGATAATCCGTAGCGTCTGAGCACTCCCATCAGGACACCTATGCGCCGCTTTCTATTCCCACTCGCTGCATTGCTCACGCTTGGCTCATTGTCCTGTGGTGGTAGCAAGGACAACACCACGCCGACACCCACGGCACCGACACCCAAGGTGCTCACCACGATTCGCGTCACGCTCGTGGACAGCGTACTGGTGGTTGGAAAAACGACCCAAGCAACCGCAGCCACGCTGGATCAGTTCGGCGCGGCGATGTCAGGCAAAATTGTGACCTGGCGTTCGACCGACAGCACCATCGCCAGTGTTCAGCAGACAGGCATCGTGCTGGCACTGAAGGATGGCGCCGTCTCCATCCAAGCCACCGCGGACACCAAGCAAGGCAGCGCAAATCTGCGCGCGCTGTTTGTACCCGTCTTGACGACCGTGCGTGTCACGCTCGTGGACAGCGTGCTGGTGGTTGGAAAGACGACCCAAGCAACCGCAGCCACGCTGGATCAGCTCGGCGCGGCAATGTCAGGCAAAATCGTGACCTGGCGTTCGACCGATAGCACCATTGCCAGTGTTCAGCAAACAGGCATCGTGCTGGCGCTCAAGGAAGGCGCCGTCTCCATCCAAGCCACCGCCGACACCAAGCAAGGCAGCGCAAATCTGCGCGCCCTCTCACGCGTCTACACGAACTACCTTCAGCCGAGCTACGTAACCCACAACATGGGGCGATGGCTGAGCGGTGACGACCTACTTACCAACGGTCTGCAAGACAAATCACAGGATCCGCTGGGTGTCATTCAAACCGCTCAGTTGGACATAGACGGTGACGGGTTGGACGATGTGCTCACCTTCGACTCTTATCCTATGGGCACTGGTGCGGCGATTCCCCTCCCAGTCCCCCCTCGGCAATTCATCGCTCGCGGCGACAAGCTGCACTATGTCGTTTGGCAAGGACCAACGTTACGACAACCTCATGGCGTCAAACTTCTGGTCGGTGATTTCAATGGCGACTCGCTTCCTGACGTCTTTTCCCTGGTAGGGTTCGACCCTCCAAACGGCACCTTCCCAGTCCTGAGGGACTTCAACCACGTTCTTTTCAACTCGAAAAGCGGATTCAAGGACGTGTGGGAGTTTGACGACCAGCTCGGCTTCTGGATCACGGGCGCGTCTGGAGACATTGACGGAGACGGCGACTTAGATGTGGTCGCCTTCAACTTCCATGTTCAGGGCAATGGCGTGCCGAGCCGCATCTTATGGAATGATGGGAAGGGTCACTTTACCAGCGATCCGAGCGGTATTGGCTTTATTCGGACGGTTGATGCGAGCGAGCTTGTAGATGTTAACGGAGACGGTGTCCTGGATCTAGTAATCAGCAATGTCATAGCCGATCCTGTTTCCCGCGTTCCCAGTCTGACCATCATGTGGGGCAACCGGGGCGGCTTTTCGCTTTCCCGTTCCGTCAGCGTTACGTACGGTTCCAAAACACATGCGACTGACTTGAGTTTTTTCGATGTGAACAAGGACGGCATACAAGACATCTTGCTAACCTACTCTGACGAGTCTGGCAACTACGGTGTCCAAGTGTTTCTCGTGCTTGACGCGGGCACGAGGCTCAGCGACGCTACGAGCAGCTACGTAGATACCGCAGTAGGCACCCGACGCTTCGATCGCGCGCGCCTACAGGACGTTGATGGCAACGGCTTGATTGATCTCATTGGCGTTGATAGGCGCAGCGGTGTTCGCTGGGAGTGGAACGGTTCTCGCTTCATCAAGCGCTTTTAGGCACCGTGAGGTTGAACGAACATACACACATCAAGACATATCGTATTGGGAACAAGGCGTTATACAATCGCACAGAAATTGATAAGTTGCTGCAGAAGTCGCATGTCTGATAAACAACTGCTCATCAACTTGAAGCAATATGTCACGAGGTGTCGTGAGGAACAGTTAGAGTTCTGCGAGAAAGCGAAATCACAATCAACAAAGCGTCACTTCACGCATGTTGCAGCTGTGTATCAAGCGCTTAGTGAACAAATCAGCGACGATGGCAAATCTTTAGTTGTGAAATAGAACTTGAAGCGAATAGCAAAAGCCCCGACATCATCAGTCGGGGCTTTGTGTTTCTACATGTCACCATCCAAGAACTGTGTGACGATGGAAGCGTGCTCTACTTGGTTAGAGTCTACGGTTTTGCCAAGGTACCGAAGAACTGTTGTGATGACGGTGCAAATGGTGATGGTGTTTGTTGTGATTGCGCAGTGTTCAAATCAGACTCCAGAAACTTTTGCAATTTCGCACGATCCTCATTCAGCAGTTCCCTCGTGAACGTGTGCTTGCGTTGGTACAAGTCAAGCATTTCGCGGTTCGCGTGACCAAAATAATATTGAATATGAGAACGAACGATTCCAGCTGCCTCACAGAATATGGAATAGGTTCGCCGAAAGTCCCGCGTTGTTAGTAGCGGGTCATACTGTTTCAGATAAGAATTGAGCGTGCTTGACGAAACGATGGCTGTGCGATTCTTGGTCAGTTCAGACGGAAACGTGAGCATCGGTACGACTCTGTCTGAAAATTGATTTTTGCTTCCATTGATGCGGAGATGACCTGAAATCTTATCACGCGCAAACAGTCTGTTGAAATATTCGGTTGGACGAAAGCCATGCAGCGTCATTATCAAAACGCTTTCGGCGTAAATGTTTCTCGTTTCTAGATTTCTAATGCGTGCATCGGTCAGAATGTATTGATACAGTTCGTATAGTTGGCGTGGTGAGCGAAGCGGCGAGTGCTGTTTGCGACGAAGAACTCTGTGGCTGGGTACTTCATGGCAAAGGGAAAATATCGGCGAGTTTTTGGTGTGCTTCAGGAATTTTGTCAACGAAAGAAGAAATGCTTCGCGTATTCTATTGAATGCGGTTGGTTTCTTTTCGTTTTGGTAATAGTTGCTCAGTTTACTGAGCACCGTTGGCATCTCGCCAACTGTTGTAGATGTTGTAATGAACTGTTTGCTCAGGAGGGTTGCAGCTGCGTTTGCGAAGTTTTTCGCCGAGTAGACAGACTTTTGTATTTTTGAAAGACCAATAAGCGCACTATAGATTGTTGTGTGTTCGTTACCATGAAGTGTTTTCTCGCGTCCACTTAGGTAAGCGTTGAATAGGTCGCGCAAACGAATCTTTCGTTCTTTCAGTTTCATCAGTGTTTCAACATCTCCGTTCCTGTTCATTTCCTTCAACATCAACTTCATTTTTCTGAGCGTGTCTTCTGCATTTGGTGTTTCGGGGTACACACTTGATGAAATTTGAAGTCGTTTCACCGAAGCAAATCGTGTTTGAATCTGAACCACATAGCTTCCCTGATTCGCTACCCTGTAGAATCCCTTGAGATTTTTGTTTGACTTGGTGGTCATTTGGGTCTTGGTTACGAATTCGGTTCGCTGAATTACTATGGAATTGACGAAAGTCTCTCTGAACAATAGCTGTAACTATTGTAATGTCAACGACTTACGAGGGCGTGTTTTATGAAAGAATACCAAGCCGTCATTCTCCGGTTTTCACGTCATGCGCACGAGGACGAAGACGCGCTGACCGATTTGCTGAACGAACGCAGCCGTGGCGGCTGGGAACCGGCGCTCATCACACAGGATGCGACGCGGGTGACCGTGGTGTTCGCGCGGCGTTCCGAGCCCGACCGCTGACGCCCGGCGGAGTGATGGAGCTGCAATTTTCCGGCGCAGCCCGCGAGGTGACGGGTTCGTGCCACATTGTGCGGGCGAATGGAAAGACGCTCGTGATCGATTGCGGGCTCTTTCAGGGGCGCCGCGCGGATGTGCACCGCAAAAACACGACTCTTCCACTCCCCGTAGACCAGATTGACGCCGTTGTGCTTTCGCATGCGCACATTGACCATGCCGGGCGACTCCCGCTCTTGGTGCGGGCAGGGTACCGTGGACCGATTTTTGCCACGCCAGCGACCGTAGATTTGTGTGAGTTGATGCTCGCAGACTCCGCACACATTCAGGTGAAGGATGCGGAGTTCCTTTCGCGCCGCCGGAAGGAGTACCTCGAGCCACTGTACGACGCCCGCGACGTCGAGGCGACGCTTCAGCAGATGCGACGGACGCCGTACCGGACGATCACGAATATCACGGCGGGGATGCGCGCCACGTTTTTCGATGCTGGGCACATTCTTGGGTCCGCGTCGATTGCCGTTGATGTCAGTTCTGGGTCGGCCACCAAGCGACTGGTATTCAGCGGAGATGTTGGGCGGGCTGGGCTCCCAATCATTCGGGATCCCGAGCCGCCGCCAGGAGCTGACGTGGTGATCATGGAGAGCACTTATGGGAACCGCGATCACGCGAGCGTGACGGGCGCCAAGGCGCAGCTCGCCGCCGTGGTGCGCGAGACGGCCGCGCGTGGGGGAAAGGTGCTGATTCCGGCCTTCGCGGTTGGGCGCACGCAGGAGCTCGTGTACGACCTGCACCAGCTTGCGGATGCGGGGGAAATTCCCCGGCTCCCGATTGCGATCGACAGTCCACTGGCGACCAAGACCACCGACGTGTTTAGTCGGAATGCGGAGTTGTTTGACGACACCGAGCCCTTTGTGCGTTCGCATCGGAAACTCGGCGAAGATCTGTTTGAGTTTCCGCTGGTTCGGTATACGGAGAGTGTTGAGGAGTCCAAGGAGCTTGACCGTCAGCACGGGCCGATGGTCATCATTGCGGCGTCCGGGATGGCGGAGTCTGGCCGGATTCTGCACCATCTCCTGAACGGTGCGAGCGATTCCCGCAACACGATTCTCGTGGTGGGTTTCATGGCGGAGCACACCTTGGGGCGGCGGATTGTCGAACGTCATCCGATGGTGAAGGTGTTTGGCGATGAGATTCCGCTTCGCGCCGCGGTGGAGATTATTGACGGATACAGCGCGCACGCTGACCGCACCGAACTTTCGGCGTGGATCGATGGAGTGCGCGCCCAATCGCCAGCGCTCACCGATGTGTGGCTGGTGCACGGGGAACCGACGGCGCAGGACACATTTGCGGCGTCGCTGACCGCAAAAGGGCTCCGCGCGCACTGTCCGACCGCTGGGACGCGCATCTCGATTTAGCGTTTTCTTGCTCGCGGTTGCTCCCGCCACCGGTGCGGGTCGAGTAGTTTGCGCCGATGGACCGTCCACACCGATCATTCTTTCGTTCCCGCGCGTTTCTCTTCCCACTCGCGATCGTGGTGGCGTTTGGGTGGTTCGCGTCGATGGCGACGGTGTTGACGTGGGCGCTCGAAGATGACGCCCAGCACGCAGATGCCATCGTGGTGATGGGCGCGGCGCAATACAACGGCCACCCCTCCCCCGTGTTGCGCGCTCGTCTTGACCATGCGATTGCGCTCTGGCAGCGAGGGCTGGCGGCTCGCATGCTCCTGACCGGAGGCACGGGCGAGGGTGATGCGGTGAGCGAAGCCGCTGCTGGCCGAACCTACGTGATGGCGCACGGCGTTCCCGATACCGCCATTCTCCTGGAAAACGAAGGGCGCACCTCGTCGCAGTCCCTGCGATCTGCGGCCGACCTCCTGCATGCGTACCGGATGCACTCAGTCATTGTGGTGAGTGATCCGTTTCATATGCTACGACTCGAAATTCTCGGGCGTCGGTATGGACTCGACCCCCTCACCTCGCCCGCGCTTCCGACACCGGGTTCACGTCGGCTGTTTCGGCAATGGGGGACGCTCGTGGTGGAATCCCTTAAGGCGCCCTTGGCCCTGTTCATCGACTGGTAAGTCACCCTCCTCCCCGCCATGCGAATTCCCATTACCTCCTACCGTCTCGACAACGGTCTGCTTGTGACCGTGTCGCCGGATCATTCGGCGCCCCTTGTCGCGGTGAATCTCTGGTATCACGTGGGATCGGCAAACGAGCGGGCCGGTCGGACGGGGTTTGCGCATCTCTTTGAGCACATGTTGTTTCAGGGCTCAGAACACGTGGGATCGAACGAACACTTTGAGCTCATCCAGCGCGCCGGCGGAACACTCAATGGATCGACGTGGCTCGATCGCACGAATTATTTCGAAACAGTGCCGTCGAACCAACTGGCCATGGCGCTCTGGCTCGAGGCGGACCGGATGGGCGCGCTCCTGCCGGCGATGACGCAGGAAAAACTCGACACCCAACGTGATGTGGTGAAAAACGAACGGCGGTGGTCGGTGGACAACCAACCGTACGGCACGTGGTGGGAGCGTTTGCCGGCCCTCGCATTTCCGGACACGCATCCGTTTCACCACTCGCTCATTGGCTCGATGGACGATTTGAGTGCGGCGAGCCTTGAGGACATTACTGAGTTCTTTCGCACGTTCTATACGCCAGACAATGCGGTGCTAACTATCGCTGGCGACGTCGATGAAGCGGAAGCGCGGCGACTGGTGGAGCTATACTTTGGACCAATTCCGAAGGGCGCGGGAAAACCACCGCTTGCGCCGATGGAGTTGCCCCGGACGTTTGGTGATTGGCGCCGAGTGACCGTCGAAGATGACGTGATGGTCCCACGACTCTTTCTGGCCTTCCGGTCACCGGTGTTTGGGCATCCGGAGTACTATGCCGCGAGTGTGTGCGCGACGATTCTTGGCTCGGGAAAGGGGAGCCGTTTATATGCTGCGCTCGTTCGAGAGACCGAGCTGGCGTCCGATGTTGGCGCTTTTACGTATGATCTCAGCAAGGGCGCCGACTTGATGATTGCTGACGTGACCGCACGTCCCGGCGTGAGCGCCGAGCGCCTTGAGGCGGAGGTTGCGGCAGAAATTGATCGCCTGCGGCGAGACGGGGTGACCGCCGATGAGGTGCAGCGCGGGCTGGCGCTGATTGAAACGGGATATGTGTCGGCGATGCAGTCGGCGGGCGATCGCGCCGACAAGCTCTCGATGTTTGCGACGTACTTTGGCGACCCGGCGCTCGCCAATGAACAACTCGAGCGGTATCAAGCGGTGACCGCCGCCGATGTGACGCGATTCATCACGTCGTCGCTCGGCGAGGACAACCGCGCGTCATTGCTGTTTGTGCCGCGCAAGGCGTCGGAGGATATCGCATGACCACCGCTCCTCGACCGGGTGCTGGCGCGCCACGGCACTACGAATTTCCGCACACAGAGCGCGTGACGCTGGACAACGGACTTCGTGTGGTGGTCGCGAACATACCACGACTCCCGCTCGTGACCGTGCTGGCGTTGGTGGATGCGGGCTCGTCCAACGATCCGTCGGGTCGCGAAGGTGTTGCCTCCCTCACGGCTCGCGCCCTGACGGAAGGCACCACACGCCTTGACGGTGCTTCCTTGGCACTGGAAATGGAGCGCCTCGGTTCCGGCATCGATTCTGGGAGTGACTGGGACGAAGCGATGGTGCACCTCACCGTTATGCCGACGCGGCTTGAACGCGCGATGACGGTGATGGGCGACGTGTTGATGACCCCATCCTTTGCACCGCGCGATGTGGAGCGGTTGCGCGCGGAGCGACTCGCCGATCTGTTGCAGCAGCAGGTGGAGCCGCGCAGCCTTGCACACGACAAGTTCAGCGAAGTGCTCTTTGTGGCAGGATCGCGGTACGGCGTTCCGTCGAGTGGACGTACGGCAACGGTTGCACACCTCGACGCTGAGGCCGTGCGCGCGTTTCATGCGGCGCGATACGGGCCCCATACGACGACGCTGATATTCTCCGGCGACGTCACCCTCGAGCGGGCGGTGGCGCTTGCGCACGCAACCCTCGGTGCCTGGACGCAAACGACGGTGTCGCCCGTGGCGATTGACGACCAGCCGCGACACGAGGGCCGCCGCGTTCATCTCGTGCACAAGTCGGATGCACCCCAGACCGAATTGCGCGTGGGGCATGGCGGGGTGCCACGCCGCCATCTGGATTATTTTCCAATCACGGTTATGAATGCGTTGCTCGGTGGGTTGTTTTCGTCGCGCATCAACCTCAACCTGCGCGAAAAGAACGGCTATACCTATGGCGCACGTTCCGGTTTTGATTGGCGACGCGGCGCCGGACCCTTTGTGGTGTCGACGGCGGTCAAAACCGAAGTCACCGACGCTGCGACGCGTGAGATTCTCCATGAGATTGCGCGCATGCGAGAGGAGACGGTCAGCGCCGACGAACTTTCGCTCGCCACCGCATTCCTCGATGGCGTGTTTCCCATTCGCTACGAAACGACCCAGGCCGTGGCCCACGCCATGGCGACCGCAGAGACGTACGGTCTCGACACGGACTACTACTCGCGATACCGCGAGCGCGTGCGATCGGTGACTGCGGACGATGTTCGACGCGTGGCGCGAGAACAACTCCACCCAGAGCAACTCGTGATTGTGGCGGTCGGCGATGCCTCGGTTATTCGGGGCCCGCTTGAAGCGTTACAGCTTGGCGCACTGCACATCGAGGACACGACGGTATGACCGATATCGGAAAGATCGGAAGCCATCGCCTTCACGCGGGACGCATTATCAATCTCGATCTCGACGAGATTCGCTTTCCGGATGGCTCCACCGGTTCGCTCGAGATCATCCGGCACCCAGGGGCTAGCGCGGTGGTACCGCTGTTGTCGGATCTTCACGGCAACGACCCGCAGATTCTGCTGATCAAGCAGTACCGGTATGCCACCGACGGCTATCTCTTTGAAATCCCGGCCGGTCGACTGGACGGTGGCGAGACCCCAGAAGCGTGTGCAAAACGGGAACTGCAGGAAGAGACGGGATGTACCGCCGGTAAACTGGTGTTTCTAACGTCGATGTGGACAACGCCAGGATTTACCGATGAAAGAATCCATCTCTTTATGGCAGAAGGACTTACGGCTGGTGATTCCGCGCGCGAGGCCGACGAGTTCATTGAGACGGTGCCGGTCTCCCTGTCTCGAGCGCTGGAGATGATCAAGACCGGAGAAATTCAGGACTCGAAGACGGCGTTGGCGATCCTGTACGTCGCAGGATTCAAGGCCGGAAAGTAAGGGCGCAGCCCAAGTGTCTCATAAAAAGGACGGTCCACTCTCGTTTGGGGGACGTTTCTGGTCTAGGCACAATTCAGTATCTCGTTGACATATAAGATGTTACGGTTTTGACGTACACTGTTTCCGTGCGGCACGGGAACTGCCTTCCCATATGGCAGACCGCTTTCCTCTGCCGCATGGAGAGTCAAAATGGGAACCGCCGCACTCAAGCTCGAAACCCGCCCCGCCTCTAGGATTCGGCCGTTCGCCGAGCTGCGGGCGCTCGACGATACAGCCCTCGTTCAGGCGTATCTCGCCGGCGAGAGCCACGGGTTCGACATTCTCGTGGAGCGGTACCATGTGCGGCTGCTGAACTTCGTATACCGCATTGTGGGTGACCGCGAGCGTGCCGAGGATCTGGTGCAGGAAGCGTTTGTTCGTGTACACCGCCATCTCGCGCGCTTTGACCGCACAAAGAAGTTCTCGACTTGGGCGTACACGATTGCATCGAACCTGGCCAAGAACGAGCTGCGGAATCGCTCGCGCAATCCGCTTGTGCTGTTCTCCTCTATTACACAGGGGTGGGACGACGAGGAGCGGCCGCTGGAGTTCGAAGATCCCAACGCGCGCCCCGACGATGATTTCCGCCGTCGACACATTCGCGAGGCGGTGGAGGAGAGCGTAGCAAAGCTTCCCGAGCATCACCGCGAGGTGTTTGTGCTGCGGGAGCTGGAGGGGCGCAGTTACGAGGAGATTGCGGACATCACGAAGTGCAACCTTGGAACCGTGAAGTCCCGCTTGAACCGCGCTCGGAACTCGTTTGCCGAGATCGTGGCGCCCGCGCTGCGGTAAGGGTCTGGAAGGTCGTTCGGCGGTCCATTGAGGCGTGGGTGAGGCGTGGGTGAGGCGTGGGTGAGGCGTGGGTGAGGCGTGGGTGAGGCGTGGGTGAGGCGTGGGTGAGGCGTGGGTGAGGCTGGTGGAGGAACTCGGTCGGCAACACCGGGTACCGGAAGGGGTCGAACCCCAGCCCATGGACTGCCAGACTTTCCGTCGCCTGCACACCAGTCTTGCCGATGACGCCCCGCGAGATACAGAGGCGTTGTCGGTTCTTGCGCACGCGGATTTCTGCCCCAGCTGTCGCGATCTGCACAGCGCACTCCGCCGCGGACTGATGATTGCGCGCGCGTTGCAGCCGATTGGACCTTCGGCCATGTTCCGTGCGCGTCTGCGGGCCGCGATTGCCTCGGAAATGACCGCCAACAAACAGGTCCGGACGGTGCGTCGGGCAGTATATTTTGCGCATGGCACCCTCGGCGTTGCGGTCTCTGAAGGCCGCACTGGAGAGCGGCGCGTTCGCGCCGGCGTATCTCTTTCTCGGTGACGACGATTACCTGAAGGAAGAGAAGGTGCGCGCGGTGATGACGGCGGCGACCGACCCCGCGACGCGCGACTTCAATCTTGAGGTACTCCGCGCGACAGATGTTGACGCGCGGGCCATTGGCACGGCGCTTGCGGCGCTCCCGATGATGGCGCCGCGGCGCGTGGTTGTGATTCGTGACGCCGGCGCCCTGAAGAAAGATGCGCGGACCGTGTTGACGAAGTACCTCGAGCACCCGGCTCCCGATACGGTGTTGGTGCTGGTGGTCGCGGCTGGGACAAAACCGGATGAGGCCTGGGTGACGCGCACGGAGGCGATCGATTTTCGATCGCTGACGGAAGACGAGCTCGTGAAGTGGGTACTACAACACACCAAGCAACTCGGCGTGACGATTACGCCGAGTGCGGCGGTGTTACTGGCAAACGCGACGGGAAATGATCTCGCGCTGCTCGCCGGCGAAATAGAGAAGGCCCGCAATTATTCTGGGTCAGCGCCGATTGATGATGTGGCGGTGGAAGCCACGGTTGGAGTGCGCCACGGCGAAACGCTCGGCGATTTGCTGGACCGGGTTGCCGATGGCGATGGCCTTGGCGCGATCGCGTTATTGGAGCGCGTGTTGCTCCAACCCAAAACAACCGGCGTTTCGGTCGTCATGGCACTCACGACGCAGACCCTGGCGATTGGCTGGGCGTTAGCGGCGAAGGCGCGCGGGCTCGCGCAACATCGCCTTGAAAGCGAGTTCTACGGGCTGCTCAAGGAAAACACATCATCCGTCACGGGCCGGCCATGGTCTGAGGCGGTCAAGGCGTGGGTCCGCGGCACCCGTCATTGGGATGAGGCGGGCGCGGCCGCTGCGTTGCGGTTGCTCCTCGCGGCCGATCGTGCGCTGAAGGACACCAAGGTGTCGTCGGAAGAACAAATGCTCACCTCGCTTTTACTTGCGATGACTGCGCGCGACATACAACGGAGTGCGGCATGAACGTTCGTTCCCTGCGACGGTTGAGTGGGTTCACGGTATCACTGATCTGCCTTGCGGCCTCGGGGATACAGCCGGTCGCGGCGCAGAGCCGTGCGCCGATGGATTCTGCGCTGGCGCGCGCGCGTCGGCTGGTAAATGAAGGAAACGGCGTTGCTGGCCGGGCGGTGGTGGACTCTATTCTCGCCGCGACTCCGGAAGGGAGTGCGGCATACGCCGAACCACTGTATTGGCGCGCCTCGTTGGCCGACGCCATGGATCGGGCGCGCCGCGACTATTTGCGACTGACAGTGGAGTACGCGACTTCGCCGCGTGCGGCGGACGCGTTACTGCGACTGGCACAAATGGAGTTTGGACGCGGTGATCGCGGGGCGGCGCGTCGGATATTGGAGCGACTGGCCTTTGAGTACGGGGACGGCCCGACCGCCGCGCCGGGTGCGTACTGGAAAGGGCGCGTGCTACTCGAAGATGGTGCGTTACTGGCGGCCTGCGCGTCGTTTGCGTTCGCGAAAACGAAAACGGACGAGCGTGATGTTGAACTCGCGGGACAAATTGCCTTCTACGCGCAACCCTGTGCGCGAGCGAAAGCTGACGTGGCGGCCCGTGCGGTGGCGGATTCTGTGGCGCGAGCGGACTCGCTGGCCAAGGTGCACGAGAAAGCGATCGCAGATTCGCTCGCGAAAGCGCGACGCGGTGCATCATCGAAGTCCGCGGGCACGCACGCCAAGGGACCCGCGTGGTCGGCACAGGTTGCGGCGTTTTCCGCGCGCGGCGATGCCGAGCGCCTTGCGAAGCGGCTAAGCGCCAAGGGCCATGACGTGCGCATCACCGAGACCAAGCCGTATCGGGTGCGCATCGGCCGATTTAGCACGCGCGCGGCGGCGGCCGCGTTGGTGGAAAAATTGCGCACGGAAAAAATGCAGGCGATCGTCGTGGAGGCGGAACGGCCGTGAGTGGAGACACGGCAACGCCGCTCATGCAGCAGTACCGGGAGATCAAAGCGCGTCATCAGCACGCGATTTTGTTCTTCCGTATGGGCGACTTCTACGAAATGTTCTACGAGGATGCCGAAGTCGCGTCGCGTGCGCTCGGGCTGACGCTGACGTCGCGCAACAACGGTGGATCCGCCGCGGTTCCGCTGGCGGGTGTGCCGGTGCGTGCTGTGGCGGAATACTTGCGGCGCTTGGTCCAACTCGGACACCGCGTCTCGATTTGCGAGCAAGTCGAAGATCCGAAGCTCGCGAAGGGCATTGTGCGCCGCGAAGTGGTAGAGACGGTGACGCCCGGGGCTGCCTACAGCGATGATCTGTTGGATGTTGGGCGCAATAACTATTTATGCGCGATGCAGTGGACCGCGTCGTCGGTGGGCATTGCGGCGGTAGATTTGTCGACCGGCGAGCTGCGACTGGTGCTGACATCGGCGACAGACGCCGAGGCCGCGTTGGCGCGACTGATGCCACGCGAGTTGATTCTTCCGGCCGGGCAGGACGCCGCCGCGCGCGCGGCGCACGCGTTCGACGCCCTGGTGACGGTGCGCGAAGGGTGGGAGTTTGATGCGGCGCTCGCGGCCGATGCGCTCGCGGCGCATTACGGTGTGCAATCGCTCGAAGGCTTTGGGTTTGGTGCGGCAGACGATGCCGCTGTTGGCGCCGCGGGGGCGTTGCTTCGGTATTTACGCGAACTCCAACCCTCCGGCGTTCCGCACCTCGCGCGTCCGGTGATTGAACGGCCTGGCGGGGTCATGCCGTTAGATGAGATGACGCGCCGTAATCTCGAACTCACGGAGTCGCTGCGCGGCGGCGATACGACCGGCACGTTGCTCAGTGTGCTGGATCGCACGCAGACGCCGATGGGAGCGCGACGGTTGCGGCAATGGATTCTCTCGCCGCTGACCGACGTGGAGGCGATCACGCAACGCCTTGATGCGGTGACCGCGTTTGTCGATGACGCGATGGCCCGCGCGGCGTTGCGCGACGCAATGGATGGTGTGCGGGATGTGGAGCGATTGGCGGGCAAAGCGGCGGCCAACCGCGCGACACCGCGCGACCTTCGCGCGTTGGGCGATTCACTGGCCCGCCTGCCCGATGTTGCCGTGGCGTTGCGTCGCACCTCGGTGGCAGGAGCGCTGCATGGGATTTCCGCCGATTGGGATTCCTGTGAGGAGCTTGCGTCGGCGGTACAACGCACCCTGGCTGAACGGCCTCCGATCGCGATTGGCGATGGGGGCGAAACCATCGCTGCTGGCGTGGATGCGACGCTCGACGAGTTGCGTGCGGTGGCGACTGGTGGCAAAGACGCGATTGCCGCGCTACAGGCCGCGGAGCGTGCGCGTACGGGGATCTCGTCGCTGAAAGTGGGCTACAACCGTGTATTTGGGTATTTCATCGAAGTCACAAACACGAACAGTCATCTGGTACCGGACGACTATCAACGTCGGCAGACGCTGACGGGCGCCGAGCGGTATGTCACGCCGGCGCTCAAGGAGTTTGAGGAGAAGGTGCTGCACGCGACGGAGCGGATTGAAACGCTCGAGCGGCAGCTGTTTGAGGCGTTGCGGAGCCGGCTGGGGCAGGCGATCGGTCGCCTGCAGGGAGTGGCCGGTGCGCTATCGCAGCTCGATGCGTTGGCGGGCCTGGCGGATGTCGCGGCGCGTGAAGGGTATGTGCGGCCCGTGGTGCACGACGGGCCGGCCCTGGAGATTGTAGGCGGCCGGCATCCTGTGGTGGAGCGCATGATGCCACGCGATCAGTTCATTCCCAACGACGTGACGCTGACGCCCGATGCGCGGATGATCATTCTGACCGGTCCGAATATGGCCGGAAAAAGTACCATATTGCGACAAATTGGACTGATTGTGTTGATGGCGCAGATGGGTAGTTATGTGCCGGCGGGGCGCGCGTCGGTGGGCGTGGCGGATCGCGTGTTCACGCGCGTGGGGGCGAGTGACAATCTGGTGCGTGGTCAGTCGACGTTCATGGTGGAGATGAGTGAGACGAGTGCCATTCTCCACACGGCCACGGAGCGCAGTTTGGTGCTCCTCGATGAAATCGGCCGCGGGACGAGTACGTGGGACGGGGTGAGTATTGCGTGGGCGGTGAGCGAGCATTTGCACGAACGTATTGGGTGCAAGACGGTATTTGCGACGCACTATCACGAGTTGACGCAGCTCGCCGATGAATTCGTATCAGTTCGCAACTATAACGTGGCCGTTAAGGAAGTGGGGGATCAGATTCTGTTTCTGCATCGGTTGCTCCCGGGCGGCGCGGATCGGTCCTATGGCATTGAAGTGGGACGGCTTGCGGGGCTGCCAGACGCCGTCATTGCGCGGGCTCGCACGTTGCTGAAACTTCTCGAAAGCGAGCAATTGGCGGCGGCGCTCGCAGGTCGAGGTGCCACGCCCGTACCGGCGCGCCCCCCCACTTTGGCGCCGCTGGCGCCGCTGGCACCGCCAGCGCCGGTGGTTGCACAGCTCGGATTGTTTGGCGGGGCGCCGCATCCAGTGGTGGACCGGCTGCGGCTTCTCGAGGTGAATAGCATGACGCCGCTGGAAGCGCTCGCGTTGTTGGCCCAGTTGAGCGCGGAAGCGAAACAGGACCTTCCGTCGTAACTTTCCGGTCTCTCCGACCCACGCCTCCTCATGACACGCCACGATCTAAAAGTGTACGACACGGTCCTTGAGACCGTCGGATGGACGCCGCTGATTCGGCTGAACCGCGTGACCAAAGGCATTGCCACGCCGGTGTTCGGCAAAGCGGAGTTCTTTAATCCCGGTGGGTCGGTCAAAGATCGTATTGGATTGCCGATCATTGAGGCCGCTGAACGCGATGGATCGCTGAAGCCTGGCGGGACGATTGTGGAAGGCACCAGCGGAAACACCGGGGTGGGCTTGGCCATCGCCGCGGTGCTTAAAGGGTACAAGTGCATCTTCACGATGCCCGACAAAATGTCGCAGGAAAAAGTGCGCCTCTTGAAGGCCTTTGGCGCTGAGGTGATCATCACGCCGACGGCGGTGCCGCCGGATCATCCCGATAGCTATACGATGATGGCGAAGCGGATCGCGGCGGAAACGCCGAACGCGATTCTCGCGAACCAGTTCTACAATCAGGCCAATCCCGACGCGCATTATGCGACGACGGGGCCGGAGTTGTGGGAGCAGACGGAAGGAAAGATTACGCACTTCGTGGGCGGCGCCGGAACGGGCGGGACACTCACGGGCGTCGGGCGGTATTTGAAGTCTAAAAATCCAAAAATTCAGATTGTCGGTGCGGATCCCACGGGCTCCATTTTGACGGAGTACTGGCGGAGTCAGGGCACGAGCAAGCCGGAGGGCGCACCGTACAAGGTCGAAGGCATTGGGCAGGACAAGATTCCGGGCACGTTGGATATGTCGCTGATTGACGAGTTCCAGACCGTCAGCGACCGCGACGCCTTTGCGATGGCGCGCCGACTGACGCGCGAAGAAGGACTGTTCGTTGGTGGGTCAGCGGGGCTGATTGCGCATGCCGCGTTGAATGTCGCGCGTCGCGTGAATGATCCGAACGCCCTCGTGGTGACCATTCTGTGTGACACAGGCGAGCGGTATTTGTCGAAGGTGTACAACGACGAATGGTTGCGCGAAAACCAGATGCTCGAGCCAGAGCGCGTGACGCTCTCGCAACTGGTGGAAGGAAAACAAGATGGCGCGCCGGGGACCGTCGTGGGTGTGGCGCCGACCGCCACGGTGCGGCAGGCCATGCGCATGATGAGCCTTCACAACGTGAGCCAACTTCCGGTGATGGAAGGAGCCAACTGTGTGGGCTCGGTGAGCGAAAGCGCGCTCAGTGCCAAGGCACTCGACGAGGTGAAGCTCCTCGACAAACCGGTGAGCGACGCAATGGACTCTCCGTTCCCCGTTGTGGGAGCGGATCAACCGTTGGATGCGGTGGTGAAGCTGCTGTCGAAATCGAACCCCGCGGTGCTCGTGCGGCACGATGCACAGATTGTGGGCATCGTGACCCGCAGCGACATGCTCCACCACCTGATGGCGCGCTAACGTGCGGATCACCGTGCTGCTGGGCGGCACATCATCGGAGCGAGACGTGTCGTTGGCGTCCGGTCTGCGCGTGGCGCAGGCGCTGCGGTCGTGCGGACACACCGTGACCGCAGTGGACACAGCGAGTGGTGTGTTGACCGTAGCGGACGAAGCGGCCATGCTGTCGGGGGGCGTGATGAAGACGTTGCCGCCCGAGCGTGACGCGTTGGCAAAACTTTCGGTGGCCGCTCTCCCGGCGGTTGTCAGCCGTCTTCCATTACCTAGCGACACCGACGTCGTATTTCTTGGGCTGCATGGCGGACAAGGTGAAGACGGCACGATACAGGCGCTGCTCGATCTTACGGGCGTGCCGTACACCGGTAGTGGGCACCTCGCGAGCGCACTCGCGATGGATAAGGACTTGTCGAAGCATTTGTTTCGTCAGCATGGCGTTCCGACGGCCGACTGGCTGATGGCGCCGGCGACGGACGATGCGATCCTTGCCGCACTCGGATTGCCCGTGATTGTGAAGCCATCCAAACAGGGCTCGACGGTAGGGCTGACGTTGGTGAAAGATCGGGCCGCACTGCAGCCGGCGATTGCCGAAGCGCGGCTCTACGATGACGAAGTGATGATTGAACGATTCATTCCCGGGCGTGAACTGACGGTCGGTATTCTTGGGAATGAAGCGTTGCCGGTGGGTGAGATCATTCCGGCGCACGAAATCTACGATTATGAATGCAAGTACACGGCCGGTATGGCACGGGAAGAATTTCCTGCCGCGCTAACACCAGAGGAATCGACCACCGTGCAGGAGCTGGCGGTGCGTGCCTTTCGGGCGTTGAAGCTCTCAGGGTGTGCGCGCATTGATTTCCGGATGATGGCCGACGGAACGTTCTATTGTTTGGAAGCGAACACCCTGCCCGGGATGACCGAGTTGAGTTTGATTCCACAGGCGGCGGCCGCTGCCGGCCTGTCCTTTCCCGCGCTGTGTGACCGCATCGTGCAGCTCGCGTTACGACGCCACACCGGAGAGGTGCCATGACCAATATGCCGATTCCCTCAGCCGCTCTCACTGGTGTCCCGGCTGGCGTGCAGTCACAGGGTGCGTGGGTCGGCCGTCGTCAGTTGTTTGTACGGTTCGCCGGCGAGGCTGAGACGGCGACGATGTACACGTCACAGGCACTCGTGCGAGAGGTGGAGCGGCAACTGAGTCGTTCCGCATTTCATTCGATCGCGATTAGTGGTCGCGATCCGCTCGGCAACGTCCAATTCCTACTGACGGCCTTTGCGGCGCTGCAGCCGATGGTACCCGTGATGCTCGATACCGACGGTCAGCGTCCCGAGGCGCTGACGAGGCTCGCGCCGCACCTGGCCATGACGCAGGTGACGGTTGATTTCAGTGGGTCCGATGCGGCCCTCACTAACGCGCTGGCGACGATTACGGCGGCAGCGACCGCCGGATGTGCACACGCGCTTGCGCTGTGCCCGCGCGATGATACGAGTGATGGTCAACTGCTGCGGCTGATCGAACGCGCTCACGCGGCGAGTGCGGACACGCAGGTGACGATTCACCCGACGATGACGATCGGTGAATCGCTCTCGCTCGATCGTCGGTGGGGGACTCTCCTCGAGCAGGCAATGGCCACGCATGCGAACAGCGCGCTGGCACTGCGCCTGCCACCGCCGACGGGGCTCCGATGACCGATCGGCCGGACACAGATCGCGTGACTCCGGACGTCATGCCGGCACCGCGCATGACAACGGCGGTGCAGGCGCTGCTACTTGCGGCCACCGCGCTGGTCGTGTTGCAGGACACCATTCTGGCACCTGTCGATGTGCAGCGGGTGCTCGGATTTTCGGCGTCGACCTTCGCGGTGCAGTGGTGGACCATTCTGACCTTCACCCTCGTTCACACGGGCGCGTGGCATCTCGTGCTCAACGGGTACGTCCTTTGGCTCTTTGGCCCGCGACTGGAAGCACGATGGGGGGCGTGGGCGTTCACGCGCTTCTATATCATCGCCGCGCTCGGCGGATGGTTTACACATCTGGTCGGCGGCTCCGCCACGGCCACGCTGATTGGATCCACTGCACCGACGTTAGGCGTGATGGTAGCGTACACTCATTTCTGGGGGCGTGAATCCACGCACCTGTTTGGTATGGTCCCCACCACGGTTCGGTGGCTGGCAGCGTTGATGGGCGGCATTCTGCTGCTCGATGGGGTTTCTTCGACTGAGGTTGGCACCGGTCTCGGATATCTGGCGCACGCTGGTGGCGCGGTGGCAGCGTGGATTGCGCTCCGTGCCGTGGCACCCGCGGTGATCGAACGTCTGCGGCAGAGTGTGAGTGCGATACCGGATGACACGGATGAGGACATGCCGCGCGCGGTACCGAGGCCGTCGCGTCGCGTCCCTCCGCGCGCGCGTTCGGCCCGGGATGACAGGACGCCGAGCGAACAGTCGGAGCAGGCGACGCACCCGGAACCACGTTCGATGGGACCGTCTCCGCAGACCGTGCCGGAGGCTCTGAATCAGCTCCTCGATAAAATTGCAAGACACGGTCTCGAGAGTCTATCGTCCGTCGAGCGCGCATGGCTCGATGAAGCCGCACGTAACCTTCGCGATGGTGGTGCCCGTGACGGGCACTCCGATCGTCAATTTCCAAACAGCAACTGAGTCTCTATGCCCAAGCCTGCGCTGCTCGAAACGTTTCCTAATCCGTATCCCAAGCGGGATTACGAAATTTTCATGACGTGCCCAGAGTTTACGTCGCTCTGCCCGATGGGTGGCATCGAGAGCGATGCCAAGGAGTTGGAATTATTGGAAGGTGGCGCGCCGGATTTTGCCACGATCAACATTACCTATACGCCCGCTCGCGTCTGCGTGGAGCTCAAGAGCCTGAAGTTGTATCTGTGGAGTTTCCGCAACGACGGTATTTTTTACGAGCGCGTGGTCAATCGCATTCTCGACGACCTCTCGGTTGCCGTGAAGCCGAAACAGATGACCGTGGTTGGTGATTTCAATGTGCGTGGCGGGATCAAGTCCGTGATCACCGCGACGTACCGCGCGCCGAAGCGCCGCGCGCGCTAAACGTCGCCGGCGGGATCGCTGACGTCGGGAAGGTCGACTGATTTCCAACCGATGCTGCCGCGTCGTCCCGCTTCCCAGCGCGGATAGGTGCCAACCACGCGGACGGCGCGCGCATTGGCGGCGATCTCACCAATAACCGCGCCGACGTCTTCATCGCCTACCTGATGGTCGAATTCGACAAAGAATCGGTAGCTCCACGGGTCGCCGGTTGGGCGGGTTTCGATACGCCGCATATTGATACCGTGTGAGGCGAGTGGCGCCAGCGCATGTAGGAGCGCGCCGGGGACATCCGTGGTCGTGAGCAGCAGCATCGAGCGCGCCGGTGTTCCCGGCGGCAACGGCAACGGCTCCCGCGCGAAAGCTATAAATCGTGTTTGATTATCGTTCCGGTCTTCGATATCGGCCTTGAGAATGTCGAGTTGATATCGGCGTGCGGAAATGCGACTGGCGACCGCCGCAAAAGTGGGATCTGCCAGATTCGATACATCAAGTGCCGCGCCCGCCGTGTCATACACCGCGTGCACGTCGAGATGAGGATATTGCGCGAAGAACCCCCCGCATTGCGCGAGCGCCACCGGATGACTGAACACGTGGGTGACTTGCTCGAAGCGCGAGCCAGGGGGTCCGAGCAGGCAGTGATGGACCGCGACTACTGTTTCGGCGATCGCAAAAAGATCGTCGTACGCGTCGATGGCGTCGTGGCTCGCCTGCACAGAGCCGACAATCGTGTTCTCAAGTGGGAGAACGGCGCGGTCTACGCTTCCGCTTCGGAGGGCATTGACCACGTCACGAAACTCTCGCTGCGGCACCGGTTCAACGTCGCTCCCCCACAACTGGAGAATGGCCTCTTCACTAAAGGCCCCCAACTCTCCCTGAAATGCGATGCGCACCGGGGTGGCCATTGCAACGCCTATCGCAAAACGGAGGCGACGTCGAGCACCGTCACATCCCCAAGATGCAACGCGTCGATTCCGGCGCGCACCTTCGCGAGGTCTCCGACCACGACGATCGTGACCCGGTCGATTGGCACATACTGCCGCGCGACGCGCTGCACGTCAGCTGACGTGACGGCGAGCAGTCTGGGACCGAGCTCGGAGACCGACGCCAAGGGGAGCCCAAACGATGCGAGGTTCACGAGTTGCCCCGCAATTTGCGCGTTGGTTTCGAAACGCGCTGGCAGTGCCAGGGCGACGTAGTTTTTGGCTCTACTGAGCTCTGAGGCGTCGAGCGGCGTGTCGCGAATGGCACGCAGTTCGTTGAAGATTTCCACCAACGAGCTATCGGTGACATTGGTTCGCACGGAAGACGATACAGCGAACGGTCCTGGAATGGGCGACCACCGGAAGTTCGAACTGATGCCGTACGTGTAGCCCTTGGTTTCGCGGAGATTGGAGTTGAGGCGCGACGAAAAAGAGCCACCAAGGATGGTGTTCATGACCGTCAGCGCCGGATAGTCTGGACTGTGACGATCAACGCCAGGAGCGCCGACGTAAATGACGGACTGGGCCGCACCGGGTTTATCAATCAGATAGATCTTGACCTTATCGTTGTTCACGGCGGTGGCCGTGACCGATGTGATGTCGAGTTTCGCGGTCCCGCTCTTCCACGCGCCGAATCGTGCGGCGAGGAGCGGCGTGAGTTCGGCGGCGGAGATATCGCCAACCACCGTGAACGACGCCCGTGACGGAATAAAGGCTGCCGCATAGAAGGTGCGCACCGATGCACTGTCGAGCGACGCGACGGTGGTCGAATCTCCGGAGGCTGGCGCGTGATACGGATGACCCACAGGATACATCAGTTGGTCGAACGCCAGCGCGGCGACCTGTGTGGGTTGATCTTTGCGCTGGAGAATCTGCGCTAACAACAGGTCGCGCTGTTTGCGGACATCGTTGGCGCGGAAGGTGGGGCGCAGGGCGACGTCGGCCATGAGGTCGAGCGCAGCCACGAGCGACCGCTTCGGCACGTTGAGGGATATGCTGAAGAAATCGCTCCCTGTGGAGGCATTGAGTTGCGCGCCGAGGAAGGCGAGCTCGCTTTGCAGGGCATTGGCGTCGCGACTCCCGGCCCCTTCGGTGAGCATGCGCGAGGTGAAGGCCGCCATGCCGGGTGTATCGTGATCGAGTCGTGATCCGCCGGTGATGACCAGCGAGAGTTGCACGAGCGGTACTTCGTGTTGGCCCACCACTTGAATGGCGACGCCGTTCGCGAGCGACGATTTTTGGACGGCCGGCAGGCGCAGGGTGGGTGTTCTGCCGAGCGCAGGAACCTTGGTGCGGTCGACGACTGGCGCATGCTGGGTTTGTGCGCCGGCGATGATGGGAAGCAGGGCGCCAAGGCATACGATGCGGCGGATCACTGCGCCACCCCCTTCTTCGCGGCGAGTTCCGGTTTCCCCTGCGGGACGACGGAAATCATCACCCTGTTGGTTTGTAAATATTTCTTGAGGACACGCTGGACATCAGCGGATGACACGTTGCGGTAGCGATCGAGATCCGCCTGAAAAGAATCGGGCTTGCCCGTCTGGTAATAGTACTCATTGAGCTGATCGGCCTTGCCGCCCACCGATTCGATGCGACGGAGGAAGTTGGCTTCGATCGCGTTCTTGGCTTGCTCGAGCTCCCGTGCGGAAGGGCCGTCACTGGCGAGTTTTCGCACTTCGGTGTCCACGACCAAGCGCAGGGTATCGAGTCCCTTGCCTGGCCGCGCGGTGGCGACGATTGAGAAATCACCGTCGAGACGTTTACCGTCTTGGCGGGCGAAGACATTGGTGGCGATCTCGCCGTTGTACACGAGCGCTTGGGTGAGGCGCGCGGTACGTGAGCCGGCGAGCACCGCGGCCGCGATCTCAAGTGCGGCGTCGTCGCCGTGCCAGCCTTTGACGGTGTGCCACTCCAAATAGAGACGCGGAAGCTGCACACGGTCTTCGAGGGTGAGCACGGTGTCGCGCACCGTGAACGGCGTCGGCGCGGGGCGTTCGATATTTGGGCCGCGCGGAATCTCCGTGAAATACGTACGGACGAGCGCTTGTACTTCGGCGGCGTTCACATCGCCGGCCACGACGAGTGTGGCGTTGTTTGGCGCGTAGTACTGGCGGAAAAATGCCTTGACGTCGTCCACCGACGCGGCGGAGAGGTCGGCCATCGATCCAATGACGGGCCAGCTGTACGGATGCGTGGCCGGATACATGAGCTTGGGCTCGTAGTCGGCGACCAATCCGTACGGTTGGTTTTCGTAGCTTTGGCGGCGTTCATTCTTTACGACGTCGCGTTGCAGATCGACTTTCGGCTTGTCCATGGTTGGCAGAAGCCAGCCCATTCGGTCGGCCTCGAGCCAGATCATGAGGGGCAACGACGAGCTCGGTCCGCTTTCGTAGTAGTTGGTGCGGTCTTCGGTGGTGGACCCGTTGTTGTTGGCTCCAGCCGCTTCGAGGAGGCGGTCGAACTGCGGGTATTCCGCGTTCTTGGAGCCCATGAACATCAGGTGCTCAAACAGGTGGGCAAAGCCGGTGCGCCCCGGCGTTTCGTCCCCAGAGCCGACGTGGAACCAGACGTTGGTGGTGACCACCGGGGTGGAGTGGTCCTCGTGCACGATGAGCGTGAGGCCGTTCGGCAGGGTGTCGAGGACGAATGGTACGCTCAGTTTCTTGGCCTGTGCGCCGGCGATGGCTGGCAGGATGGCGAGCGCACCGATGGCGAAGAGACGTCGTAGCAGGGACATAGAAGGGGGTCCGATATAGGGCGCAGGTGAGAGGTGGGGGTGCGCCAGTACAGCCCACATTAAAGAGGGGAGAACAGGGAAGGAAGGAGGGTGTACGTCTATTCCGGGCGTGGGGTTGGCGATGTGTCCGGTGGCGACTACCTTTGTAGGCTACGGCTAGGTAGCTCAGTTGGTAGAGCAGCGGACTGAAAATCCGCGTGTCGGGGGTTCAATTCCCTCCCTAGCCACTGAAAAACACCGACGTACGAGATTTTGCGTCGGACAAAACCGTACGACCATCCGTACTACATGAGGGGGGACGAGAAATCGTCTCCCCTCTGTCGTTGGTGGGATGGGGTCGATGTCGTACGGCGTTTACGACACTCACCTTGGGTGAATCCGAGTGTCGGAAGGGTCAGGGAGATTTCGGATTCCAAAGTGTGTCGGGGGGGGATCGTCGTTTTGGGGATCATCACGACGACCTCCACTTGATCACTCAATCACTGATCGACACGAACTCCATCGGGCGCTTCAGCCGTCCCATTCACCGAGCGACGTTGATCGTCGTTCGAGTCGACCAATTTGCACGAAAGGCGCACGTCCTCCTACAGTCGACCGTCAAAATGAGTTTCGGCCCAAGTCAAAATTCCTTTGATATCGTCACGCTGGGTGCGGGAAACCTCAGCCTTTAAGAGCTTTAAACACGTACGGATGTCATCTTGCCCTGCGCGACCTAAGTCACGGACCAAGGCGCTGGCAGCCTTGGCCTGTCTGAATAGGTCATCGCTTTCGCTCCGCAGTGCCTGCGCGCGAGCATTAAATGCCATTCTGGCTTCTGCGGTTTTTGCGATCAGATCCTCTGGAGAAAATTTCACCCCTCGTGGCACCGTGAAGGTGAATGCCGCATTCCCGTCTTCCTTCAACAACACAGCTTGCTGGAAGAATTGATCAGAGGAATTCCGCGCGGCTTCCGCTAACGCAAATCGGACATCTCCACGAATAGCCCGAACCCACGCGAGATGTCCGGTAAATTGCTTTTGGCCCTCCTTCGTAACCATGGTCGCGAAGGTGTCGATAGCTTGCGCATAAATGCCTAATGCGGCATCGAACTCTCCTAAGCGAGAGAGGGCATTAGCCCTATGCAGATATGCCATTCCAAGGTCATTACTGAGTTCGGCGTGCCCCTCATCACGGATTTGGGCTTCAAGGATCTCAATCGATTGATTGAAGCAGGCCAGAGCTGCATCAAGCTCGTTCAGTGCCACATGGACGAAAGCCTTTTCACCTAAAAAAACGGAGAATTCATGTAGCAACTCGGTCTTACCGGCAGTGATTTTCTCCTCGTAGATTTTTTGGCACGACTCGTAAATCGGAAGATCCTCCAACGCCTTGCCGATCAAGGTACCCGTGTCCGAAGCGCCGCGCCGTATCTTTGGCGACCGCTTTTCGCCGGTAAGACGATCAGTTTTCGCTACCCATTGCATCGGATCCATCCACTTCCCACCCCCAACAGACGCCCAGCGAGAATGCGAATAGCCGAGCAAGACACCACGGTGAACGTGTGGAGGCTTCTTCGTAGCGCTCGCTTTACCGGTCACCGGCTTAAAGGCTTGACGAAGATGATCCGCGGCTTCCGAAGCCGAGCCCCATCTCTCAGTTGGATCGGCCATGAAGCACCGCCGTAAGACCTCCGCTATTTCGACTGGAAGCGGTGGAATATTTTTTTCTTCAGGTGCAGGACCGGTCGAAAGGTACCACTCGAGGTATGCCGCAGGCTCGCCATCCGGCCAGTTGACTCCACCTGTGAACATCTCCAATACCGTCGTCCCCCAGCTCCAAATATCGGTCGCGTAGCTAACAGGTTCACTCCGTCGCTGCTCTGGAGAGGCATACGCAGATGGAATGACGGGAATGCTTTTCGTCGTGTCTTTAAGCTCGCATGACACCGCAGCGTGCGTCATCCCGATGTCAGTTACTTTAACGGCCCCCTGACCCGATATGTAAAAATTGTTCGGCTGCACATTGTGATGAATCTGGTCAAGGTCATTTATCGCCGCTAATGCCCACGCCGAGTGCATAGCAATATTGAGGAGCTTCTCTTGGCACGCTTTCGTGTTTTCGATGTACAGCTTGCGACTCTTGATCAGCTCTGCAAGCGAAGTTCCGTCAAACTTCTCAAGAAAAAGATCTACTTCGTT
>CANIWQ010000025.1 GCA_947471365.1 Gemmatimonadota bacterium | reverse complement strand
TGTAACAGCCGTGGCGGCATTGATACCGATCTGGGGAGGAGCTGCACGCAACGCATTGAGGATGGTCATCATCCCGTTAATGTCGTTGGCGTTGAGTGCCGCTTCCGCTTCGATGAGGCGCGCGTCGAGACCGCTCACGATGTTCGTGGCGTCACTGCGGCCCCAATTGTTCTGCACAATGAAGTTCGTCGAGCCGTCAAAACCACGGCCAAGCGACGACGTGCCGAGCGTCGTGCCCGTCACCTTCAAACGCGGATCGCCGGCCGACGCGAACGGAATCGCGTTGCCGATGACGCCGGACGCATCCATGCTGTCGCCCACCGTCCAGCGCTTGGCGCTGTTGTTCAAGCTCCAAATCTGGTTGTCGCCCGACGTGAGCGAGTAGGTGGTGACCAGGTTGGAGAACGACGTCGGGATGCCAGTGACGGCAGCCGCGGCGGCGCTGAACTGACCGAGTTCCACGAGCACCCGAGCCTGCAGGATGAGCGCGGAGTTCTTGACCGCCACCGCACCGGCATCCGTCGCCGGTGTTGCGTTGGCCAGTGCCGTGTCGAGGTGCGCCTTGGCCAGCGCGTAGATGGCGGCGTTGGTCTGCGGCGCCGAATACACGATGGAGCCAGTGCTGGCATCCGACAGCGGAATGCCGTTGCAGAACGACTCAGCCAACTCCACTTCGGCAAGCGCAATGGCAAAGTACATCTGGCCAATGCCCCACGCCGGCGCGGGCTTGTACTGTTTCAGCGCGTTGATCGCCTCACGTGCCGTGTTGCGCACGCGATGGATCTCGCGGTACATCGACTGCACGTTCGCGTTACTTTCCTGAACCGTGCGCTGGTCGGTTTCATTGCGCTGCGAGAACGTGTCGGACGACTTCCACTCGTCCGTCAGCAGGCCACCCAGCATCCAGGCGCCTTCGCCTCCAGCGGTGATGTTACGGACGCGCGCCAGCGCACCGACGCGCAGGGCGTCGGCGGCGTCGGAAGACGTCGCGGTGCTCGGACTAATCAAATCCGGTGTTGCAGCGTCGAGCAGCTGGTGCCGCGTGCCTTCGCACGCAGCCAGCGACCCGACCAGGACCATGACGGTCCCGGCGGCGGCAACCCGGCGGATGATCTGGTTCATATTGGTCATCGTGAGGATCTCGGCCGTGGGTTAGTAACGGAGATTGAGGCGGAACTGGAAGTACGTCGGCGGACCAGCCGTCAGCAGCGTCTGCTGCGTATTGCCCTCGCCGTAGTTCGCTTCCGGATCCACACCCGTGTACTTGGTCCACACCTTGATGTTACGGACGCCCAGGTTGACGCTAGCGCCCTTGGCACGCAGGTAACGCGTGGCCCACTGATCAGCGAGCGTGTACGTCGCCGACACTTCACGGAGACGCCAGAACCGGAGCGGCTCGGCGTAGCCCCACTGCGTGTTCAGCGTGCCGAAATCGCGCTCGGCCACCGTCCGCGCCTGGTTGTACAGCGACGGATGCAGCGACGACGTGTACGGGCAGCTCGTCGACTGCTGGCAGAGGAACCCTTCTTCGTTGTTGAAGAGGTTCGAACCGCCCTTGTAGTCGGCCAAGATGTTGATGCGCAAACGACGCTGGAGCAGTTCCACGCCCGTGGTGAGCGAGATTTCGTCGCGCGGCTGCGAATAGCCACGGAAACGCCACACCGTGTCGATCTGTATTTCATTCGGCGTGATGATGCCGTCGTTGTTGGCATCCGCATACGTGAACGGACGCGACCAGTAGCCAGACACCGGATAGCCAGCGGCCTGCTGCACGGTCGTGTTGAGGCCCACCGTCGGCAGTGGCTTGCCGCTGAAGTCCTTACCGAGCGACACCAACTTATTGCCGTTATGCGAGAGGGAGAGCGTCATGTCGATGCCCAGCGCGCGACGGTCCACCACCTGCGCGTTGAGGAGCATTTCGATGCCGGTGTTCTGCGTGCCGCCGAGATTGTAGCGGACGCTCGACACGCTCGTACCAGCCGACGGCGCGATCGTAAGACTGAACAGCGCGTCTTCGGTGTGCTTGTTGTAGTACGTGACTTCGAGGTTCACGCGGCTGTTGAGCAGCTTGGCGTCAAAGCCGAGTTCGGTCTCCGACGTGCGTTCCGGCTTGAGCTCCGGATTGCCGAGGAGGTTCGAGCGCAGACCCGAGACATCCGTGCCGGCGATCGATGTCGTGGTGGTCGAGAAGGAACGCAGAGCGTCCGTCGGGCCCGGCTGCACGCCGGAAGCACCTGACGACACGCGCAGGCGGAGCTGGTCGAGCCACTTCAGGTGCGGGAAGAAGTCTTCGTCCGAGGCCACCCAGGAGAGCGAGGCCTTCGGGTAGTACGCGCGCTGGAAGTTCGTGCCGAATGCGGAGTTCTGGTCGGAGCGGACGGCGGCCGTCATATAGAGGCGGTCGCGGATCGCAGCCTGCGCTTCAAAGAACGCGCCCAGCGTGTTCTGCTGGGTCGTGCCCGAACCGATCGACGGAATGGTGCCCTGCGCCGGGGTCTGCGCGCCCGGCGGCAGCGTGCTACCACGCGCGGTGGTGCCGTCGTTCTTGAAGTTGATGTACTGCACACCCAGCGTGGACTTCACATTCAACCACGAGCGAGCCTGCCAAGTGGCCGTGCCGCTCACGTTGGTGCTGAAGTTGCGGATGTTGGCGCGCGAATCCGCCGCGGTACCAAGGCGGTTCGTACCGAAGTCAGAACCCTGGCCAAAGCGGATGATCTGGCTGTCGTCACGATCGGAAAGATCCATGCCGACGTCAGCGCGAGCTTGGAACCAGCCGAGCGGACGCCAGTTGGCGTTCACCGAGCTAATGAAGCGCTGCAGGTTTTGGCTCGTGGTGTACTGGAACATTTCCGCGGGCGTGTAGCCGAGGTAGCCCATCAGCGGCTGGCCGAGCGATCCGACACCCGTGTAACCCGGGCCGGCACCGGTCCAACCCGGTCCCATCATCGCGTTGTACCAGAAGCTGTTCACGTTGTTGTCGACCTGCGGCAAGCGCTGGTCAAGGCGCACGAACCCGGTGCTCACGGTGAGGTCGAGCTGCGGGTTCACGGCAATGTTCATGTTGGCGCGGAACGACGTCTGGCCGAGGGCGTTCGGACGGCCCCACTCACCGAGCATCGCCGTCTTGGTGTCCTGCAAACGACGTTCGCTAAAGGCCGGCATGCCGAACGGTCCCGTTTCCTTCTGGTTGTCGATGCTCACGAAGTAGCGGACGTTTTCCGTGCCGCCGCTCACCTGCGCGCCGTAGTTGTCACGGATGCCCAGCTTGATCATCGTGAGATCTTGATTCTTGAAGATGTTATTGACCGTGACGCTGTCCATCACGCACTGCGTGGAGTTCGACACCGAGAGTTCCTTGAGCAGGCACTTGCGCTGCGTCGCGGAACCCGGCGTCTTGCCGAGGATGGCGTACTGAGCCGGATAGTCATTGCGGTCGTTGATGACGCCGTGCTCACCAAACACCGTCCAGCGCGGGGCGCCGGCACGACCACGCTTGGTCGTGATGACGATGACGCCGTTGGCGGCGTCCGTGCCGTACAGCGTGGCGGCCGACGGACCCTTTACGATTTCGATGTTCTCGATTTCTTCCGGGTTGATGTCGTTCACGCGGTTCGGCGCCGTGCCACCCACGCCGATGTTCGTACCGTTACCCGACGTCATACGGATGCCGTCGATGACGTAGATCGGGTCGTTGGAGAGTGCCACGGAGTTGGTACCGCGGATACGCACGCGGCTTCCGCCGGCGGTCATATTCCCCGGAAGTACCTGCACGCCAGGCGCCTTGGCCGCGAGCAGATCGCCGAAGTTCTTGACCGGTGCTTCGGCCACGCGGCTGGCCACGTCGATCGTGGCGACCGTGTTGCCGAGTTCGACCTTACGCTGCTCACCCGTTGCCGTGGTGACGACTTCCTGCAGCTTCACCACCGAGGCGGCGAGCGAGAAGTCGAGGTTCACGTTCCCCGAAGCGGGCACCGTGACGGTCTTCTTCAACTCGGTGTAGCCCACCCGCAGCACGCGAATCTCTCGCGCGCCGGCGGGCACGTTCCGCAGGGTATACCGCCCCTCTGCGTTCGTGACCGTAAATACGTTTGTACCAAGAGCGATAACTCGGGCATCCCCGATCGACTCTTTGTTATCCTCGGCGGTGACGCGTCCCGTAATCGTCCCCTGCGCCTGGGCCGCAGCTGCGGAGCCCAGAAGCAAAGCAAACGAGAACAGAAACACGCGCACCAAGGTCCGCTGAGCGGCAACTCTCATCGTGAACTCCGTGGTGGGTGGGAAAACGGCACTCGGAAATCCGGCCCTAGGGGAGAGGGGAACGTTCGGACTCCGAAGTGCAGGTCGAACAACTGGCAAAACTGCAGTAAAGACTTGTGTCGTGCTAGAGGTTGCCGGGGAGGGGTCGGGCCTCTGGTATATCTACCTTTTCAGGGGGTTGCGCGTCACAAAAAAAATCGCTGCTGAACGTGGCGCGGCGAAGCCACAATTTGGCCAACGATTAGCTAGATCGGACATTTTGACCGAACGGGCCCCGCAGAGGCTGACAGTTTGCCCTCCCCGTTAGAGGAGCCATAAGTTCAGCGGTCGACCGTTTCCCCCGTATCTGGTCATTTCCCCACCAAAAGGACACGCCTGATGCCCGCCGATATCATCGACTACAAACTGATTGGCGATGACTTGCAAGGAGTCATTATCACGCTCGATCCTGGCGAAGCCGTGATGGCAGAGGCCGGCGCGATGATGTACATGCAGGACGGCATCGAAATGCAAACAACGCTCGACCCCAACAGTCAAGGGAGCGGACTGTTCACCAAGCTGCTGGGCGCTGGCAAGCGGATGCTGGCGGGCGAGTCATTTTTTGTCACACTGTTTGGCAATGCGGCGACGGTGCGACGGGATGTGGCCTTTAGCGCACCGGTGCCAGGCAAGATCTTCGTCTGCGACCTGCAGCAATGGGGCGGCGAACTGTTGGCGCAAAAAGATGGGTTTCTCTGCGCCGCACGCGGCATCAATCTCGACATTGCGTTCACCAAGAAAATTGGCGCTGGATTTTTTGGCGGTGAGGGATTCATTCTTCAGCGCTTCACCGGCGACGGCCTCGTCTTTTTGCATGCGTGCGGTGCGCTCGTGCAAATGGACTTGAAGGCGGGAGAACGCCTACGGGTGGACACGGGTTGTCTTGTGGCGTTGCAGCCCAGCGTGGACTATGACATTCAGCGGGTGCCGGGAATCAAAACGGCGCTCTTCGGCGGCGAAGGATTGTTTTTTGTGCAACTCACGGGGCCGGGGCGCGTCATTCTGCAGACCCTTCCCTTCTCGCGCCTCGCCGACAAAATCGTAGCCTCCTCCCCCCTCGGCCGCGGCCGCCGTCGTGAAGAAGGAAGCGTACTCGGCGGACTCGGCTCGCTCATCCGCGGCGACAACTGACCTTTCTTTCTATCCAATGACTACTCCTCCGTCACTCTCGCGTACGCGCGACATGTTCACCACGGCGCTTGCCGCACTTGGGCTGGCGTTCACGCTGTTCATGGGCTCGCGCGCGGTGGGCGCGGCGCCGGCCCTCGGCCGATTCCTCGACCCTGTACACGGCGTATGGGCGGTGGCTTCGCGCGCGGAACTACCGGTGAGCGCCGGTGCGACGATCCCCGGGCTGCGGAGCGCGGTGGATGTGCGCTACGACGACCGCGGCGTGCCGCATGTCTTTGCGCAAAACACTGACGACGTGTACCGCGCGCTGGGCTACGTGCATGCGCGCGACCGCCTCTTCGAAATGGAAATGCAGACGCGCGCGGTGGCCGGCACCCTGGCCGAACTCGTCGGCGCACGGGCGTTGCCGCTCGACAAAACCGCGCGGGCCCAAGGGCTCGCATGGTCCGCTGAGCGGAGTTTTGCGACGGTCGCGCCCACGTCGGTCGCTGGACGCGCGATGCAGAGTTATGCCGATGGCGTCAACGCATTCATCGATCAGATGGCGCCGGGTGACGTGCCATTTGAGTATCACCTGCTCGGCGCCACGCCGATGCATTGGAAACCGGTGTACACCGCGTATTTGCAGGCGCGGATGGGGCTCACGCTCGCGTACAGCGAAGGGGAGCTGCAGCGCGCGCAGGTGGAAGCGTTGGTGGGCACGGCGGCGGTGGCCGCCCTCTTCCCGGAGAATGCGCCGATTGTCGAACCCATTCAACCCAATGGGCAACGCGCACCGCGGCTCGACTATGTGAAGATTCCTGACCCGCACCCCACGGATAGTGTCAAACTCGCGCTGGCGATCGGGCTCGAGCAGGCTGCCACGCTCGCGGTGAGTGATCGTCCCGATGGCGAAGTGGTGGTGGGGAGCAATAACTGGGCGGTCGCGCCGCGCCGTACGGCGGCGGGGCACGCATTGCTCTCGGGCGATCCGCATCTAGCGTTGTCGCTGCCGTCGGTGTGGTACGAAGCCCATCTCATCGTACCGGACACGCTCGATGCCTACGGTGTGACCTTTGCGGGCTCGCAGCTGGTGGCCATTGGATTCAACCGCGATGTGGCGTGGACCGAAACGAACACGGGCGCCGACGTCGCCGACTATTACGTAGAAACGGTAGACGACCCCGCACACCCCACCCAATACAAACTCGACGGCGAGTGGACACCACTCACGGTGCGCGTGGAGCAATACCGCGGCAAGCGCGGCGAGACGCTGGCGGCCGACACGATTTACCATACGCACCGCGGCGCTATGGTGCACGCCGGCGCACGCTGGATTTCGCGTCGCTGGCTGGTGACCGAATCGTCGGTAGCACCGGTGCTCGAATCCTTCCGTCATACGAACTCCGCGAAGTCGGTGTTCGATGTGATGACGGCGTGGGAGTCCTACCCCGCCCCCGCGCAGAATGTGCTGACGGCGGATCGTGCGGGGCACATTGGCATTCGCTCAACTGGCCTGTATCCGCGTCGCCCCGCGCAGCAGGCGAAAGGCGATGTGCTGATTGACGGCAGCGTGAGCGCCAACGATTGGCAAGGATGGCGCGCGCTGAAGGAGTATCCGCAGTCGCTCGATCCCGCGCAGGGATATTTGGCGTCGGCGAATCAGCAGCCGAAAGACCCCAAGGTAGATGCTGGGTATCTGGGCTGGGATTGGCCCACGCCGTGGCGCGCGATGCGCATCAACGCGTTGTTGCGCGCGGATTCGCAGGTGACGCCTGACGCGATGCGTCGGTATCAAACCGACCCACGCAGTGAACAGGTTGGATTCTTTCTTCCGGCGCTTCTGAATGCGGCGGAGAGTGCACCGGCGTCGGATACCGTACTCGCGCATACCGCGCGCATGCTGCGCGAATGGGATGGTTCGTTTGCCAAGGACAACGATCACGCCGCGCTTTATGACGCGATTGTCTCGGAGATTAGCCGTCGCACGTGGGACGAACTCCAACTTCCGGCTCCCACCGGACCGGAGCGCGCCAAGCGCATTGCCACGCCCAACACGATGGTGCTCGCCGAGTTGTTGCAGCAGCCGACCAGCCTTTGGTGGGATGTGCGTGAAACGAAGGAAGTGGTCGAGGACCGCGACGCGATTCTGCGCCAGTCGATGGTGGCGGGCTACGCCTTGCTGGTGAAGCAGTACGGCACGCCGGGCGCAGCCTGGCAGTGGTCGAAGGTGCGTCACGCGAACATCTGGCACTTGTTACGGATGCCGGCCCTCTCACGCCTCGACTTGGCGGTGCCGTCGGCGCCAGCCACACTGAGCCCGTCGTCGGGCGACGGCACGCACGGCGCGAGCTGGCGCATGGTGGTGGAAATGGGCTCAGAGGTGCGTGCGTGGGGGATTTATCCTGGTGGACAATCGGGAAACCCCGTGAGCTCGCGCTACGACAACCAGCTCCGCAAATGGACCGAAGGCCAGCTCGACACGTTGCGCTTTCCGCGCCGCCCGGCCGATCTCGCGGGCTCGGTGCTGCGCTCCACGCTCACTCTGACACCGGAGCACCGTTAATGCGCACGCTACGTTTTGCGCTCATTGCCGCCGCCTTTGCGGCGGCCACCGCGGCCATTGGCTGGCTCGGCGTGCTCTTGGTGGGTCTCGCTGATGGCGCGCTGACTGCGCGTCAGCGGAGTGGCGCACTGCTCACCGGATTGGCGGCGATGACCTCGTGGGCGGCGCTCTTGCTACTCCAGGCGGCGCGCGCGCCCATTGGACGCGTGGCCACGGTCCTCAGTGGTGTGCTCTCCGTGAAGCCGGTAGGCGTGTACGCACTCACCGTCTGTTTTGCGGGACTGCTCGCGTTGACATCGGCGCTGGTGATGCGCGGTGTGGTACGACTCAGCGCGACGCGCTAACCATCACTTGGCGGGTGCTGTTCCGGCTTTCGCGCCGGGACGCGGCATCGAGGCGCGGACTTTTTCGAGCAACGTCACGAGCTGACGTTGTTCTTTATCGGTCAGGCCAGCGCCGCCGGTTTCGTCGGCGTTGGCAATTACGACGTCGAGTTTCTTGAGCAAGGCGAGTCCCTTGGCGGTGATGACGCACATCACCTGACGCCGGTCCGGCGTGGAGCGTTCGCGCCGTACGAGCTCGGCGGCCTCGAGACGATCGAGCAGTCGCGTGATGCCAGGCGCTTCGTCAATCAACCGATCGCGCACGGTGAGCGTGGGCAGTCCGCCCTGCCCCGCGCCTCGCAGAATGCGCAGCACGTTGTACTGCGCCGGTGAAATCCCCGCCTGCTCCACGACACCAGCCACCGCGCGCCGAATGAGCGTCGCCGTGCGCACGATGCTCAGCGTGGCTTCTTCCGCCGTGTTCCGGAACGGACTCTTCTGACGAATGTCATCCTGCAGCGCGAGGCGTTCGGGCATAGACGTTCGGGCATAGACGTTCGGAAGGAGAAACTGTTGACGTGTAAATAGATGCAACCCGCTGGTATGTAGTATCCACCCGGTTCCACGCCTGCGACAGGGGGAAGCGCGGTAAGCGCCCCCCCTAACGCAGACGGCGGGGAGCACACAAAGGGCTCCCCGCCGACCACCAACGTGGGAAATAGTGCGTGCGCTCTGCCTACCGCGGCAAACGCTGCGGGAGCTCCGCCACGATGTAGGCCATCACCGCCATCACTGCCACGCACCGCTGCATCTCGGCGGGGCTGAGCTTGTCCATGGTGTCGGCCTCGGTGTGGTGGAACCAGAAGTAACGACTGTCATCCACTTCGAGCCCCATCAGCGGTACGCCGAGCGGGCCAAGCGGGCCCACGTCTGCACCGCCGCCGGTGGCGCCGAGCGAGTCGGCGTGAATGCGCGCGAGGAGTGAAGACACTTGGCGCACGATGCTTCGGGCGGAGTCGGAACCGGTAAAACCAAATCCCGCGGGCGAGAACACGCCGCCATCGCTTTCGATGGCGAGCACATGCTTGCCGGCCTCGGCTTTATGCGTCGCCGCGTAGGCGCGACCCCCGCGGCTTCCGTTTTCTTCGTTGGTCCATCCCACCACGCGAATCGTGCGGCGCGGCGTAAGGCCGAGTTTCTTGAGCAGGTTGATGGCTTCCCACGCCACGACGATGCCGCCGCCGTCATCCATGGCACCCTGCCCAACGTCCCACGAGTCAATGTGGCCACCAAAGACCACCACTTCGTCGGGGGCTTCTCGGCCTTTGAGTTCGCCCACCACATTGCGGCTTGGCGCGTCGGGAAGCGTATGCGCTTCCATCTCGAGATGCACGACGACTTTTTCACCGCGGTTCGTCATGCGGTGAATCATCATCGCGTCTTCAACGGTGATGGCCGCCGTCGGGACTTTGGCGACGGTGGTGTCGTACGACATGCCGCCGGTGTGCGGGGTGCGCATCGAATACGGCGTCACCGAACGGACCAGCGCTGCAACGGCACCGACGCGCGCCGCCGCGCTCGCACCACCGCCACGATACGCCACGGTGGCGCCGTAGTTGGTGAAGGCGACATCGAACAACACGATTTTTCCTTTGGCCTGCGCGGCGTGCTTGGTGAGATCGTCAAAGCTGTTGACGACGAGCACTTCGGCGGTAATGCCACCGGCCGGAGTCGCAACGCTGCCGCCGAGTCCGAGCATGGGGAGATTGGCGGCACGCGGCTGCACGAGCGCGGCCGACTCGCGCCCACGCACCCAATGCGGCACCATGGCCGGTTCACCGCGGACGTTATCGAGTCCGCTCTTTTTCATTTCGGCGAGCATCCAGTCGATGGCGCGTTCGAGTGCGGGCGATCCGCTGAGGCGCGAGCCTGAATAATCAGTGAAGGCGGCGAGGCGATTCCACGCCGCGGTGCTGTCGGCGAGCGCCGCATCGATGATGCGGTCGGCGACGGCGCGGTATTGCTGCGCCACGGGGCCAGCGTTCTGCGCGGCCGCGGTGGAGGCGCCGAGGACGGTGGCGAGGCAGACGAGAGAGGAACGAAACAGACGCACGACGCCTTCCGGGAAAGAAGAGAGTCCCCGCGCGACAGGCTACTCGAGCGCCGCGCGAGGACTCCCGGCGTCGATCAGAACGAGCGGCGCGTGGTGATGAGTACGTTGCGCGACGCCACGGGATAAAAGTAGCGGGTTCCTTCGGCGGCGTAGCCCCCAGCATAGGCATTGGCGTCGAGTAGATTGGCCACTTGGGCTCGCACGAGCCACTCGCCGTGCTGCCAGGTCAGCCCGCTGTCGGCGAGCCAGTTGGCAGGGACGACCATCGCGGCGTTGCCATCGTTGGCGAGGCGCATGCGGTCCACAAAGCGCCCGCCGAGGGAAAGCGTCCACTCGCTGGAGAACTGCCACTCCACCCGCTGATTGGCCACGACCGGGGGCGACAGCAGGGGTTCGACGGTGTGGTACGTAATGGCGGCGGCATCATCGGTGTAGCGATCAATGCGCGCGTGCAGCAGTGCGATGTTGCCGGTGACGGTCAGGTGTGCCGTCGCCTGCCAGGTGGCATCGAGCTCCATGCCGGTGCGGGCACTGCTCCCAACATTCTTGCGGAGCGGACTCCCCGTGAGGCTCAGCTGGCCAATGGGGGCGATCTCATTTCGGAACTGCATATCAAAAGCGCTGGCCTGCACCGTCAAGTCACCCGCGTGCCAGGTGGCCCCGACTTCGAGATCGCCGAGTGTTTCGGGTTGGACGCGCGTGAGTGGGAGGACGGAGGCGGCGTTGGTCGCATTGACGTCATCGGCACCAGCAAAGAGATCGCCGCGCGCCGGTTCGCGGCCCGTGCGGCCGTAGGAGGCGTAGAGCGTGATGTCGTTGCTGGCGCGCCAGGTGACGCCGACCTTGGGATTCACGAAGGTCCAGTCGATGCTCGCTTCAGGAATATTCGCATGCGCATCCGGAGTGTAGCGGAAGGCGGCGCGGCGCAGTTGCAGGTCGGCGGACCAACGCCAGGGGCCGGCGTCATAGGCGAGCTTGGCGAAGGCGCTCTGTTCTTGTTTATAGCCGGTGTTCGTATACTCGCGGAGCGAAAGCGTGGGGCGCATGGCGAGCGCGTGATCGCGATGGTAGTCGCTCAGGTGCGCGCCGGCATCGAAGGAGAGATTCCCGCGTCGCACGTTGAGCGCCGTAAAGGCGCCGTACCAGACATGCGCGAGAAAGTAGTTGCCGATGGATCCGTCGCCGAAGTCCACGTCGAAGGCGCCGCCGGCCGAGTTGCGGTACGCGGTGGCCGACCAGGTGACGCCGTCTGCCAGGGAGCGCGAGTACTGCAGGCTCGCCATCTCTTGATGAAAGCGATCGCCTTCGTGATCGGTGAGTGGGTTCAGGCGGCGATTGAGCGTCAGTTCTGATTCCGCAGCGGCGAGGTATGCTTCGCGGATACCAGAGACGCCAGCAAAGCCCGTGAACTTGAGTGCGGCGCGATCACCAAACCAGGCGGCGCTGACAAAGCCGGACTGGGCGTCGTTGCCCGAGTGCTCGCGATAGCCATCAGTGTGTTGCTTGGTGAGGCGCGCGTAGGCGGCAAAGCCGCCGTCGCGCATGCCGGTGGCGCCTTGCACGCTGGCGCGCATGGTGTTGAACGACCCGCCGGTAATCTCCGCGGCGCCGCCCCGCGGCGTGGTCGCGAGCGGCACGGGCTGAAAGTTCAGCGAGCCCGCGTATGATGCGGTGCCAAAGGCGCTCGCGCCAACGCCACGCTGCACCTGCACCGATTGCATGCTCGAGAGAAAGTCGGGGACGTTGGAGAAGTACAGCACTTGATCTTCGGGATCGTTGAGCGGCACGCCGTCTACGCTGATGTTCAGGCGTGTTTGATCGACGCCGCGCAGGCGCAGATAACTGTAGCCCGAGTAGCCGCCCGCCTCGGAGTACGAGGTGAGACCCGGAAGCGACTGCAGAAAGAGCGGCGCGTCTTGACCAGCGAAGCGGCGCTGGATGTCGTCGCGCCCCATCAGCGACTGTGCGGTGGGTGCGGCGATGGTGGGACGCACGGCGGTGATGACCACACGCTCGAGCGAGTCGCGGCGCGCCCGGGTGCTGTCGGTGGCGGTAGCCTGCGCATGCACCACTGCGGGAATGATGCTCCACGCCACGAGCACGACGCGTTGTGCCAGCGTGCCACCAGCTACGAGGCATGAAGCACGACGTACAACGGACACTGCGTTGAACCTATTGACGATACTGCGCATGGCCGGGTCGCTCCGCTTGGCGGGTAGTGACGATCCGGAGTGGTGCCCGAGCGAGCTGCGCGCAAATAAAACGCGCGCCTCCCGAACGAGCGGGTGGCGCGCCGATGTTCCGATGCGTCACGCCGCACTCCCTACGCCGGTCTAAACCGGGTCAGGTTCCAAGAGACTATCTCAACCCCGGCACTGTGCCGTGGTACCCCTGGCGGCTGTCGAGAGAATTGATAGCGGCGGCGCGTGCGTGGCGCCAGTGGTCGCGTGTTAGAACTCTTGCAGATCCACCGCGCTCACGACTTTCCCCGTGTAGCGCGAACGCACCTCGCGCAGTAGTTGCTCGTCGCTCGCACCGAAGTACAGCTGGTGATAGAGCACGAGCACGCCGGGCTTCGCAGCGGTCGCAACGGCGCCGAGTTGCGTGGCGGAGGTGTGTGCTTGCGCGTGATACGGCTGTCGCGCGGCGGGAACGGTGCTGAAGCCCGCGTCCGAGTAGACCTCGTGAATGAGCACATCGCAGCCGTGGCACTGTTCGGCGACGGCGGGATTCTGTCGTGCGTCGCCGCTGATGACAATGGTGCGGTCAGGCGTTTCAATGCGATACCCAAGCGCATACCGCCACGCACTGTGCGGCACCGCAAAGGCGCGCACGGTGATACGCGCGTCTTTGTATACGATTCCTTCAGTAATCTCGTGCACATTCGCATTCCACCCTTCGGCGCTTGGCCCGCCCGCCGAGGCGACGCGTTCAGCAATGTCTTCGCCGTTGCCGTCGGTGATGCCGCGGAGCAAGCGCGCAGTGCCCGGCGGGCCGAAAAGTTCGAGCGGTTCCCGACGTCCCTGAATCCACGGCGTGAACAGCACGTCGGCGAGGCCGAGCGTGTGGTCGGAGTGGAGATGGGTGAGGAAGAGCCGGTTGAGCTGCGCGGTCTTGAGGCCGGGCACGCCATTGCGGAGCGCGGCGCTGGCGCGGCGGACGATCCCGGTGCCTGCGTCGAACAAATAGGGGACACTATCGACAATGATGGCCACGCCGGGGCCACTGCGGTCAGGATCGGGGATGGGCGTGCCGGTGCCGAGCATCACGATGCGCGTGCGGGAAGGGGCGGCGTGAGCGGCGCTCTGGCTCGACGCAACAGACGGGCCGACGACCACGGCGACCAACAAGATTGCCTTCCCCCAGATGCGGCGCAGGCCGCCGTGCTCCATTTTTCTAGCCACTCGAACCTCTCCTATGCCACTGTTGACCTTTCTGGACCGCGACCATTCAATCGCACCCGCTGGCTTCAGCCGCTGGCGTGTGCCGCCGGCGGCGCTCGCCATTCACCTCTCCATTGGTCAGGCGTACGCGTTCAGCGTGTTCAATCTGCCACTCTCCACGCTCGTTGGCATCGACCACGCGGCCCCCGACGATTGGAAGTTGAGCACTATCGGATGGATTTTCAGCGTCGCGATCGTCTTTCTCGGGCTGTCCGCCTTCACCTTTGGACGGTGGCTTGAAAGCGCCGGTCCGCGCAAGGCGATGTTTGCCTCCGCCTGCTGTTTTGCGGGCGGGTTGCTCGCCGCGGCGCTCGGCGTTCGGTGGCATAGCATCGCCGTGATCTACCTCGGCTACGGGGTGTTGGGCGGCATCGGACTCGGACTCGGCTACATCTCGCCCGTGTCGACGTTGATGAAGTGGTTTCCGGACCGCCCAGGGATGGCCACGGGGCTTGCCATTATGGGGTTCGGTGGCGGCGCGATGATCGGCTCGCCGCTCGCGGTAGCGCTGATGGCGCACTTTCGCACGGCGAGTTCCATGGGTGTCGCCGAGTCGTTTGTTGCGATGAGCGCGTTGTACTTCGCGTTGATGATGTTTGGCGTGTTTACGGTGCGACTCCCTGCGCCGGGGTGGACGCCACCGATCGGCGCAGGAGCGGCGAACCGTGCGCGCGCCGCGCGCGCCGCTGAGGCGCCGCGCGACGTGCACGTGGATCGCGCCATCAAGACGCAGTCGTTCTGGTTGCTCTGGGCGGTGCTCTGCCTGAACGTGACGGCCGGGATCGGAGTACTCGGCCAGGCTTCGCCGATGATTCAGGAGATGTTTCCCGGCAGCATTAGCGCAGGGGCGGCGGCGGGTTTTGTGGGGCTCTTGAGCCTCGCGAACATGGCGGGTCGCTTTATCTGGTCATCGTTGTCGGATTATATCGGTCGGCCGCGCACGTACGCCGTGTACTTCGCGCTCGGTGCCGTCCTGTACGCCGCCGTACCCGGCGTCGGGCGCGCGGGGAGCGTAACGCTCTTCGTGGCGTTCTATGTGGTGATTATGTCGATGTACGGCGGTGGTTTTGCCACGATTCCCGCGTATTTGCGAGACATTTTTGGTGTGCGGCATGTGGGGGCCATTCACGGGCGCCTCCTCACCGCGTGGTCGCTGGCCGGGGTGGCCGGACCCGTCCTCGTGAACTACATCCGGGAGTATCAGATTGGCCGGGGCGTCCCCAAAGCCGAGGCGTATACCGTTACCATGTACATCATGGCGGGGCTACTGGTCTTCGGTATGATGGCCAACGCTCGCGTGCGGCCCGTGGATCCCTCGCTCTGGTGGAGGGGTACGCATGAGTGAGCTATCGCGCGGCGAGCGCTGGAAGGTAGCGCTCGCGTGGTTGGTGGTGCTGGTCCCGGCGGTCTGGGGAGTAGCGCAGGTCATTGTTAAATCAGCGGCGTTGTTCGGGCGCTGATCACTTTTAGGGAGAGGCACACGTGCGTCGTGCATCATGGGTAATCGTCATTGCGCTGCTCGCGGCTGCGAGTGCGGACGCGCAGCGTGGCATGGGTGGCATGGGGGGAATGGGAGGCGGCGGTATGGGCGGTCGTCGGGGCGGAGGGATGGGCGGCGGTAGTCGTCAGCCGGAAATTAAATTTCCCGCAGCCAAGTCGCTTGAGAAGCACAACCCGGCCACGCTCGTGCTCGACAAGCGCAAAAAACTGGCGCTGAGCGATTCCCAAGCAACGGCGTTCAAGGCGATTCAGATGCGCATTTTCGAGCGGAACGGTTCCCTGCTCGTTCGCTACGACTCGCTGCAACGGGATTTCCGTATGCCCAAGATGGATATGCGCGATGAGGCCGCCAACGATTCCAGCGCCCAGAATGCGCGGCGCGCCTCGATGATGCAGATGCGGCAGCTCTTGGTGTTGGTGGACTCGTTGCAGGACCGTCGGCGCGCCGACGTGCGTGAGGTGCTTGAAGCCCTACCGGACGACGCGCAACGGAAGAAAGCGGCTTCGTTCTTGGATGAACAGGACGTGGAGTTTAACAACGAGTTTCCGCAGGCTCGAGCGCAGGGTGGCGCACGCGGCGGTGAGCGCGGTGATGAGCGTGGCGGCCGGGGTGGGCGCGGCGGACGCCCGTAACCGAGGGCACGCGAGGACGCGTGAGACGCAATCGCGAATACGTGAAACGAAAAGGTCGGCGCGGATGACAATCCGCGCCGACCTTTTCTTTTCACATACTTCTACTGCGCACGGACGCGCAGCGCCGTTCCCCAGGGATCGCGCACCACGAAGTGATCGCCGGCGCCGTTGAGCGCATGACCAGCTGCCGTGAGCCGAGCGCGCACGGCGGCAAACCCTTCGGATGGGACGCAGAGGGTCCACTCGAGCAGGTGCGCTTCGTCGTCGTGCGCCGACTCGGCGCCGCGCGCCCAAGTGTTGACGCCGAGGTGATGGTGATAGCCGCCTGCGGAGAGAAAGCTCGCGCCAGGGAGCGCAGCCATTTCGGAAAATCCTATCGCTGCGCCGTAGAACTGACGCGCGGTGGCGAGATCGCCCACATGTAAATGCATGTGCCCGATCACCGTCCCCGCGGGCATGCCGCTCCACGGCACGTTGCCTGCCGCGGGGAGCAGCTCCGCGATGTTCACGGGGAGGGTGGCCATCTCGACACCATTGGTGGTGCGCTTCCATTGGTCGCGCGGGCGATCGGCGTAGACTTCAATACCGAGCCCGTCGGGGTCCTGCAGGTAGAACGCTTCGCTCACGAGGTGATCGCCGGCGCCGGCTTCGACATGCAGCTCCGAGAGGTGCGCCACGAATCGCGCGAGCGAGGGGCGGTCGGGGAGTAGAATGGCAAAGTGAAAAAGTCCGAGTCGGCCTCGGAGTGGCACGTGGGGAGCACCCGGACGTTCGTGGAGCACCACGAGCGCGGTGTCACTGCCCTGCGCCGTGAGAGTGACGACGTGACCGTCGCGCGCCTGTGCGCGGAAGCCGAGGATGCGGGTGTAGAAATCGAGCGAGGCCGCGAGGTTGCCGACTTGGAGGTCAACGCGGCCGATGTGGGTGTGATCCGGAAGTATGTTCTGCTGCACTGCACGAACTCCGCCGAGGGGTTGGGGCGGAATTTAGCTACCGGATACCCGTTATGGCCTGGTGGTGGTGCGGGCTGGGATTGAGAGGTGAACGGTGTCGGTGGGGAGGACGAACAAACGGCCGGTCTGGGTGTCTACCCACACGGAGAGCCCATACCGCAGCGCGATCGCGTCCTTGAGAGGGGGGATCTCACGCTCACGACGATACGACGTTCTGCGCACGGCGCAAGAGTTACCGCCGCGAGCGGCAGCGGCAGTCGAGGGTGTGGCGGTCGGGGCCGCGCTGAGACGCGGGGGTGGTGGACGCGCTACTTCTTGACTGCCGCGACGGAATCCGCCGGCGTCGCGGCACAGGTTGCCAAGCCAGATCCCGCACTGCTCCCCGGGAACACCGCGACGGTGCAGCGGGAGGCAATGCCCACCGTGTGCGCCGTCGCAATCCACCACTGCGGTGTCACGAGCGTCACGTTGATATCGACATCGGTCGAGGGGCGGAACGACGGACGAAGCGAGTCGAGCGCGGCCACATACTCGCCGCCGTGCTCAAAGGCCCACACCTCTTCGGCGACCACGAGATTATGGAGGTCGGACTCCATCACCGCGACCACGGCGCGCTCGCGCACCTGTGTGTAGCGGGCGGCGCCCATCGCGGCGAGGATAGCGGCGATCGCGACGGCGATCACGAGTTCCACGACACTGAAGCCGCCGCGAGGCCATGGACGGTCCGGCGCGCGCGTGACGCGCGCGCCGTCCACTGGATCCCGATCGACAGCCCAGCGTGTATGCGTGCGCGAGGCGTGCATTCCGCAACCGTCGTTGAGGATCGCTTCGCTGGCCGATCCCAGCGCGCGCGTGGACGCCTGCGGCTGGGAAGGCCAACGACGAGGAAACCACGTCGCCGATCACAATCGGAGCGGCGAAGGGTCGTGGTCTCAAAGGCAGAGACGGCGCACGAACTGTGCCGTGCTCTGCGCGAGGAGCGAGCGATCCCTAACGGACAGACTGTCCGGAATGAGATGGTATTGTCCAGTAACGATAGGACAAATCGTCCCTTCAAGTGGCGTGGCGGTTGGATTATTCGAATCGGACGGAAAGCAAGGTGATGCTGGAGGCTAGCGGGCTCCACGCCAGCTCCTTGCCGCCACCGCTCCAGCCAACATATTCTGGGCAAAGAGACGGCCATTGTATTGGCTAACGGCAAATTAACAGCGCTAGCCTATCCTTGATGACCGTCCCACGAGATTCCCCAACTCGTTTTCCGTGTCGCACAAATCGCCAAAGCAATCACTGTTCCTGCTGGGGAAGTTCGAGCTCAGTGATCCGGCCGGCGCCGTCGTACTCCCGGCGGGCAAGCCACTCGCAGTGCTCGCCTACTTGGCTTGCGCCCCGCACCAGCGGGTTTCGCGCGGAACGATGATCGACCTGCTCTGGGGCACCGGAGAGCCGGAACGAGCGCGCTCGTCGCTACGTCAAGTGCTGTTCACGCTCCGGCGTATTCTGGGCAGCGACGCCTTCGAAACCGACGGCGACATGATCCGCCTCCACACGCGATTGACCGTCGATTCCGTGGAGTTTGCGGGAGCGATGCAAAAAGGCGATACCGCTCGCGCGATCGCGCACTACGCGGGCGACTTCATTCCTCACTTCGCGACGCCCGGCTCGGCGGATTTTGAGCGGTGGATAGACGTGGAGCGTTTTCGTTTGCGCTCTGCTTTTTTGACTGCTGCGCGCCTTCAGTTGCGCGCGCTCATGGACGCGGGGAGCATCTCCGAAGCCGTAGCTCTTTCTGGTCGACTCCGCGATACGGATCCGGATGACGATCAGCACTGGCGCTTTCGAATTGAAGCGCTCGCGCTCGCGGGCCGCTTTGCGCTCATTGACCTCGAAGAGAGCGAATTGCGTGCCGCCCGCGCCTCCGACGACCGCGCGGTGGACGCCGCGACGGAATCGTTGTTGCGTCGTCTGCGACGTTCGGCTGCGAGCGCTGGAAGCGAGAGTCACACGGACGCCACGGCTGAAGTGCTCCGTGCGAAGCGACTCCTCGAGCCGGAGTTTCAGGGCCGTAGCGTCGCCTTTGCTCGCCTGCTAAACGCGTGGGGGCTTGCCACTCGCAAGCAGGCGCAGCTGCTGACTATCACGGCGCCGGCAGGCATGGGCAAGACGCGACTGCTGGCAGAACTCGGGAACCGATTGCGCGCAAAGAAGTCGAAAGTAGTGTACGTGAACGCTCGGCAACGGGAACGCGACGACGCATACAGTTTCCTCGCCGAGCTCGTGTCCCGTATCGCAACGCTCCCAGGAAACGCAGGCATCGCGCCAGCCTCGGCGGCCGTGCTCGCAGGGCTAGTTCCAACGCTGGCCGACCGATTCAATGTTCGCCCTGAAAACTCCGGCGGCGACGCGGCAGATATTTTGAGGCGGCGGTCGCTCGCGGTGGCAGACTTGATGGGGGCCGTCGCAGACGAATCGCCGGTTGCGATCTTCGTCGACGATTTACAGTGGGCGGATACACCCTCCCTCGAAGCGCTGGAGCGCGCATTCTCCCGCATCCTCCACGAGCCCGTGCTGGTGGTCGCCGCTTCACGCGAACCGAGCATGGCGGCCTTGGCGGAGCACGAGAGTCTGGCACTTACCCCACTCAGTATTGACGAAGTTGCGTCGCTTATTGGATCAATCGCCATCGCGGAAGCGCCCGCGTGGAGCGCGGCGCTGACTTGGCGTGTGCACGACGCCACGGCTGGTGCGCCATTCGCCATTCTCCAGTTCCTGCGACTCGGCCTTGAGCATTTTGCACTCCATATCGCAGGGGACACCTGGGAAGTACCAGATCCAGCGGTGGTGCTTGAGCTACTCGACCGAACCGCCGCTATCGGCTGGCGCGTCCGATCGCTCGACGCCGCGGACCTCGAAGTGCTCACGTACCTGGCCATAGCGGGAGATCCTATTTCGGAGCTGGCGTTGGCGGCGGCCAGCGGTTCGGCGATCGAGAAACTGCGGGCGGCACTTTTTCGGCTGGAAGCCGACGCGTTCGTGGCGCGGGGCGATGGTCACACGTGGCGCATCGCGCATGACCTCGTATCGGAAGGCGTGATCGCCGCCACCACGGACGCGCTCCGAAGTCACGTCGCGTCGCGCGTGGGCCTGACACTCGCGCCCGACGCGACCGACGTAAAAACGTTGCGGCACGTCGTGCGCCTGTTGCTCGATGGCAATCAAGCCGACGCCGCCTTCGGCATGGTGAGCACTTGGTTCGCCACACTTCCCCGCCGGGGATCCGCAGGCACCGAGGTAGAGACGGCAATCCTGGGCCCCAACTCAGCACACACCGAGTTCGCCGCTCGCCTGCGCCGCATGACGAGACGGCGACAGCTCCTGTGGCGCTCACGCTCGGTTGCCGGCAGGGGACTCGCGGTGGCTACTCTGGTGGTTGCGGCTGCCATCGTGTTGCGTCCCGTGTCGCTGGCGCAGGTGGGCCAACTGAGCCCCACCGAGGCCAGCCGGTGGATGACCACCTACGAAGTGGAACCGCAGGTGGAAGTGCGTAGCATTTTGGGTGTGCGGACGCGTTGGCGCGACGGTGATAGCATCCACATTGCCCCTGCCGATTCCGGTGGGGAGCTCGAGGGACACACGTACGCCGTGGTGCATGATGGCGTCGCCGTCTTTGATTCAACGTACCCGTCTAACCGAACTGGGCAGCTCACCACCGAAGTGCGGTTCACGCTACGCGGATTGCCGCCGCTTGTCCTGCGAAACCCACAGATGCGGGACTCGCTCGTCATCCTCGATGCGGTGTTTGGAGGCAAGCAGCTCTACGGGGAGACGCCGGAGTTGCAGGTCCACGCTGGCGATCCGATCGAAGGGTTCGTTCGCCTTCGCTATGCCACACACGCCCGCGACCTTCTCTACACATTAGCGCAAACCATGTCCTGGGGCATACCGTCGGAAGCAAGCGTCACCGTGCGGACGTTGCTCGCCGGCATTACCGGGGCGCGGATCGTGACGCCGGTAGCACTGACGGCCCCGCCGCGCCCCGGTACGTACTGGCTTCTGTGGACGCAAGGCGCCGAGCCAGACGGGAAGTGGTTGCTGTCTGGTACGAACTGGCAGTGCGGCAAGCCCAACTGGCACGATGGCAACGAACTCGCAACGCTTCCGCAAGCCATGCTCGCGGCGGCGGTCTTGCGACACGAGATCTGGATTCCGTACTTGTACTGCCCTGCCCAAGGGGGAGGGATGGCAACGCGGCGGTTGACGCTGGCGGGGGTGCGGGTGGTGGTGACGGACCGCGGGAAATGATGGGGTTCGCGGCCGTTCTCACTTTACTGTTCAGCGGGGTGCGATTCGCCTCGAAGGGTGTTAGACACGACCGCGCACGTACGACAGGTTCATGCGATCCAAGCGTCTCACTTCTCTAGCAGCGTCTAACTAGGAATCCGAAGGAACGGAGAATCGGTCTCCACCGACTTTCGAGCGGACTGGCGTCCGCTTAACTCTCTGTCCACGGAATCCGGCGCAGCTCAGGGTGATGAAACATCGTTCTCTCCATAGCGTTGGCGCAGTACGGCGAGGGGCGCCGTAGATCTGCGGTGTTATGCTGATACAACATCGCAAGACGCCGTCAATCGCCCGTAATCTGTCGCACCAATTCGCGTCTAGACGAGCTATCCGCATACAATGCAGAGGTTTACGTCAGCTAAGCGAAGTCACTAGCAACCGATGCGCGTGGTACGTGCGCCATCGGATTCGCCCCCTCCCTCCCCCACATCCCCCGCCGCCGCCGCCAAATCCGCCGGCATCGCCTTCGTCGGCCGCACCCCGAGATCGCGCAGCATCTCTACCTGCCGCACCAAATTTCCGGCGCCATCAATCAACTTCCCACGCGCATCGTCATAGCTCCCGCGCGCCTTGGTCAGATGCTCGCCGACTTTGCTGAGATCCGCGGCGAATCCGACGAACTTGTCGTAGAGCGCCGCACCGCGCTTGGCGATCTCCTGCGAGTTGCGCGACTGTTGCTCCTGCCGCCACACATGCGCAATCGTGCGCACCACAAACAACAGGGTGCTCGGGCTCACCAGCAAGACGTTCTTTTCCCATGCGAGCTGAAAGAGATCTTTGTCGCTCGTGAGGGCCGCCATAAACGCGCCCTCGATAGGCATGAACATCACCACAAAGTCCAGCGACGTGAGCGCGTAGAGCGTCTGATAGTTCTTCTCCGAGAGCCCCTTGATGTGCCGTCGCACGGCCTCGAGATGCGCTTTGAGTGCCACCTCGCGCAGTTCATCAGTCGTCGCCGCGGTAAACTCGGCGTACGCAGTGAGCGTGACCTTGGAGTCCACCACCATCTGGCGGTCGTTGGGGAGATAGAGTACCACGTCGGGAATCACGCGCTCGCCATCGCCGTCGCGATGCGACTCCTGACGCCGGTAGTGCGGTCCCTCAATGAGCCCAGCACTGTCGAGCAGGCGGTCGAGAATCACTTCGCCCCAGTCGCCCTGCGCTTTGGCGTCGCCCTTGAGGGCTTTGGTGAGACTCGTGGTTTGGTCGCGCAGCGTGCCATTGAGCTCCGTGAGGGCGCGCAGCTGTTCGCCGAGCGCACTCCGGTCCTTGGATTCATTGACGTACACTTCCTCGACTTTCTGCCGAAAGCCGGTGAGATCGGTCTGCAGCGGTGTGAGCAACTGCGTGATGGCCGCTGCGTTGAGTTCGACAAACTTTTTGCTTTTGTCGTCCATGATTTCGCCGGCGAGCGTGCGGAACTGATTGGACAGTTCTTCGCGCGCCGCGGTCAGCAACGCGAGCTTCTCACCGCTCTGCGCGCGCTCGGCCTGCAGCGCGGCTGCGGAGGCGGCCAGCTCCGCCTGTGCGCGCGACAGCTCCGTGCGTAGCGCACTCATTTCCTCCTGTAGTTTGCGCGCGGTGGCTTCCCACTCCACAATGCGCCCCTGGCGGGCGGCACCCTCAGCGGTGAGCGTCGCAATCCGCTCCCCCTGCACGGCGGGCCCGCGACTCTTGGCAATGAACCAGCCGGCCACGCCAGCGGTGACTGCAACAACGGTCATGATACTGACGACGGTGAGTTCGGTGAGCATGTCTGGATGGTAAGCCGAGGGGCTGACAGATGGGGACGGGTCACAGCCCAGCCGTGATCCCTTTTGCACATCAGGGGAGCGTCACTACCTTTAATACAATGTATTTCGGCGGCCGCGCCACACGCGGTGCCACTCGCGCCCCGGCGCGCAACACGGACCCCCCTCCCGTGACGGAAGATTATTCGGACCTGCGCGTGCTCGTGGTGGATGACCAACTACACGTGCGCCAATGGGTGAGCGCCGTCCTCGGCAGCCTCGGTGTGGAGCATGTCGCCGAGGCGAGTAATGGCCGGTCCGCGTTGCGTGCCGTGACGGAACCCGGCGCGGCCTTCGACCTCATCATCTGCGATTTGCGCATGCCCGACACGGACGGTGTGGAAACCATTCGCACGATGGCGCGCATGGGGGTGCGGTCTGCCGTCGCGATTCTGAGCGTCGAGCACGAGCGGATCATTGAGAGCGCGGGAATACTGGCGACGCTGGGCGGACTCGATCTTGTGGGCGCTATCGAAAAGCCCCTGACACTCGAGAAATTGGCACCGGTGCTTGAGCGCGTCCAGGCGCGTCGTGCCCTCGCTCGGGTGGAGGCGCAGGAACTCTACCGCACCCTCGACTTGAGCGACGCACTGATCAATAACGAAATCACGCTCCTCTACCAACCGGTCGTCCGGACCCGTGACCGTGTCTGCATCTGCGCCGAATCCCTACTCCAGTGGAATCACCCCACCTACGGCCCGCTCGATCATAGCGTGATCCTACAGCTCGCCGCGCGCGCGCCGTCATTCCTCGTGAACCAGCTCACGTCCTTCACGGTGCGCGAAGCTGTCGCCGCCGCCGAGCGATGGCAGGCAAGTGGTAGTGACATCGGTGTGGCGATCAATATCTCGCCCCTCGAGTTCATCGCGCTGGATCTGCCGGAGATGGTCGAGTCGATGGTGCTCGAAAGTCAGGTGCCGGCCTCGCAGGTGACGATCGAAATGCCAGAGCTCGTATTCCAAAGCGACGCCGCGTCCGTGGTCGACAGTGCCACGCGCTTGCGACTCAAGGGCTTCCGTCTCTCACTCGATCACTTTACGGGGAGCCACCAGTCGATGGCCAAACTGGCCACGCTCCCTTTGAGCGAACTGAAGTTGGATCCCACGCTGGTGGACGGTTGCGCAGACTCCGCTCACCGGCGGGACGCTCTAGCGGAACAGCTCGCGGTCGCGCGCGACATGCAACTCTCAACGGTCGCGCTCGGTGTTGCGCAGCACGCCGACTGGTCGTTGCTCGGCGAACTCGGATGCGATACGGCGCAGGGACCGTTCATTGCCCCCGCGATGGAGGAATCCGGACTCCTGCACTGGCTCACACAGCGTCGCTCGCTCTCTCCGTAGTCGCCCCACGGCGATCTCCATGTCGCATCGGCCATTGCTCCGCTACGGCGGTGAAGGGGATGAATCGTTCGCGGGCTTCGACAGCACCTGCTTCACGGTGTCGAGCAACTGCTGCGAGGAAAACGGCTTTTGGAGCGTGGCCACGGCACCAAGTGCGGCGGCCATATCCAGATAGTCCGCGGCATCGCCCCGCCCGCCGCCAGACATGGCGATGATCTTCAGCGCTGGCCAGCGGTGACGCATTTCCACAATTGTCTCGATGCCCTCTTTGTCTGGCATCACCAGGTCCGTCAACACCAGATCGAAGGACTCCCGCTCCACCGCCGCGATGGCGGAGGCGCCGTCGGCAGCTTGCGTCACGACGTGCGCATCGATCGCCAGCACTTCTGCGAACAGTTCGCGGACCGCGATCTCGTCATCGACGAGCAGAATCTTTGCCATGCATTCTCCACGCAAGTGTGACGATCACCGCCACCGAGTGATTTTTACCGCCTCTCGTTATGGGAGCACCGTCGCGCGCGCCTCTGGTACGCGGTGCAGAACCTCGTCTACCGTCGAGAGCAACCGATCGACGGTAAACGGCTTGTCGAGAAAAGCCACCACCGTCCCCGGCGCCCCCGCCCACGACACCGGTCCATGGACATAGCCGGACATGTAGATCACGCGCACCAGCGGCGAGACCGACGCGATCTGGTCAATCATGGTCATGCCCGTCATGCCGGGCATGATCACGTCTGTCACAATCGCGGCCGGACGGCCGGCCTCTCCCACTGCAACAAAGTGCCGGATCGCCTCTTTGGGATCGTCGGTCTCCCACACCTCGTAGCCGTCGCCCGCGAGCGCCAACCGCACCGACTCGCGCACCTCACGGTCGTCATCCACCACAAAGAGTCGTTCCTTGGGGCGCACAGCCTCTGCTGCGATCACCGGCGACGGTAGCGCTGGCGTCGGCACGGCGAGCGCCGTTGCCATCGTCACGCGATCCCGTCCCCCGCTCTTGGAGAGGTAGAGTGCTCGGTCCGCAGCGGCCAACAAGACCTCGTACGACCCCATCCCCGGTTGATGGACGGCAATGCCCGCGCTCACCGTCTGCCGGCCCCACGCGAATTGCCGTTCACGCATGTGTTGGAGGACGCGCTCGGCAAACACGGCCGCCGACGCCGCCTCGCCCCCACGTAACACCGACACAAATTCTTCTCCTCCAAAACGCGCGGAGAGGTCCTGCCCACGCGTATCCTGTCGCAGCACCTCGCCGAACTGGCGCAGCGCTTCATCACCCGCCGCATGGCCGTGCGTGTCGTTGACGCGTTTAAAGTGGTCCAGATCGAACACCACCACGGTGATCGGATGCCCACGCTCCGCCGCCGCGAACGCCGACTCAAGCGACGCATCCAACTGTCGGCGATTCGGCAAGCCCGTGAGGCGGTCCACCAACGCCATCCCTTCCGCCTTCCGCCGTTCGCGATTCAGCGCCTCGGCGAGTACGGCGATGCCAATCGATACGACAAGGTAGACCAGCACGATCGCGAGCAAAAGCGACCAGTTGGGCTCGGCAATTTCGAATGCCACGACGCTGACCTGCGTTGCGGTGATGACCGCCATACCGCCAGCCAGCGCCACCGCCACACCGCGAAGACCACGATAGTAGGCGAGCAAAAACGCGGGGATGAGCGCGGGGAGCCACACGAGCGTGCCAAACCCCGCATTCGTGACATCTGGAAAACTCAACACTGCCGAGACGGGAACCGCAAACGCCAACAGCGATATCGCGAGCGCACGCAGCGGCACCACGCGGTCCGCTGGACTGCGCTCCGGCGCGAGCGCAATGCGCATCGGCGTCATACGACACGCTCCTGCCACTGCGGCACCCACCGCGCGAGTCCCAACTCGGACATCGGACGCGCCACATAGTACCCTTGCACCACGTCGCATCCGAGTTCGGCCAACAGATTCCAGTCCTCTCGTGTTTCCACCCCTTCCGCGACCGAGGTCATACCGAGGTCACGCGCGAGCGCGAGGCTCGCCTCCACGACCGAGCGTTGGGTGAATGATGTGGAGCAGCCGTGCACGAACCCGCGATCAATCTTGATCTCGTTAAATGGGAGTTGCCGCAACTGTGAAAGGCCCGAGTTCCCAGTGCCGAAGTCGTCCACGGAGAGGTTGAATCGCTTCAGCCGGAGCCGCGTCGACACCTCAGACATGCTGATGGCATCGCGGGCCACCTGCGTCTCCGTGAGCTCAAGGGTGATGTGGTCGTTCGGCACATTCGCATCGCGCGCCATGGCCTCAATGCGCTCGGGCAGATCGAGTCGGTCAAACGCACTCGCGGAGAGATTGACCGACACCGCCAGGTTGCGCCCGCCGGCCCGCCAGCGCCCCGCGCACCGAATGGCCTCCTGCAGCGCATACTCGTTTAACTGATGGGCGAACTCCGCAGAACTTTCCACCAGTGGCACAAAGGCGCCTGGCATAATCAGACCAAGGGTCGGATGTTGCCACCGCACCAGTGCTTCCGCCGAGGTGAACCGACCGGATTTCATATGCACCTTCGGCTGATAGTGCAGTTGCATCTCGCCACGACGAAACGCGTCTGGGAGGTCGCCCGGCGGCGCGGCAACGTAGGCGCGCGACGGCGCCGCTTCGGTATCGGCGATGTGCGCGAGGAGCGCGGCCATCCGCCGATGGTCTACCGGCTTTTGCACCGCGCCAAGCACATGCAAGCCTTGCGCTGTCGCTAGCATCCCTGCCGTCTCGATAATGCGCGGTTCCTCGACGCTCATCACCACCACCCACGCCTCGACGCCCATCGCGGCAAGGGCCCGCAGCGTCTCCACGCCGTCGGACTCCGGCATTTGCAGATCGCAGAGGATCAGATCAAACCGTGCGCCCGGCGAGGTTACCGCGGCCAGCGCATCTCGTCCACTGCCGACCGTCACGACGTGCCCGATGCCGAGCGTCTCGAGGACGAGACGCACGTATTCGCGCACTTCTTCCTGGTCGTCGATCACCAGTGCCGTGAATCGGTCTAACGAAATGGTGGGCATGTTGGAACAGTCGTTCTGGTGGGGGGCTTGAGCTGTGGGTGACGCGGGGATGCCGTGCGTGTGACCCGTGGGATGCGTGGGATGCGTGGGATGCGTTATCGGTTGTGCATCATCCATTGCGTGACCCAAATCCCGAGTCCCGCCTCCGGCATGGCATGCGCAATAAAGTTTCCTTGTCCCACCTCGCAGCCGAGTTCGTCGAGCAGATTCCAGTCGGGACGGTTGGAAACGCCCGCGCAGACGGTAGTGAGTTTGAGACTGCGTGCGAGCGCGAGCCCGGCTTCGACCATCGCGCGTTTGCTGTCGGACTGGGAACAGCCGTCCACGCAGTCGCGGGAGAGCTTGAGTTCTCCAAATGGAATCTTGAGGATTTCTTCGATACCGGAGCGCACGCCGGTGAAGTTATTGAGCGCCAGCCGGAATCCCTTGATGCGCAGCCGGGCGGCCACGTCAATCAACGTGGCGAGATCGCTTCCGATGGTCAATTCGCCAACTTCGACCGTCACGCGTGCTGGCGCCACCTTGTGTTCGCGTGCCAGCTGTTCGATGAACTCCGGAAGATCGAGTTGGCCCAGCACCTTCGGCGACAAATTCACCGACAGGCCAATGTCACGGCCATCAGCCTGCCAGCGGGCACAGGCTGCCACCGCTTCGCGCAAAATGAATTGGGTGAGCGTGCTCAACTGGGCGCTCGACCGTTCGGCGAGCGCGAGCAGCGTCTCAGACCGTATGACGCCGTGCGTCGGGTGCGTCCAGCGCACGAGAGCCTCGGCCCCGACACAGAGGCCGGTCCGCATCACGATTCTCGGCTGATAGTGGATTTCGAACGCCTTTCGCTTGAGCGCGTCGGCCACTTCCGACGCAGCAATTACGGGCTCCTCTGCCGGGGGCGGTGCTGCGTCTTCGACGGTGCGTCGAAGTACCGCCTCCAACTTGTCGGCCGTGAGCGGCTTGGACACTTCGCCCACCAGGTGGAGCCCGCCGAGCGTCGCCAGCAGGCCGGCGCTCTCAATCACACGCTCGTCTTCCACGCTGAGAATCGCGACCGTGCACTGCAATCCCAACTTCCCCATCGTGCGAATGGTCTCGATGCCGTCCATGTCCGGCATCCGGAGATCGCAGAGGATCAGATCGAATTCCACGCCGGGCACCGTGACCGCTTGGAGCGCGGCGTGGCCGCTCGACGCCTCCTCGACCTGCGACACATTGAACAGGAGTAGTTGCTCGCGCACGAATTTTCGCACGTGAACTTGATCGTCAACGATGAGGACGCGGAGTCCGGAGAAGTCGTCAGTCATAGATGAAGATTCCATAGAGATAGAGGGCGATCATTGGGTCGTCTCTGTTGTCGCGGGATACAGTGTGGCATACATCGAGCGGACAAGCGCCGGCAGATCATACGGCTTTGCCAAGGACGGCCATCCCGCGGAATCCGAGCGTGCCGCGTGCGGTGCGCCTTCCTCGCCACTCGTGACGATGAGCGCACGCGTCCCTGGCAGCTGCCGTGTGATCGCGACCGCGAGCGACTCACCATCGCCGTCCGCGAGCGCGGCATTGGCGATCAGCACGTCCACGGTAGCTGGCGGCGAGGCCGCAATCGCGCGGGCCTCTGCACCGGTCGAGGCGACCAGCACGTGAAAGCCATACTCGGCGAGGCCCGCGGAGATCGCGTCACGAACGAGCGCGTCTGGCTCCACAAACAGCGCGGTAAGCGCGCGCACGCCTGGCAGCGCTCGCATTGTTTGCGGAACAGTTATCGCGGAGTCTGGCTTTGCCTCGGCGTGCCGCGGCCACCATACCGTGTACGTCGTCCCCCGCTCCGCGACACTCGTTGCCTGTAGTTCCCCGTGCACCGCACGCACGAGGCTGCGCGCCGCGAGCATGCCAAGGCGCGGCCCGTTGACCAAGCTGGGAAGGTCGTCGTC
>CANIWQ010000024.1 GCA_947471365.1 Gemmatimonadota bacterium | reverse complement strand
TTGAAACCAAAGCCCGGCGTGCTCACGGCGCCCTGCACACTTTCCGTGAACAGCGAGAAGCCCCACGCCTGCACCAGCGCGAGAACCACCGTCGCGTAGCGCGTCCCCTGCGTGATCTTTTTCCGGCCCTCTTCGTCCTTCTGCATCTTGTCCACCTGCGGCAACACCGCGCCCGCGATCTGCGCAAAGATGCTGGCCGAGATGTACGGCATGATGCCGAGCGCAAAGATCTGCGCGCGGCTCAGGTTGCCGCCGACGAACATGTCGTACAGGCCGAAGAAACCGCCGGCCCCGCCCTTCTGCTGATTCAGGAAGAAGTCCACCATCGCCTGCACGTCCACGCCCGGCGCCGCCACGTGCGACCCGATGCGGTAGACAACCAAACACAGGAATGTGAAGGTGATCTTCTGCCAGAGCTCCGGCGTGCGATAGATATTCGTCAGCGCCGAAGCGGGATTGGCCTGCGCCATGTTACTCCTCGACGCGTCCGCCGGCCGCGAGAACCTTCTCGCGAGCGGTGGCGCTCATTTTGATTCCACGCACCGTCACCGCGTGCGTCAACTCGCCCGTCGCGAGCAACTTCGCCGGACCCTTCGACGCCTTGATCAGTCCCGCCGTCGCCAACGTCTCTTGCGTCACCTCAGCACCCTGCGGCAGCAGCGCGAGATCCGACAGTTTGACGATCTGCGATTCCACGCGGAACGGATTCGTAAAGCCGCGCTTCGGCACGCGACGCGTCATCGGCATCTGACCGCCTTCGAAATGCGGCTTGTTACCACCGTGACCGTGGTGGCCCGAACGCGCCTTGATACCCTTATGTCCCTTGCCCGACGTCTTACCCGTGCCCGAACCCGGGCCGCGGCCAAGACGCTTGCGGTTCCGGTGCGAACCCGGAGCCGGCATCAGGTTATGGAGACCAATTTTTTCTGTCGTCACGTGGTTAGTCCTCGATCGGGGTGACCGTCACCAGGTGACGGACCCGCTTGATCATGCCGCGAAGCGCCGGCGAATCCGGGTGCACGACCTCCGACTGATGGTGCCGGAGACCGATCGCTTCCAGATTCGCGCGCATACGCGCCGTCTGTCCGATGCCGCTCTTCACCTGCTTAATCCGCACCTTCCCCTCAGTGAGGGTATTGGGCGGGGTCGTCTTGGGACCGCGCTGGCGGTGCCACACAAATGTCCTAGGCATGCGAAGCCTCCTTCACCTTAGCGCGCGACCGGTAGCCGAGCGACGACACTTCCACACCGCGCTCACGCGCGATCTGCTCGACCGTCGTCAACGACAATAGTCCGTTCATCGCCGCCAACACCATGTTGTGCGGGTTCGTCGAGCCCAGCGACTTCGTGAGAATGTCGCTGATCCCCACGCACTCCATCACCGCGCGCACCGCACCACCGGCAATCACGCCGGCGCCAGGAGCGGCGGGCTTCATCAAGACGCTGCCTGCGCCATGCTTGCCCACGATCTCGTGAGGAATCGTCGAGCCCGTCATCGGCACCGACACCATGTGGCGACGCGCCCCGTCCACGGCCTTACGGACCGCTTCCGACACTTCGTTCGCCTTGCCCGTTGCGATGCCGACCTTGCCCTGCCCATCGCCCACCGCCACCAGCGCGTTGAACGAAAAGCGACGGCCGCCCTTCACCACTTTGGCCACGCGGTTGATCGCGATCACGTTCTCAACGAGATCGCTCCCTTCTCCGCGATCGGCACCCGGGGCACCGCCACGCTCACCACCACGGCCACGTCCCTCGCCGCCACGTCCGCCGCCCGGCGCACCACCACCCGGGCCTCCGCGTCCGCGACCGCCACCAGGACCGCCGGCTCCACCACCAGGACCACCAGGACCACCACGGCCGCCGCCTGGGCCGCCACGTCCGCCACGGCCCGGAGGACCGTTACGGTTGGCGCCACTACGCGCGCTGCCGCCCGAACGCGCGCTACCACCCGTGCGCGGCGCTTCGGCAGATCCCGTCGTCGTTGTCGTTGTTTCGTCAGCCATTTAGAACTCCAGCCCGCCTTCGCGGGCACCATCGGCCACCGCCTTCACGCGGCCGTGAAACTGATAACCAGCGCGGTCGAACACGACCTTGCTGATGCCGGCGGCCTTGGCCTTCTCGGCGATCTTCTTCCCGACTTCCACCGACTTCTCGGACTTCTTCCCTGTAAACCCGTTGTCCGTGACCGTCAGCAACGTGTGCTGCGCGTCGTCGTTCACCAGTTGGGCCGAGATGTGCTTGTCGGAACGGAACACGACGAGGCGCGGACGCTCCGCCGTACCGTGAACCTTCGCCCGCACACGAATGTGCCGGCGCGTGCGCAGACCGGAGCGCGTCTTGGGTACTCTCAAACCAGGCATTACTTACCTCCCGCCTTACCGGCCTTCCGCCGGACAACTTCGCCGGCATACTTGACGCCCTTGCCCTTATAGGGCTCAGGCTTGCGGAGCGCGCGAATCTCGGCGGCCACCTGACCGACGATCTCCTTATCCGCTCCCTCCACCAACACTTGCGTCGGAACTGGTGCCGTCAGCTTGATCCCCTTCGGCGCCTTGAACTCAATCAGATGCGAAAATCCGAGCGCCAACTGCAGACCGTACGGCTTCACTTCCGCCTTATAGCCCACGCCCGTGATCTCCAACGTCTTGCTGTAACCCTTCGTCACCCCCTCCACCATGTTGGCGAGGAGCGTGCGCGACAGGCCATGCAACGACTTGTGCTTCGGTTCGTCCGTAGGGCGCGTAACCAGCGCCTCGGTCCCCTGCACGGCAAGCCCAACTTCCGGATGAAACGCCCGGATGAGCTCGCCCTTCGGTCCCTTGACCGTCACGACACGACCATTGATGGCCACCGTGACGCCCGCTGGGATCGGAATCGGATGCTTTCCAATACGCGACATATGCGGCGTCCCCCTACCAAACCACGGCGAGCAACTCGCCGCCGGTGCGTTGGGCACGTGCCTCGCGGTCGGTCATCAGCCCCTTGGAGGTGCTGAGGATCGCCACGCCGAGGCCGTTCCGGACACGCGGGATTTCCGCTGCGCCGACATACTTACGCAGACCTGGGCTCGACACCCGCTGCAGTTCTCGAATCACCGGATGACCGCCCTGCGCGTACTTCAAATGCACGCGAAGTAACGGCTTGCCATCCTCGGCCGCGACCGTCTTGTAATCGGTGATGAAGTTGTTCTCCTTCAGCAACCGTGCGATCTCGAGTTTCATCTTGGATGCCGGCATGTCCACGCGACGGTGCTTCGATCCGCAAGCATTGCGAATCCGCGTGAGCATATCGGCAATCGGGTCAGTCATGCTCATTGAGATACCCCTGGTCCTATGGTTTCCGGCCAACGTTTGGCTGGACTTCTAGGAGTGAATGGAACTGCGGGTGGTGCGTCCTGCGTCACACATCCTGCTCAGTCGCATGCGGTGTACGGATACCCGTGAACGGTCAACCGTAAACGACAGACGACCGACTGCCCTACTACCAGCTCGCCTTGCGCACGCCCGGAATCAGTCCCATCAGCGCCATGTCCCGAAACGCGATGCGGCTCAATCCGAAGTGGGAAATGTAGGCACGCGACCGGCCGCTCATCGAGCACCGGTTGCGCACACGCGCCGCCGCCGAGTTCCGCGGAAGCTTCTGCAGCGCCACCTGCGCCGCACGCTTCTCCGCGTCACTGGCCTTGGTGCTCACCATCACGACCTTAAGCGCGGCGCGCTTGATCGCAAACTTCGCGACCAGCTTCTTCCGACGCTCGTTCTTCTCAATGCTGCTTTTCTTGGCCATCGTTATTGGTCTCGTGAAGTCGGTTCAGTCAGCTCGCCTGCACCACGATCGGCTTGTCGTCCCCGCGGAACGGCATGCCTAGCTCGCGCAGCAGCGCGAACGCCTGATCATCCTTCTCGGTCGTCGTCACGAACGTGATGTCCATGCCGTGAATCTGCTCGACCTGATCGTACTCGATTTCCGGGAAGATCATTTGTTCCTTCACGCCCATGCTGTAGTTGCCGCGGCCGTCAAACGACCGCGTGCTCAGCCCGCGGAAGTCGCGGATACGTGGGATCGCCGTTGAAATAAACCGGTCGAGGAACTCCCACATGCGCGCGCCACGGAGCGTGACCGAAGCCCCAATCTCCTGCCCCTGACGCAACCCGTAGTTGGCGATCGATTTCTTCGCCTTCTTTCGCGTCGCGCGCTGGCCGGCGATGATCCCCAGTTCGTCCACCACACCATCGAGCAGCTTGGGCTGCTTGATCGCCTCACCAAGGCCCACGTTCAGCACAATCTTCTCGAGATCCGGAATCTGATGGATGTTCGGCAGTCCGAACTGCTTCGCGAGATTCCCGCGCACCGTGGTCATGTAGTAGCCGCGCAAACGCGGAGCCGGCACCGGCAGGTCTACACCCGCGTGCGCCTTCTGCGTCTGCTGCTTCTCGGCGCCCTTCTTGGCGCCGGATTTCTTTTCTTTCTTTTCAGTAGTGGCCATTGTTCAGTCCTCGATCAGCGCTTCGGCCGAGCGATTGCGTCGCCCGACTTCGTGCTGATACGCTCCTTCGTGCCATCGGTGTCGATCCGCGCGCGAGTGCGCGTCGGGGCGCCCGACTTGGGGTCGAGCAACATCACGTTCGAGGCGTCCATCGGCGCCGGCATCTCAATGATCCCGGAAGTCTCTTCCGCACGACGCGCCTTACGGTGCTTCTTCACAATATTGATTCCTTCGATGGTCACGCGCCCCGTCTTCGGGTACACGTGAATCACCGTGCCTTCCTTGCCCTTGTCGTCGCCGCGCACCACGCGCACGACGTCGCCCTTGAGCACGTGCAACGGCTGACGCTCTGCATTGATCTCATGACGCGTGCGATTGCGCTTGCCGCGCGTCTTGCGATGAGTCAGGATGCGCATGTTAGATGACCTCCGGCGCCAACGATACGATCTTCATGTATTTCTTCTCTCGCAGCTCGCGCGCCACCGGCCCGAAAATACGGGTCGACCGCGGCTCGCCCTTGTCGTCGATGATCACGACGGCGTTCTCGTCGAATCGGATATACGACCCGTCCTTGCGCCGCGTCTCCTTCACCGTGCGCACCACCACGGCGCGCGCGACGTCCGACTTCTTTACCGCACCGTTCGGCAGCGCATTCTTCACGGCGACAATCACAATGTCTCCGAGGCGCGCATATCGACGACGCGTTCCACCGAGTACGCGGATCACCAGGGCGGTCTTCGCGCCCGAGTTGTCCGCTACCTTGACTACCGATTCCTGCTGGATCATTGTCGGTTCCCCTTAGCGCGCGCGTTCAACAATCTCGACCACACGCCACCGCTTGTCCTTCGACAGCGGACGAGTCTCCACGATCCGCACGGTGTCACCGGCCTTGGCGCTGTTCTCTTCATCATGCGCCTTCAACCGCTTGGTGCGCGTCATCATCTTGCCATACACCGGGTGCGCCACGCGACGTTCAATCGCGACGACCACCGTCTTTTCCATTTTGTCGCTCACCACTACGCCCATACGCGTCTTCCGCGTATTCCGCGTGAGGGCCGAGCCGGGTTGTGTCGTTTCAGCCATGATTTATTTCCCCGCCTTGCCAGCCGTCGCCGGCTGCGCCTTCTGCTCGCGCAGCACCGTATTCAGCCGCGCGATGTCGCGGCGAATCACCCGCAGGCGCAGCGGATCGCTCAACACTTCCGTCGCCCCGCGGAACCGCAGGCGAAATTGCTCTTCCTGTAGCTCGGCAATCCGTGCCGACACTTCCTGCGCACTCAACTCGCGCATATTCGTCGCCTTCGTCATTCGGTGTGCGCCTCCTCGCGGGACACAAACTTGGTCTTCACGCCAAGCTTGGCCGCAGCCAGCCCCAGCGCCTTCTGGGCAATGTCCTTCGGCACGCCCTCGATCTCGAACATCACACGACCCGGCTTCACCACCGCCACCCACAGCTCCGGCGATCCCTTGCCCTTGCCCATGCGGGTTTCCGCCGGCTTCTTCGTTACGGGCTTGTCCGGGAAAATCCGGATCCACACTTTACCACCACGCTTGATGTGACGCGTCAGCGCCACACGCGAGGCCTCAATCTGACGGGCCGTCACCCAACCCGGCTCCAGCGCCTGCAGCCCATAGTGACCGAAGTCCACTGTGTTGCCGCGGGTCGCGAGCCCATTGGTACGCCCCTTAAACATCTTGCGAAACTTGACGCGCTTTGGTGCGAGCATTGATCAGTCTCCTCCCTTACGCGTCAGACGAGTACGTTTTGCCACGGCGGTCTTCCACGATCTCACCCTTGAAGATCCACACCTTCACACCGATCGCTCCAAACGTCGTCTTCGCCGTGCTGATGGCGTAATCGATGTCCGCGCGAATCGTGTGAAGCGGCACACGACCTTCGTGGTAGCCCTCGACGCGCGCGATTTCGGCGCCGCCCAGACGGCCACTGCACTTCACCTTGATGCCACCGGCGCCCATGCGCATCGCGCTCTGCACCGCACGCTTCATCGCGCGACGGAACGAAATGCGCTGCGCCAGCTGCGCCGCAATGTTGTCGGCCACCAACTGCGCCTCGATCTCCGGGCGCTTGATCTCCTCAACATTGACCCCCACATCCTTGCCAGTCAGCTGCTGGAGTTCGTTCTTCAACTCCTCAACCGCCTGCCCCTTCTTGCCGATCACCACGCCCGGACGGCCCGTGTGGATGGTCACCACGACCTTCCCCGGCTTCCGTTCAATCGTGATGTCGCTGATCGCCGCGCCCGACAGGCGCGCCTTCAGATACTTCCGGAGGAGTTCGTCCTCCTTCAGCAACGCAGGGAAGTCCTTCTTCGCAAACCACGTCGAGCGCCAGTTCTTCGAGACGCCGAGGCGGAAGCCGATCGGATTGGTTTTCTGTCCCATTATCGTCCTTCCTTCTCTGCCACGACGATCTCGACGTGGCTCGTACGCTTACGCATGGGCGTCGCCCGACCCATCGCCGCCGGAGTAAACCGCTTCAGCGGGGGGCCTTCATTCACGATCGCCTTCTGCACGAAGAGAGCATCCACATCGATCGACTCATTCGCGTTCCGCGCCGCCTGCTCGGCGTTCGCAATCGCGCTCTTGAGCACCTTCTCGATCTGCTTGGCCGCATGCTTCTTGCTGAACTTCAGCAGCGCCAAGGCATCGTTACAGTTCAGTCCGCGCACCTGGTCGATCACCAGTCGCATCTTGTAAGGCGACTGACGCGCCGTGCGCTGAATCGCGCGAGCATTCGTCATGGCTTACTTGCCTCCCTTGGCGGGCGCCGCAGCCGGCTTGGCCTTGGAATCCGACGCCGGTGCCGCCTTCCCACCCTGCGCTGTGTGACCGCGGAACAGACGCGTCGGCGCAAACTCACCCAGCTTGTGACCGACCATATTTTCGGTCACATACACCGGAATGAACTTGTTGCCATTGTGCACCGCGAACGTATGCCCGACAAAATCGGGCAACACCGTACTGGCGCGCGACCAGGTCTTGACGACCTTCTTTTCGCTCTTGGCGTTCATGGCTACGATCCGCTTCATGAGCGAATCTTGCACGAACGGGCCCTTCTTTACGCTTCTCGCCATAGTCTCGAGTCCCGGTTAGCTCTGCGTGGCCTTGCCGCGCTTCCGGCCGCGCACAATCAGGCGCTGCGACGGCTTCTTCTTGTTGCGCGTCTTGACCCCTTCCTTCTTGCCCCAAGGGCTCACCACGTTCCGACCGCCGCGTGTGCGGCCACCGTGCGGGTGATCCACGGGGTTCATCACTTCGCCGCGCACCTTCGGACGACGACCGGCCCACCGGCTCGCACCGGCCTTGCCCGCCGACATCAACTCGTGCTCGGAGTTTCCGACCTCGCCGATCGTCGCCAGGCAATTGCCGTGGAGCATGCGCATTTCCGTCGAGGCCATGCGCAACGTCACGTAATCCCCTTCCTTCGCGACCACCTGCAAGCTCGTCCCCGCCGAACGCGCCATCTGACCGCCCTTACCGGGAATCAGTTCCACGTTGTGCACCGCCGTACCCAGCGGCACTTCCTTCAGCGGCAGCGCATTGCCGAGACGCACATCGGAGCCAGGACCCGACACGATCTTGTCGCCCTGGACCATCCCCTTGGCGTGCAGCACATAGCGCTTTTCGCCGTCCGTATACTCGACCAGCGCAATGCGCGCCGAACGGTTCGGATCGTACTCGATTTCCTTGATGACACCAACGATCCCAAACTTGTTGCGCTTGAAGTCGATCACGCGGTACTTCCGCTTGTGACCGCCGCCGAGGCGACGCATTGAGATGTGGCCGTGGTTGTCGCGCCCACCGCTCTTCTTCAGCGGCTCGGTCAGCGACTTTTCCGGCGTGGTGCGCGTGATCACATCGAAGTCCGAGACCGAACGGAATCGCGAACTCTTGGTGACCGGCTTGAACTGGCGAATGCCCATGGGTTATCCCTCGAAAATCTCGATCGAGTCGCCGGCCTTCAGCGTCACGATCGCTTTCTTCCAACGGGGACGGAGCCCGGCCTTGCCGCCCACTCGGCGAAGCTTGCCGCGCTGCTGAGACGTCCACACGCCGGTCACTTTCACGCCGAACAACGACTCGATCGCCTGCTTGATCGAGGTCTTGTTGGCGTCCGGATGCACTTCAAACGTGTACTCGCCACGGTCCTGATACGCCGCCGAACTCTTCTCGGTGACAATCGGACGGACGATGGTGCGATGAATCGTCGGCATAGTTTACTTCCCCTTCTTCTTCGGAGCCGCCGTCTTCTTGGCGGGCGCTTTCTTGGCAACCGTCTTCTTGGCCGCCGGCTTCGCCGCCTTCGCGGTCGTCGCAACCGTCTTCTTGGCTGCGGCCTTCTTCTTTGCCGGCGCTTCCACGGCCGGCGCCTTCTTGGCCGCGGCGCGCTTCACCTTCACCGGCGCCAATGCCTTCTCCGCCATGGGGGCGAGCGCCGTACCGAGCGCACCCGACTCCACCAGCAAAACATCCGACCACAACACGTGATACGTGCTCACGTCCGTGAACGGCAGGATCTGCACGTTCGGCAAGTTGCGTCCCGACAAGTACACGTTCGGCTTCACGCCGTCCGTCAGGATCAACACCTTCCGCGTCGTCAACTCAAGACGCGCCAGCAACTGCGTCAGCTTCTGCGTCTTCGGCGCGTCGTACTGAAACGCATCAATGATCAGCAGCGAGCCTTCGCTGGCCCGGGCGTTCAGCGCGCTCTTGCGCGCGAGCGCGCGCACCTGGCGCGGCACGATTTCCGTGTACTTGCGCGGACGCGGACCGAACACCGTGCCGCCGCCCACCCAAACCGGCGAACGCGTCGAGCCCGAACGAGCCCGGCCAGTGCCCTTCTGCTTCCACGGCTTCTGATTGCCGCCGACCACTTCGCCACGCGTCTTCGTCGAGGCGTTGCCCTGGCGCTGATTCGCCAGGAAGGCCTTCACGGCCTGGTGCATCACCGGCAAGTTGATCGTGCCATCAAAGGTCGCGCCCGGCAACGCGATCTTCTCGCGGGGCGTGCCCTGCGCCGAATACGCGGCGGCTTCAAAGTTCAAGGTTTCAGCCATCGGTTCAGCCCTGCTTGCGGACGAGGACGATCCCATTGGTCGGGCCGGCCACCGAACCGCGGATATAGATCAGGTTGCGCTCCACATCGATCTTCTCAACGCGAAGGTGCGTCTGGGTGCAACGCTCGGCGCCGTAATGGCCCGGCATCTTCTTGCCCTTGATGACGCGCGACGGATCCGTGCCGGGTCCGATGGAACCGGGACGGCGGTGCTTGGTGTTACCGTGCGTGTTCGGTCCACCACCGAAGCCCCAGCGCTTGACGACGCCCTGGAACCCACGGCCCTTCGACGTTCCGGTCACCTTGACGGTGTCCCCCGGCGCGAAGATGTCGACCTTGATCACATCGCCCACAGCGTACGTCGGAATCTCCGGATCCTTCCCCGGCGCGTCATCGAGGCGAAACGAGCGCAGCACCGCTGGCGCCGTTTCAAGATTCGCCTTCTGCGCGTGTCCGAGCTCCGCCTTCGTGGCACGCGAACCCTTCGGCGTGCGCTCTCCCTTCTTCGACGGGCGCGCGTTGCGCTGCGCACCATAGCCGAGCTCGACCGACGCAAAGCCCGCCTTCTCCTTCGTCATCACCTTCGTGACGGGATTCGGCGTCGCCTCGACGACGGTCACGGGGATCTGCTGCCCCGCCTCATTAAAGATCTGGGTCATTCCCAGTTTTTTTCCAATAATACCGATCATTGATTCCTCTGTGCGTAGTCACGGCGCGACAACCCTGTGTCGCTTTCTTGCCGTTGGACTGTAACTGCAGCCGCGAATGGCCCTGCAACGGTCAACCGCGAACGGTCAACCGAATACTCGCAGTTGAAGTCAGCTACTCCACCTTGATCTCGACATCCACACCGGCCGGCAGATCGAGCTTCGTCAGCGCGTCTACCGTCTGAGCCTTGGAGTCGAGAATGTCGATCACCCGCTTGTGCGTCTTCAGTTCGAACTGCTCGCGCGACTTCTTATCGACGTGCGGCGAACGGAGCACCGTCCAACGCTGCGTCTTCGTCGGGAGCGGAATCGGACCCGACACCTGTGCGCCCGTCTTTTCCGCGGTGCGCACAATGTCGCCCGCGGCCTGATCGATCACCGCGTGGTCGAACGCCTTCAAACGAATACGGATTCTGCCAGCCATATGTGCTTCCTTGTGAAAAACGAGCGTACGGTTGTCGGTTTTCGGTTGTCGGGTTCCGAGACCGGAGCACCGACAACCGTGACTCGTTGTTGCTTACGCGAGGATCTTGGTCACGACGCCAGCGCCCACCGTGCGGCCACCTTCACGAATCGCGAAGCGGAGCTGCTCTTCCATCGCGACCGGGGTGATGAGCTCGATGACCATCTGGATGTTGTCGCCCGGCATCACCATCTCCGTGCCGGCCGGCAACTCGATGTTGCCCGTCACGTCCGTCGTGCGAAGGTAGAACTGCGGGCGATAGCCCTTGAAGAACGGCGTGTGACGGCCGCCTTCATCCTTCGTGAGGACGTACACTTCGGCTTCGAACTTCGTGTGCGGAGGAATCGAACCCGGCTTCGCCAACACCATGCCGCGTTCGATGTCATTCTTGTCCACGCCACGGAGCAGGAGGCCGACGTTGTCGCCCGCCTGACCGTCGTCGAGGAGCTTGCGGAACATTTCGACGCCCGTCACGATCGACTTCTTGGTCGAGCCAAAGCCAACCAGTTCGATTTCGTCGCCCGTCTTGATCTTGCCACGCTCAATACGGCCCGTCGCCACCGTGCCACGACCGGTGATCGAGAACACGTCTTCGACCGGCATCAGGAACGGCTTGTCAACTTCGCGCACCGGCTGCGGAATCCAGGTGTCGATCGCGTCGTACAGCTCCTGGATCTTGTCGACCCACTGCTTGTCGCCGTCAATCGCACGCATGGCGGCGCCACGAATCACCGGGGCGTTGTCACCATCATAGTTGTACTTCGAGAGGAGCTCGCGCACCTCGAGTTCGACGAGATCCAGCAGTTCGGAATCTTCGACGAGATCGCACTTGTTCAGGAACACGACAATCTTCGGCACGTTCACCTGGCGAGCCAGGAGGATGTGCTCGCGCGTCTGCGGCATCGGGCCGTCCACCGCGCTCACTACCAGGATCGCGCCGTCCATCTGCGCGGCACCCGTGATCATGTTCTTGACGTAATCGGCGTGACCTGGGCAGTCGACGTGCGCGTAGTGACGGTTGCCCGTCTCGTACTCGACGTGCGACGTCGCGATCGTCAGAATCTTCGTGGGGTCACGACGACCCTGCGATTCCGACGCCTTCGCGACCTGGTCATACGCGATATACTTGGTGCCGTAACCCAAATCGAACGACAACTTGGTCAGTGCCGCCGTAAGGGTCGTCTTGCCGTGGTCGACGTGTCCGATCGTACCGACGTTCACGTGCGGCTTCGTGCGCTCGAACTTTGCCTTGGCCATTGTCGAATCCTGCTGCTAGTTGTTGAGAAATGAATCGGGTCTACTGCTTTGCCTTCGCAACGATCTCTTCTGCCTTCGCCTTCGGTACTTCGTCGTAATGCGCAAACTCCATCGAGTACACGGCGCGCCCCTGCGTCATTGACCGGAGCTTCGTCGAGTATCCAAACATCTCGGAGAGCGGCACCGTCGCGGCGATCACTTGCGCTTCGCCACGCTGTGTCATGCCCCCCACTTTGCCGCGACGGCTCGAGATGTCGCCAAGCACGTCGCCCATATACGCATCGGGCGTCACGACTTCGACGTTCATCATCGGCTCAAGCAGGACGGGATGCGCCTGCCGTGCGGCTTCCTTGATCGCCATGGAACCGGCGATTTTGAACGCCATTTCGCTGGAGTCTACGTCGTGGTACGAACCGAAAATCAGTTCGACCTTCACGTCCACCATCGGATAACCCGCCAGCACGCCGTTCTCAAGGGCTTCCCTGATGCCCGCTTCGATCGGCTTGATGTATTCGCGCGGAATCACGCCGCCGGAAATCTTGTCTTCAAACACAAACCCGTGCCCAACCTCGGCCGGCATCGCGTTGATGACGCAGTGGCCGTACTGGCCCTTACCACCCGACTGACGGATGAACTTGCCTTCAATCTTGTTGACCCGGTCACGAATCGTTTCGCGATACGCGACCTGCGGACGACCGACGTTCGCGTCCACCTTGAACTCGCGCATCATGCGGTCCACGATGATCTCAAGGTGCAACTCACCCATGCCCGCAATGATCGTCTGTCCCGTCTCGGCATCCGTGTGGACGCGGAACGTGGGGTCTTCTTCAGCCAGCTTCGAGAGCGCGATACCCATCTTGTCCTGGTCGGCCTTGGTCTTCGGCTCAACCGCAACGTCGATGACGGGCGTCGGGAACTTCATCGCCTCGAGAATGATCGGAAAATCTTCGTCGCACAACGTGTCGCCAGTGCGCGCTTCCTTGAGACCGATCGCCGCGGCAATGTCGCCCGCGCGCACTTCTTCGATCTCTTCCCGCTTGTTCGCGTGCATCTGCAGCAAACGGCCAATACGTTCGCGCTTATCCTTCGACGCGTTGAACAAGTGCGCGCCGGACTTCAGCACGCCCGAGTACACGCGGAAGAACGTCAAACGGCCGACGAACGGATCGGTCGCGATCTTGAACGCCAACGCCGAGAACGGCGCGGCGTCGTCCACGTCGCGCGTCACGAACGTCTCGTCGTGCGACGGGAGGTGCCCCTGCATCGGCGGCACATCCTGCGGCGACGGCAGGAAGTCGACCACAGCGTCGAGCAACGCTTGCACGCCCTTGTTCTTGAACGAGGCGCCGCAGAGCACCGGCACAAAATGCATCTTCACCGTCGCCGCACGAATGGCGTGGCGGATTTCGTCGTCGGTCAACACCTGCCCATCGAGATACTTCGAGATGAGCTCGTCGTCGTACTGAATCGCGGCCTCCACCAACTCATGGCGCGTCTTCTCGACGAGTTCCTTCATATCGTCCGGGACGTCGGTGACCGTGAAGGTCTTACCCAGCGTCTCGTTATCAAAGATGTACTGCTTGCGTTCGATGACGTCGATGTGACCGGTGAACAGCTCGCCCGAACCCACCGGAAGCTGCAGCGGATGCGCATCCTTCGACAGCCGGTCACGGATCATATCCATGCAGCGATAGAAGTCGGCGCCCGTACGGTCCATCTTGTTCGCGAAAATCATGCGCGGCACGCGGTACCGATCGGCCTGGCGCCACACCGTTTCGGTCTGCGGCTCCACGCCGGCCACCGAGTCCAGCAACGCAACCGCGCCGTCGAGGACGCGAAGCGAACGCTCCACTTCGACGGTGAAGTCCACGTGGCCTGGGGTGTCGATGATGTTGATGCGGTACTCGGGGCCCGTCGCCGAACCCGTGTCCTGCGTCTGACCATGGCGCTTCCAGAAGCACGTCGTCGCGGCTGACGTAATCGTGATGCCGCGCTCCTGCTCCTGCTCCATCCAATCCATCGTAGCCGCACCATCGTGCACCTCGCCGATCTTGTGCGACTTCCCTGTGTAATAGAGAATGCGCTCAGTCGTCGTGGTCTTACCGGCATCGATGTGGGCCATGATGCCGATATTGCGGTAGTACTTCAGTTCGGTGGTGCGAGCCATCGTCTGCCGTGTCCTTTATCGACTCGAAACCGCGTAACTCGCGGAAAGTTGAAACCGGATCCAGTGCTGCAAAACCACGAAATACAAATGCGGGTGGATCAGCACTCTGCCCCGTGGCGCTCACGCGCTCGGGCCGAAGCCGGTATCCATCCGCTCTCGCCGGGTACATCCGCCACTGCTGCACGGAAGGGGACCCACGGCGCGCTGGGAGATTGTCCATCAGCCGCATTCTCTACCGCGGCCGTTCCCAAACGTCTAGTTGTCCTGCGTTCTTTTTCGGGAGCCGGTTGCGTGCGCACGTAGCGCAATGCCACCAGCCGATTGTATCCCGCAATCTCCGCGCGATTCACGTGCCGAAGCACGTTCCAGAATCGTTGGCGAACCCATAAGTGCCGGCACGCAGTACGCCGGCTGTGCACTCAAGGCCTAAAGCACGTTTGCCCAGAGCCTTAAGAAGATACTCGCGAACACCCTTAAGTCAACGGCCAACGTTCGAATATTCAAAGGGCTGCGGCTGGATCGCCGCAGCCCTTTGTCACCCGAAGAAAACCCGACTACCAGCGGTAGTGCGCGAACGCCTTGTTCGCTTCTGCCATGCGGTGCGTGTCTTCCTTTTTCTTGACGGCGTTGCCTTCGCCCTTGCTCGCCGCAATCACTTCCGCCGCCAACTTCTCGGCCATCGACTTTTCGTTACGGTCGCGCGAATAGCTGATCAGCCAGCGCATCGCCAGCGCCGTACGGCGCTCGGGACGCACTTCGACCGGCACCTGGTAGGTGGCACCGCCGACGCGGCGGCTCTTCACTTCCACCACCGGCTTCAGATTCGTCAACGCCTGCTTGAACACATTCACGCCCGGCTGCTGCGTACGCGCTTCCACGAGATCCATCGCCCCGTAGAAAATGCGCTCGCCCACGGCCTTCTTCCCCTGATACATCAGGACGTTGATGAACTTCGACACCGTCTGGCTGTCGTAGCGCGCGTCGGGGAGAATGACACGCTTTACACTCTTCTTGCGGCGGCTCACTTCTTACCTCCGGTGGCGGCGCCAGCCTTCGGCTTTTTGGTGCCGTACTTGGAACGGCTCTTGTTGCGGCCCGCGACGCCAGAGGCGTCGAGCTTGCCACGTACGATATGGTAGCGCACACCCGGCAAATCCTTTACACGGCCGCCGCGAATGAGCACAATCGAGTGCTCCTGCAGGTTGTGGCCTTCGCCCGGGATGTAGGCGGTGACTTCGAATCCGTTGGTCAAACGGATACGCGCAACCTTACGGAGCGCGGAGTTCGGCTTCTTCGGGGTGGTGGTGTACACGCGAGTGCACACGCCCCGCTTGAAGGGGTTCGCCTTGAGCGCAGGAGCCTTGTCTTTGGCGACAACGGCCCGACGGCTCTGGCGAACGAGCTGGTTAATCGTCGGCATTCTACTCTACGATGTTTGTCGATCTGCTTCTACGTGGATCGCCCGGCGGGCGGCACGAAACAGTCTTTCAAGATAGTAGGCTCTGCGGTGAGGGTCAACGGGGGAACCAGCCCCACCCCCACCCCCACCCGTTTCGCCCCACCCCCACGCCCTCAATGCGGACCGGCGGCCCAGCCAGCGCCTGAACCCTCCAGCGCCAGCGCAGGGACGCCACCCCAAACGTATGACCTTATCGGCTCCCTCGAGTGTTCACTCAGCTCAGTGCATCAATCGGCAGCTCGTCGCGCAGCCGGACCGCTCGCTCAAACTCGCCAAGCAGATGAGCCACGGAGTTGGCATAGTAGCTCACCAACTCTCTCCCCTTCGGCAATATCAAGTACCCCTCACCGGTGCGCGCGATCACGCGACGCATCCGCAATAACTCATACGCGCGATCAAGCGTTTCTTCCACGGGCTCGTCCGGCGCCAAGACATGGTGTTCGTTGTGCAACAACGACGACCGCAGTTCGCCAATGCGATCCAGCAGCGCGCGCCGGCCGATGTACTCATTCTCAAACGTCTGCAGCGCCGCACATACCAGCGGGACCGGCGGCACCGGAATGATCGCGCCAATGCGTTGCATCACATCGTCGGCCATCAGCTGCACCTCGGCTAAACGCTCGTGCCGCTCGAGCGAAAACAAATCACAGCCGCGCGCCTGCAACGCCTCAACCCACGGTTGCACCGGGACGGGCTCGCCGATCACCACGGCCGCCGTGCCGTACCGCTTCCAGCGCCGCGCCACGAGACGCCACACATTCCATCCCGTAAAACGCCCCACCTCCCACGCCTGCGCGAGCCGGCCCGTGGTGCGCTCCCCGCCCTGCGCGCGTAACTCGCGCAACAGCGTGCGGTCTTCGAGCACGCGATCGTAGTTGATTGCCACCGGCACGATATACATCCGCTCGAGAAACCCGGGCTCGCGCGCCACGCCGAGGATGTAGTCGAAGAGTCCAATCTTCGCCGGACGCAGTCGGCCGTCGCGGGTGAGTCCGCCCTCGGGGAAGATGCCCTGCGTGACGCCGTTGCGCGTGATGAGCTGCACGTAGCGCTCAAGCACGGTGTGATAGAGCGGCTCCCGGTACCGGCGGCGGATGAAGTACGAGCCAAAGCTCTTGAAGATGTATTCGAGCGGAAAGACACGCGCCCACTCCCCAACGGCGTACGAGATGGCCACCTGCCCCGCGAGCGCGTAGCCGGCGAACACGTAGTCCGCGTTCGATCGGTGGTTCATCAGATAGATCACAATCGACTCGCGCGGGAGCGCATCAAACGATTCGCGCCGTGCGTGCCGCACCTCGGTGCGGTAAAACAGATTGATCACTGCACGCGAGAGCGAAATCCCGTACTCGTAATACGCGAGCAGGTTGAACACGGGGACGATCTCGTCCACATACACCCGCACCCGCTTCCACACCGCCGCTTCTGGCATGCGGTGTTCGGTGGCGTGGGCGCGGACGGCGGCGGCAATCGTTTCGTCGGACAGCAGCGCTTCAGAGATGTACGACTTACTGGTGAGCTTGAAGCGATCCACGCGCGCTCGGAAGCGGCGCACCGCACCGCGCGCGGCGCGCCGTGTAAAGCGGCGCCAAGCGACGGCGCCGAGCACAGCAAAGAGGCCGACCGAGAACGCGGCGGCCGCGAGCTTGGCGCTCCCAGCCTCTACCGTACGCCCTCGTCGGCGTGCGCGAGCGCGGCCCAGTCGCGCGGCTCATCGGTAACGGGGCGCAGAATCACCACGCCCGCCACCACCATCGCCAACAGAATCAGAATGGCAAATGCCTGCCCCGTGAGTACGGGCATCCCCATCCGCTCTACCGTCACGTAGGTCGTGAGCCCCCACAGCGCGGGACCGGTGACCGCCGAGAATCGACCGACCATGCTATACAAACCGTAAAACTCCCCGACGCGATCGGGCGGCGTGAGGCGCAGCATGTACGGACGATCAGCGGCCCACGTGCCGCCAAGCGACATCCCTGCGCCGCAGGCCACCACATACAGCCAACTAATCGGGAGGCGGAACAGGCCAATGCACGCGGCGAGCGCGAAGGTGGCAAGCCAGCAGGAAAGAATGATATTGAGCGTCTTTTTTGGTCCGATGCGATCCACCACATATCCCCACAGCACGCCACCGAGGATTGCGGTGGTAATCGCGCTCGTGAGCACGAGCTTGGCGCGCGCCTCGCCGGCTTCGGCACTGAGCCCCGTGCCGATGGCCACGTTGACCGTATACAGCGTCATGAAGGCAATCACGGTGTTAATCGCATCGGTATAGAACGCGCGTCCAATCAAAAAGCGGAGCAAGCCCGGAAAACGCCGACCGGACTTGAGCGTCTTGAATGTTTCGCCCACGGCCTCAATGATCGCGCTGAGGCGAAAGATGGGACGTGGGTTAGGATTCCCACGCTCCTGAACCAAGAAGAAACAGGGGAGCGCAATGAGCAAGAACAACAGCGCAATCGCTTGGAACACGCTGGTCTTGTCACCGGGAAACAGAAATCCGAGGCCGACGGCAATGTACGACCCGAGGTATCCCAGCCCCACCGCGAGGCCGTTGATGCGCCCACGGTTCTCCTCCGTACTCACTTCGGGAAGCATGGAATCGTAGAACTGCACGCCGGCTTGATACCCGCCGTTGGCGATGACGAAGAGAATCACCGTCATCCAAAACGGACCCCGTGTCATCACGGCCGTCGCGCCACACGCGATCAACGTGGCCCAGATGAGAAACGGCATGCGACGGCGGGCGCGATCGGTCATCGCCCCGAGCAATGGGCTGAGCAGGAACATCAACCCCATCGCCACGGACGTCACTGCGCCGAGGACGGAGTCCGCTCGTGCCGCTCCCACGCGCTCGCGCACAAACACCGGGAAATAGAGCGAGAGCACGCCCATGGTGAAAATCACATTGGCCACGTCGTAGAGAATCCAGCTCACGACGGCGCTGCGACGGATGATGCGGGGAGTGTCGGTCATAATGGAGGAATGTGGTGCCCGGCGGCTTCCGGCGCGAGGGTGCGTACTGGGCGACGCGCCGCCGCGCGCTGCCACCCCACGCCAGTCTTCGGTCTCCCGCTTCGCGCCCAACGCACAAACGCCCCGCTCGGCGAACCGAGCGGGGCGTTGTGCGTTGTATCCAGCAGCCGTACTACTCTTCGCTCGGCAGCGGCGCAAACGGCGACGCGGCCTCAGCGAGCGGCGTGCCGACGAGTCCCGGCAGCCCAACGGCGGGCTCGGTTCCGAACGGCGCGTCGGCAGACGGCGGCGGCGTGATGTCCATCTCCACTTCCTGGTAGCGGTACATACCCGTACCGGCCGGGATGAGGTGGCCGATGATGATGTTTTCCTTGAGGCCGAGGAGGTTGTCCTTGGCGCCACGGATCGCGGCATCGGTGAGCACCCGGGTTGTTTCCTGGAAGCTCGCGGCCGAAATGAAGCTCTGCGTGGTGAGCGACGCCTTGGTGATGCCAAGGAGCAGCGGTTCGCTCGTGGACGGCTTGTTCTTCTTTTTCTTCGCCTTGTCGTTGGCGTCGCGGAAGACGGCCTTGTCCACGTTCTCGCCCTCGAGGAACTCGGTGTCCCCCGACTCCATCACGCGCACTTTCTGCAACATCTGACGCACGATCACGCCGATGTGTTTGTCGTTGATCTTCACGCCCTGCAGACGGTACACTTCCTGCACTTCGTTGAGCAGGTATTCCTGCACGGCGCGCGGGCCCTTGATGCGCAGAATGTCGTGCGGGTTCACCGGGCCTTCCGACAGACGATCACCGGCGCGCACGCGGTCGCCCTCGTGCACGCGCAAGTGCTTGCCCGAGCCCACTTCGTAGAGATGCGGCTCGATCTGGTCGTCGGCCGATCCATCCGCCTTGAGCTGCGACACAAAGATCTCGCGCTTGCCGCGCTTGATCTCGCCAAAGCGAACGATGCCGTCCACTTCGGAAATCGTCGCCGGGTCCTTCGGACGACGCGCTTCGAACAGTTCCGCCACACGCGGCAGACCGCCGGTGATGTCGCGGGTCTTGTACGCTTCGCGGTTGACCTTGGCCAGGATGGTGCCGGCCGTGATCTCGTCGCCGTTTTCCACGATGAGCTGCGCGCCCACCGGAATCACGAAGTCGCGGACGCGCTTTTCCTTGCCGCCCTTGGTGCTCCAGATCTCGATGTGCGGGTGCAGCTTCTTTTCGCGGTCTTCGATCACGACGCGCTGACGGAGTCCCGTCAGTTCGTCGAGCTCTTCCGACATCGACTCGTCTTCGACGAGGTCCACGAAACGAATCTCGCCCGCCACGTCCGCGATAATCGGATTGGTGTACGGATCCCACGAGAAGATCACCTGCTCCTTGGCCACTTCCGCGGAATCCTTGACGAGCAGGATCGCACCGAGCGGCACCTGCAGACGAGCCGTGACCGCCGCATTCTTGTCCTTGGTGGCGCGGATGAAGATCTCGCCTTCATACGACGTCACGATCTGCTGGTTCTCCGCATTGGTGACGCTGATCAATCGGTCACCGTATTCGATGACGCCAGCCACCTTCGACTTTCGGGCGGTTTGCTCGGCAATACGTGCAGCGGTACCGCCGATGTGGAACGTGCGCAGCGTGAGCTGCGTGCCCGGTTCGCCGATCGACTGCGCGGCGATGATGCCGACCGCTTCGCCGATATCGACCATATCCATCGTGGCCAGGTTACGGCCGTAGCACATGCGGCAGAGTCCGCGCTTGGCTTCGCAGGTAAGCACCGAGCGAATCTTGATCGATTCGATGCCCGACTCTTCGATGGCCTTCGCGGTTTCTTCACTAATCATCTGACCCGACTCGACGAGCAGCGCGCGGCGGCCCGACTCGTCGAGCAGCTGCGGATCCTCGACATCCTCGGCGGCCACGTTGCCGACAATACGTTCGGACAGGGCTTCGATGATGTCCTCGCCTTCCTTCAGCGCGGCCACTTCGAGACCCATCACCGTTCCGCAATCTTCCTCGGAGATCGTCACGTCCTGTGCGACGTCGCAGAGGCGGCGCGTGAGATAGCCGGCGTCGGCCGTCTTGAGCGCCGTATCCGCGAGACCCTTACGGGCGCCGTGCGTGGACGAGAAGTACTCGAGCACGGACAGCCCTTCGCGGAAGTTCGACTTGATCGGATTTTCGATGATTTCGCCGATGCCGCCGGTGAGTTTCTTCTGCGGCTTCGCCATCAGGCCGCGCATACCGGCGAGCTGACGGATCTGGTCGCGTGAACCACGCGAGCCGGAATCGAACATCATGAACACCGGGTTGAACCCGTTCTGTGATTCGCGCATGCGCTTGACCATCGCCTCGGCGATGTCATTGTTCGCGTGCGTCCAGGTGTCGATGACCTTATTGTAGCGTTCGCCGTTCGTGATGTTGCCGGTCTGGTAGGCCTTGGTGAAGCGCTCCACGCGCGTCGTGGCCTCCTCGAGCAAGCCCTCCTTCTCGGCCGGGATTTCCAAATCCTCAATACCGATCGACACACCGCCGCGCGTCGCGTTGCGGAAGCCGAAGTCCTTGAGCTTGTCGAGCAGTTCAACCGTCGTGGCGAGCCCGGCGTGCCGATACGACTCGAACACGATTTCGGACAGCGCCTTCTTTTTCATGTCGCGGTTCTGATACGGCAGCTGCGTCGGCACGATTTCATTGAACATGACGCGGCCGGCCGTCGTGATGACCCACGACACCTTTCCGTCTTGCTCCACGAGGTACTTGAGCGCCGAGTGCGTGGTGAGATGGCCGAGGGCCATCGCCATTTCGACTTCGGTTGCCGTTGAGAACGCCCGCAACGCCTTCTGCTGCTTGGCGTCCTTGAGCAAATCTTCAAAGCCCGGCGGGGCCTTCGTGGCGAAGTAGCAACCCAATACGATGTCCTGACTGGGCTCAGCCACCGGGCGTCCGTCGGCCGGCTTCAGAATGTTGTTCGACGACAGCATCAGCACGCGCGCTTCGAGCTGCGCTTCCGGCGACAGCGGCACGTGCACGGCCATCTGGTCACCGTCGAAGTCGGCGTTGAACGCCGCGCAGACGAGCGGGTGAATACGAATGGCCTTGCCTTCGACGAGCACCGGCTCAAACGCCTGAATACCGAGGCGGTGAAGCGTGGGCGCGCGGTTGAGCAACACCGGGTGATCGCGAATGATCTCTTCGAGGATTTCGTACACCTCGGCCGACTCACGCTCCACAATCTTCTTGGCGCGCTTGACGGTCTCGGCGATTCCCTTCTCGACGAGCTTGTGAATGATGAACGGCTTGAAGAGCTCCAGCGCCATCGCCTTCGGCAAACCGCACTGGTGCAGCTTCAGCTCGGGACCCACCACGATGACCGAACGGCCCGAGTAGTCCACGCGCTTGCCGAGCAGGTTCTGACGGAATCGGCCCTGCTTGCCCTTGAGCATGTCGCTGAGCGACTTGAGCGGGCGCTTGCCACGGCCACGAATGGCCTTGGAGCGACGGCCGTTGTCGAACAGCGCGTCCACCGATTCCTGCAGCATGCGCTTCTCGTTCCGGAGAATGACTTCCGGCGCGCGATGCACGATGAGCTTCTGGAGGCGGTTGTTACGGTTGATCACGCGACGGTACAGATCGTTGAGATCCGAGGTCGCAAAACGACCACCGTCGAGCGGCACCAGCGGACGGAGATCCGGCGGGATGACCGGAATCACGTCGAGGATCATCCATTCCGGCTTGTTGCGCACGCCACCGTTGTCGCCCGAGTTGCGGAAGGCGTCAACAATCTTGAGGCGCTTGAGCATCTGCTTCTTCTTATGCTGCGACGTCTCCGTCACCACCTGCGTGCGGAGCTCTTCGGCCACCTTGTCGACGTCGAGGCGGCGCAACAGATCGCGCACGGCCGGCGCGCCGATGTCGGCGAAGAAGGCGGTGTCGCCCTCTTCCTTCGCCTTCATGCGCAAGTTCAGGTACTGCTCTTCGTCGAGGAGCTCGTTCGTGCGCACTTCCTGCTCGCCCGGCTCGATGACGACGTAGTTCGAATAGTAGACGACCTTTTCGAGATCACGGAGCGTGAGATCGAGCAGGTTGCCCATCGGGCTCGGCAACGTCTTGAAGAACCAGATGTGCGCCACCGGCACGGCCAACTCAATGTGGCCCATGCGGTCGCGACGCACCTTGCTCAGCGTGACTTCAACGCCGCAGCGATCGCAAATGACGCCGCGATAGCGGATGCGCTTGTACTTACCGCAATGGCATTCCCAGTCCTTGACCGGACCAAAGATGCGCTCGCAGAACAAGCCGTCCTTTTCCGGCTTGAACGACCGGTAGTTGATCGTTTCTGGCTTGGTCACTTCGCCCCATGACCACCAGGAGCGGAGCCCGGCCATTTCGAGCCGTTCGCGTTCCTTGGAGTCCTTGGGTCCGCGAATCTCCTCGGGGGAGGCGATGCGGATCTGGATATAGTCGAACGCGGAAGCGCGCGTGTCGCGCGCGTTGCGGAAATCGATCATCGGTTATTCCTCACCAGCGCTAAAGGGCAACCCACTGTAACCACCCTCTGCATTGGCATCCATGGTGACGTGGATCCCGAGGGCCTGCAGTTCCTTCACCAACACGTTGAACGACTCCGGCGTACCCGGCTCGGGCATGTTCTGCCCCTTCACGATCGCTTCGTACACGCGCGACCGGCCGTTCACGTCGTCCGACTTCACCGTGAGGATTTCCTGCAGCGTGTGCGCGGCGCCGTACGCCTCGAGCGCCCACACTTCCATTTCGCCGAAACGCTGGCCGCCGAACTGCGCCTTGCCGGCGAGCGGCTGCTGCGTCACGAGCGAATACGGTCCAATGGACCGGGCGTGAATCTTGTCGTCGACCAAGTGGCTCAGCTTGAGCATGTAGACCGTGCCCACCGTGACCGCCGACGAGAACCCTTCGCCCGTGCGACCATCGCGCAGGCGAATCTTACCGGCCGGCGTCAGGCCGGCGGCGGTGATCATTTCCAACGACGCCGCATTGGCATCGCTTTCGCCCTTGGGACCGAGCATGCCGGCCATCGCCGGTAGCCCGTTCGACACGAGCAGCTCCGCGGGCGACAGCGCCGCGCGCTTCTCGAGTTCCTTGAGCGCCTTCTTGGCATCGGCCTTCTGCGTCGCCGACGCCGTCTCGTCATCCGCCACCGACCCGTGGAACGCGATGGCGTGCTTGAGGTTCGTCAGTTCCTGCTCGGCCAGATCCTTCGCCGCGTTCGTGATGTAGTCGCGCACGCGATGGAACACGTCCTTCGCACCCGCCGACATCCCGCGCGCATTGAGTTCGTGCAGGTCCGCATCACGCAGCAACTCGACCTTCTCCTCGCCCACCGGCGGACGAAGCTCCGTGAGGAATCCGAGGATCTCACTGTCGGTGATATCGAGCACGGGCGTGCGCAGGTCGAGCGCGTCGTGCGACCAGCGCAGTGACGCGAGACGCATGAGCAGGCCGATTTCCTTTTCGTTCGCGCCGCTGAACACCGGCGTTTTGGCGTAGAAGCCGAGAATCTTCGCGGCCCACCCGAGGTGGGTTTCGAGGATCTGCCCCACGTTCATTCGGGACGGCACGCCGAGCGGGTTGAGGACGATGTCCACCGGACGTCCGTCCGGGAGGAACGGCATGTCTTCTTCCGGCACGATGCGCGCCACGATGCCCTTGTTCCCGTGACGGCCGGCCATCTTGTCGCCCACCGAGATCTTGCGCTTTTCGGCGAGGTAGACCTTCACGAGCTGAATCACGCCCGGCGGCAGTTCGTCGGGCTGGAGAATACGGTCGATGCGCTCTTCCGCCTTCTCTTCGAGCTTCGCCTTGACGTGATTGGCGGCCTCGATGATCTCGCGGATGTCGTCATTGACCTTCTTGCTCTCCACGCGGAACGTCTTGAGGTCGAGCGTCGCGAGGCGGATCCCGTCGAGCACTTCCGTGGTCAGCACCGTGCCAGCCGGAATGGCCTCTTCGACCGTTCCCGACTTGAGCGCGAGCGCGACCGTCTGCCCTTCGAGCATCACCTTGAGTTCGGCATCGCGCACATCGTTCACGCGCACCTTCTCCTCGCCCTCGAGCCGGCGGACTTCGCCAATGCGCTCGCCACGATCCTTTTCGACGACCTGATCTTCAATACGCGAGAAGATCTTGCAGTCGATGACGACGCCTTCCATACCCGGCGGCACCTTGAGCGACGAATCCTTTACGTCCTTGGCCTTTTCGCCGAAGATGGCCGTGAGGAGTTTTTCTTCCGGCGACAGTTCCGTCTCACCCTTCGGCGTGATCTTGCCGACGAGGATGTCGCCCGGGCGCACATGCGCGCCAATGCGCACGATGCCGCGCTCATCCAGATCCACCAGCGATTCTTCCGACACGTTCGGAATTTCGCGCGTGATCTCTTCCTGCCCGCGCTTGGTGTCGCGGACGTGGAGTTCGAGTTCCTGAATGTGGATCGACGAATAGACGTCGTCCTTCACCAGGCGCTCGCTCAAGATGATGGCGTCTTCGAAGTTGTGACCGTACCAGCTCATGAACGCGACGAGCACGTTGGAGCCGAGGGCCAACTGGCCGTGCTCCGTGGCGGCGCCGTCAGCGAGGACTTCGCCAGCTTTCACCTTCTGACCGAGCTTGACGATCGGCCGCTGGTTGATGGCGGTGTCCTGGTTGGTGCGCACGTACTTCTTGATGTGATACCGGTCGAGCTGCGTCAGGCGCGCCAGCGGGGCGTCGGAGCCCTTCTTGCCCTTGTCCACGGCGCCGGCATCGACGAGGATCTCGTCGGCCGTGACGCGGGTCACGATGCCTGCGCGACGCGCGATCACCGTGGCACCCGAGTGACGCGCCACGGTCTCTTCGAGCCCCGTGCCGACCACCGGTGTCTGCGGGTTGAGCAGCGGTACCGCCTGACGTTGCATGTTCGAGCCCATCAACGCGCGGTTGGCGTCATCGTGCTCGAGGAACGGAATGAGCGCCGCGGCGATCGAGACGAGCTGCTCGGGCGCGACGTCCATGTAATCGATGCGACTCGGTGTCACGAGCGGAAAGTCACCCTGCTGACGGCAGAGGACGAGCCCTTCGAGGAACGTCTTGTCGGGATTCAGCAGCGCCGAGGCCTGCGCGATCGTCGCTTCTTCTTCACGATTTGCGTCGAGCCACGCGAGCTCGCTGGTCACCTTGCCGTTCTTGACGATGCGGTACGGCGTCTCGATGAAGCCGAGGTCGTTGACGCGCGCAAAGCACGCCAGTGACGTGATGAGTCCGATGTTCGGACCTTCCGGCGTTTCGATGGGGCACATACGGCCGTACTGCGAGTAGTGCACGTCACGGACTTCGAAGCCGGCGCGCTCGCGCGTCAGGCCGCCCGGTCCAAGCGCCGACAACCGGCGCTTGTGCGTCAACTCGCCGAGCGGATTGGTCTGATCCATGAACTGCGACAGCTGCGACGATCCGAAGAACGCCTGAATGACCGCCGATACCGTACGGGCATTGACGAGGTCGTCGAGGGCAATCTTCTCGCTGTCCTGATTGATGCTCATGCGCTCCTTGACCAACCGCGCCATGCGCGAGAGGCCAACGGAGAATTGGTTGGCGATGAGTTCGCCCACCGAGCGAATACGACGGTTGCCCAAGTGATCGATGTCGTCCACATGGCCGCGGCCTTCGTGGAGTTCCACGAGATAGCGGATGATGGCGACGAAATCTTCCTTCGTGAGCACGGTCTGATTGGCCGGCGTGTTGAGGCCGAGCCGCTGATTGATTTTGTACCGGCCGACGCGACCGAGGTCGTAGCGCTTGGGGCTGAAGAACAGCCGCTCGAGCGCCTGCTTGGCCGTTTCCTTGTTCGGCGCATCGCCCGGACGCAGCAGCGAGTAGATCTGTTTGAGCGCTTCGTCTTCGGCGCGCGTCGGATCCTTGGCGAGCGTGTTCTTGATGAGCGTGCTCTCGGCGCGGCCGCTCACGACGAAGCAACGGGCCTTGATGATCCCGTGCTTCCGCAGGCGCTTGGCCAGCGTTTCCTTGAGCGCCTGACCGGCTTCGGCGACGACTTCACCCGTTTCCGGGTCCACTTCGTCCACCGCGATGATGCGCGGGGTGGGACGGTCGCCGCGTTCGATCGCGTCGAGCTCGTCGCGTACGTCGACGGTCGTGTAGCTGGCGAACACCTTGACGGTGTCGACCTTCTGGCGGCGGAGGCGGTTGAACACCTCTTCCGTCAGTTCGTCGCCCTGACGCACGAGCAGCGCGTTCTCGGAACGCTCGCGCTCGGCGCGGGCCTTCTTGGTCTTGGCCTTGGGGGCGTCGTCGGCCGTGGCCTCGCCCGGCAACTCGATATCCTCGGCGACGATTGCGCCCAGGACTTCGCGGTTTTCGGCGCGCCCTTCACGCTTGCGCGTGAGGTCGAGGTCGCGCACGGCGAAGAAGAGGCGGAGGATGTCCGCGTTGTTCCCGAAGCCGAAGGCGCGGAGGAGCGCCGTGGCCGGGAACTTCTTCTTCTTATCGATGTGGACGTAGATGATGTCGTGGATGTCGACGGTAAACTCAACCCACGACCCGCGGAACGGGATAATGCGCGACGAGATCAGGCGCTGCCCGTTTGGGTGCGTCGACTCTTCGAACACCACACCCGGCGAGCGGTGCAGCTGACTCACGATCACGCGTTCGGCGCCGTTGATGACGAACGTGCCGAGGCCGGTGAGGAGGGGGAGTTCCCCGAGATAGACTTCCTTCTCGATCTGATTCTTGACGCGCTTCTTGCCGTCGGCCGCGTTTTCCTCAAACACCGTGAGGGCGAGGGTGGCCTTGAGCGGCGCGGAGTACGTCATGTCGCGCTCGATGCACTCTTCAACAGAGTACTTCGGCTCGCCAAGCGTATAGCGCTTGAAGTCGAGTGAGAAATTCTCATGGACGTCGGTGATCGGGAACAGGTCTTTAAAGACCCGTTCGAGGCCGACGTCTTCGCGATCGTGCGCGGCGGCGTCGAGTTGGAGCAGGGACTCGAACGCGCGTGTCTGGATGTCGAGCAAGTGGGGCATTTCCATGCCGTGCTCGAGCTTTCCGAAGGAAATCTGTTTGATCATATCAACCCGGGTTCACCCTGTGACAGGCGAAAACCGCCCCTCCCCGTCGCCGCGGGAAATCGCGGCGCGGAGTGGAGCGCAAGGAACTTCAGTTATAGCGAGGATCGAATGCCGTCATGTCGGAGACCAAGTGAGAGAAGGGGAGCGTACCGAGGGCCGGGATCGAATCCCGGCCCCGGCACGAACCACCTGCCCTTACTTGATCTCGACGACGGCGCCCTGCTCTTCCAGCTTCGCCTTCATTGCCGCTGCTTCGTCCTTCGTCGCGCTCGGACGCACCACCTGCGGTGCACCGTCCACCATGTCCTTGGCTTCCTTCAGGCCAAGGCCGGTGAGTTCGCGGACAACCTTGATGACCTGAATCTTCTTGGCGCCGGCTTCCTTGAGGATGACCGAGAACTCGGTCTGCTCTTCGACGGCAGCCGCGCCGCCAGCCGCACCCGCACCGCCCGGCGCCGCAGCGACGGCCGAGATGGTCACGTTGAACTTCGTCTTGAAAGCGTCGATGAGCTCGGCGAGATCGATGACCGACATGGTGCCGATCGCCTCGAGAATCTCGTCCTTGCCGATGGTCGCGTTAGCCATTGTTGTAATCTCCGTGGAATCCCCCAGGCATTCCTGGGGCGTTTGTGTGTCAGGCAGACGCCTGGGGAATCAGTTGGCGGAAGCTTCTTCGAGCTGTGTCTTTCTCGCTTCGAGCGCGAGGGCAAACATGGCGAGGACGCTATTGAAGCAGCCCAAGAGCTGCCCGAGGGCCTCGTCGCGGGTCGGGAGGGCGGCGAGCTTCTTCACCAACGCCGCATCCACCACCGCACCTTCGTAGATCCCACCCTTCACCGTCGGACGCGCGTCGTTCTCTTTCGCGAAGTCGGTGAGGAGCTTGGCCGCGGCTACCGCATCCTTCGCGACAACCACGCCCGTGGGTCCCTTCAGTCGCACGCCCGCCAAGCCGCTTTCGTTCACGGCCTTCAGCGCGAGCGTGTTCTTGATGACCACGTACTCCACACCGGCCTTACGGAACCGGCGGCGGAGTTCGGTCATCCGCTTCACGTTGAGCCCCGTGAAGTCGGTGTAATAGAGCGCCGTGGCGCCCTTCATTTTCTCTTTGAGCTCAATGACGAGCTGTTCCTTCTCGGTGCGCTTCATCGCGGGTTACCGGTAGGGGGTGGTGTCGACCCGCACGCCCGGGCCCATCGTGCTGCTCACGGCGACCGTCTTCACGTACACGCCCTTTGCCGCTGCCGGCTTGGAGCGAATGATCGTGTCCATGAGGGCCTGGAAGTTCGACTCGAGCGACTCGAGTTCGAACGAAACCTTGCCAATCGCAGCGTGCACATTGCCACCCTTGTCGACACGGAATTCGATCTTGCCGGCCTTGGTCTCCTTCACCGCCTGGCCAACGTTGAACGTCACCGTACCGGCCTTCGGGTTCGGCATCAAACCGCGGGGACCGAGCACGCGACCGAGCGCGCCGATCTGCCCCATCTGATCCGGGGTCGCGATCATGATGTCAAAGTCGAGCCAGCCTTCCTTGATCTTGGCGATGTACTCGGAGCCGACAAAATCGGCACCGGCCGCCTCCGCTTCCTTCGCCTTGTCGCCAACGGCGATAACGAGGACGCGCACCGTCTTACCCGTACCGGCCGGCAGCACGACCGTGCCGCGGACGACCTGGTCCGCGTGTCGCGGATCCACGCCGAGGCGAATCGCAACGTCGACGGTCTCGTCGAACTTCGCGAACGCCGCCTTCTTGACGAGCTCGAGCGCCGTCTTCGGCTGGTACTGCGACTCCAGCTGACGCGACTCCGCCGCCTTGAGGAACTTCTTTCCGTGAGTACGCATCAGCCGATGACCTCCACGCCCATCGAACGCGCCGCGCCGGCGATCATCGCCATGGCGGACTCGACCGACTCCGTGTTCAGATCGGGCATCTTGAGCTCGGCAATCACCTTGATCTGCGCCTTGGTGATCTTGCCGACCTTGTTACGGTTGGGCTGACCTGACCCCTTCTCCAGTCCAATCGCCTTCTTGATGAGGATCGCCGCGGGCGGCGTCTTCAGAATGAAGGTGAACGACTTGTCGGTATAAATCGTGATCTCGACCGGGAGAATCGTATCCTGGCCCTGCGTCCGAGCGTTAAACTCTTTGCAGAACGCCATGATGTTGATTCCCTGCGGGCCGAGCGCGGTACCGACCGGCGGGGCCGGGTTCGCCTTACCTGCAGGAATCTGCAGTTTGACGAAACCAGCGACCTTCTTTGCCATGGGACTCCCCTAGACACGTGAAGCGGACCACGGCCGATGCGCGAGAACCGCGATCGGAGAGTGGTGCCGCTGACTGCCACGGTGTGTTTAACGTCGTTGTGGTAGCCGACGGTGCGCTTCTCGCTGTGTTGCAGCTGCCCCGCGCAAGGGCACGATCTCTTCTATTGACCTGCGACTGCGACTGCGACTGCTGTGTACCGTGATCGGTGATCGGTGCTCCGTCAACGACTGATCGCCCTAGTGCGCCCTGAGCTGCAAATAATCCAGCTCAACCGACGTCGGCCGGCCGAACAACGACACCGACACGCGCACCTTCCCCTTCTCCGGCATCACTTCTTCAACCGTTCCATTGAAATCCGTGAACGGCCCTTCCGTGATGGCCACGGCCTGACCGACGAGGAACGGAATCTCTTCCTTTGGCGCTTCTTCCACCGCTTCGTCGGCAATGCCGAGGAGACGGTTCACTTCGTCCGCGCGCAACGCCTGCGGCTCGCGATCCTTGCCGATGAACTTGATCACACCCTGGATCCCGTTCACCTGGTGCAACGTCTCCTGGTTCACGACCATTTCGACGAGCACGTAGCCCGGATACACCTTCCGCTCGACCGTCACCTTCTTGCCATTCTTGATCTCGACGACCTGCTCCGTCGGGACCAGCGCCTGCCGCACCAGACGATGTTCCGCAGGCGTGGGATCAGCTTCGATCTTGCGCAGGAGCAGCGTCTTCACCTTGTTCTCGTGCCCAGACGTGGTCTGGACCGCGTACCACCGATGCGTCACTTCAGCCCCCGAAGAGCGCTGGGATCCAGCGCACCAGCACGCTCTGAAGGAACAGATCCATCAGCCAGATCACGCCGCCAATGAACAGCGACAGCGAAATGACGCCAATGGATAGCTGGCGCACCTGCGGCATGTCGGGCCACGTCACTTTGCGCATTTCGGCCATGACGTCGTGATAAAACGTCACGCCGCGCTGCACCGGGCTCAGCTGAGGAGCGGCGACGGGAACGGCCATTACTTGGTTTCCTTATGCACGACGTGCTTGTTGCACCGCGGGCAATACTTCTTCCACTCCACGCGCTCCGGATGGGTGCGCTTGTTCTTCATCGTGAAGTAGTTGCGGTTCTTGCAGTCGCCACAGGCGAGGATAATCTTTTCGCGAGCCATAGCCCGTTATCTCTTTAGGTTGCGCCTTCGTGTATTGACGGTTCACGGTTGACCGTCCCCGTGGCACATTCGCGCCATGAACAACAGCTACAACAACAGCTACAACAACA
>CANIWQ010000023.1 GCA_947471365.1 Gemmatimonadota bacterium | reverse complement strand
GACCGCGCTTCATCTACATTCTTGGCCGTGAGATAGCGCTGCACCTGACTCTGGTCGGTGCCGAAGTACGACAGCATCAAGAAGGTACCGCCGATGAGTCCGCTCCAGAACGTATAGGTCTCCGTGAAAGTAAAACGGAAATCGAACACATTGAGTCGACCGGCCGCGCCAGCCACCCGGAGCGCATCAGCCGGATGCATGGGCAAGCGCAGGAGCAACACCGCAACGACCGCGACCAGCGCACCGATCACGAGCACCATCTGTTTGACGTCGGCCCACGCCACGGCCTGCACACCACCAATCATCGTGTACACGACCGTCGGAATGCCAATGAACGCGACGCTCGCCCACATCGACCAGCCAAATACGGTGGAAAACACCACGGCGGGCGCCGCGATGATGGTGCCGCAGCTCAATCCGCGTGACAGCAAAAACAAAAACGCCGTGAGCGACCGTGTCTTGGCGTCAAAGCGTTTTTCAAGAAACTCGTACGCCGTGTAGACCCGCGCCTTCATTAAGAACGGAACGATGGTGACGCCAAGAATGAGCATCGCCACCGGCAATCCAAAATAGAACTGAATAAACCGCATGCCGTCCGTGGCGCCCTGCCCCGTGGTGCCAATGAGCGTGACCGCCGAGAGCTGCGTGGCCATCACGCTCAGCCCCACGGCCCACCAGGGCAACGAGCGGTTGCCCAAGAAGTAGCCGTCGAGTTTTGTGGTGCCACGTGACCGGCGCAGGCCGTCGATGAAGACGAACGCGAGCCAACCGATCACAATCAGCCAGTTGATCCAGTGCATAGGCGACCCTAGTGGTTGTACGTGGACTGCAACCACCAGAGCAACAGCAACACCACCACCTCAACCCCCAGCACCTTCACGGCTAGCATTCGGAACGAGCCGTGCCTCGACCCGTCGGCGCTCACGGTTGCACCTTCTTGGGCAGGTCGAGACCGATGCTCAGAAGATTCACGAACAAGCGCGGTCCGCCATTCACGCCGCCCGGAATCTGACGGAAGAGCGAGAGCGTGGTGTACACATACGTCCCCTTGCCGAGCGGCGTCACGAGTACGGCGCCCTTGTTCTCGGGCTCGTTGGGATCGTGCATCTCAAGCGGCGTCGCATAGTGCGCGTCAATCGTGCTCGGCATATACAGCGCGCGCTCCTGCACCCAGTCGGCCCAGTCGTCGTCCACAATTTTGTTTGGGCCGTTGAGCAGGCGCGATTTGGAGTCGAGCACCGTCACCGGCGCTTCTTCAATCGTCACGCGCGCCGCCGGGCCGGTGAACGCCACCGGATACGGCATAATTCCTGGGCGCGCCATTTCATTCTGGCCATACTGCACCACCACCGTGCCGCCCTTCTTGGCAAAATCGAGCACGCGATTGTTGTACGTGACGAGCGCCTTGTTGGCTTCGTATGCGCGCGGCCCCACCACCAGCGTGCTGAAGCGCGAGAGATCGGTCACGGCGAGCTCTTCGGGGCTGATAATCGCCACCGGAATTCCGAGTTGACGCAGATACGTTGCCACCACGTCGCCCACACCCTGCACGTAGGCCACGGCCAGCGTTGTCGGAATGGTGATCTCCACCGCCTGCAAATACAACGCCGACGACCGATACAGATTGATCGGGCGAATATGCGGATACTCGATGGCGGTAATGCCTTCGTACGACTTGCCGGTCTCGGTCATCGCAATCAACCCGAACTCGTAGCGTCCGGGTTTGAGCGTGCCACGCAGACGCAAGAACAGTTCGCGTTCCTCCATCGGCGCCAGCGTCAACGTCGCGGGAAGCGAATCCACCTTGATGCCGGGCGGAGACACCAGTTGGAACGTCAGCGTTTTTGTGGAGGACGAATACGATTTGAGTGAAAGACGGAGCAGTCGATCGATTGGCTTACCCGCGGGCATCCACTCCAAGCCAGAACCGAACGCCATCGTCACCGGCGGTACGCCGCCAATGGGGCGGCGCGCTTCACCGAGCACGCGATCGGTGTAGCGATAGTTGATCACACCGAGCGGTACCGTCACCGTGGCACCGGCCACACGAAGCGTCACGTTCACATCCGATTCGCGCCGCACATCTTCGGGCACCGACACGGCGGGCACGAGCGGCGGCTCTCCAGCGGATGATACCCGCGCGAGTCCATCGGCTGGCACTTGATGCGTGGGGAACATGTCCGTCACGCGGCCGCCAATCCACCACGGCCGCTTATCCACCAACCCAATGACAGGCCGCGTGAAGCGCGCGGTGCTATCGGGTGCCACCGGAATCGCGGTGAACGGATGGGGCATCGTGCCGGACATCCGAATATCGGTGATCACCACCGGTACCGGCCCGCGATTGTACAGCGAAACCGTCACCGGCATCGAGTCGCCGAAGGCGAGGAGTTCTTTTTCTGCCGTGGCCTCAATGGCCACACCGGACGAGGCCAATAGCGCCTCGCTGATTCTCCGGTTCATCACATCGAGCGCCGCATCGAGATCGGCCGCGGCCGCATCACAAATCGCGGCGCGTTGTGCCTCGGGGCGTCGGACAGTGCGGGCGGGACCAAACCCACAGCGCGGTGTATCCGCGCGCGCCCACTGCACGGCCTCAGCGGCCCGCGCGAGTAACGGTGTGATCTTCCAAGGCGCCAGCAAGTCGAGTTGCGCACGCGCCGAGTCGGCGAGCACACCGGCGCGTTTCACGAGCGAGTGCACATATTCACTCGCGCCGGCGCCGAGCCGCGCGTAGGTGGTGTCCACGCCGTCGAACAACGAGTTCTCGTCGGTCGCCGGTGTTGCTTCATTTACGCGCGACGCCGCCCGCGACACGCCGGTGAGCGACACACCCTTGGGCTGCGCCGTGCCCTGCCCCTGCGAGCGGTGCTGCGAGCGGCTCTCGCCGGCAATCTCCGCATAACTGCGCCCAATCACGGGGTCAAACTCGCCCACGTTGAACGTCATCGTACGTGGCGCTCTGCCAAATCGCGCGTTGCGATAGAACTTGGACGGCGTCCACGGTTGGCCGTATTTCGCCACCGGAAAACGCACGGTGTCGCCAGCCAGGTCGTACGCTTCCTTCGCGAGCAAGCCAGACACCTGATGGTGTCCGTGTCCGTCAGCTGGCGTGCCGCTGAAAATCGCAACCACGACCTGCGGCCGGAACGCGCGCATCACCGTCACCACGTCGCCGAGTAGCGAGTCGTGCGCCCAGTGCTTGTACGTTTCCTCGGCGTTCTTGGAAAAACCAAAATCGTACGCACGACTGAAGTACTGCCGACCACCGTCGAGCCGACGCGCCGCGAGCAGCTCTTCGGTACGAATCGCGCCGAGCGCTTCGCCGAGTTCGTTGCCAATGATGTTTTGCCCGCCGTCGCCGCGTGTCAGCGCGAGATACGCGGTTTCCACGTGGCGGCCACGCGTGAGCCACGTAATGAGAAACGTGTCTTCGTCATCGGGATGCGCGCCAATCACGAGCACGCGTCCGCTGGCCGTGACGCCGTGAACGGTTTGCTCCAGCGCCACGGCGCCGCGCTCCTGCGCGAGGGCCGGGCGCGGCGCACACAGGCCGAGAACGAGCGCAGCCGAAGCGAGGCGGCGAAGTGCGGACATGCAAACTCCCGTGGGAGGTGAACTCAGACCGCGCCCATCACCCCGGACGCACGCTTGTTGCCGCCAGCACGCGATGCAGTCAGCGCATCGTCAACAATCCGCGCCTGTTCTTCGGCGTGGTGCTGCTGATACCCCTCTGCGGGGCTCGCGCGTTCCGGACGACCAACGTACCGGATAGCGAGCGCGTTCCCCACGGATCCGCGCAGTCGCGGCGCCACGTAGGTCCACGCGCCCATGTTCTTCGGTTCTTCTTGTGCCCACACGATCTCCGTCGCCTGCGGATAGAGATCCAGCACCCGCGATACGTCGCCGTGCGGCCACGGATACAACTCTTCCACGCGCACCACGGCGGCCTCGGCTGGCACCGTCTTGGCCACGAGGTCGTAGTACACTTTGCCCGTGCAGAAGACGATCCGGCGGACCGTGCCACGCTTCGACGCACCCGACGGATCGTCGATCACCGCCTGGAATCCACCGTGCGCCAGGTCCGCGAGCACCGATGACGCATCGGCGAGACGGAGCAGCGACTTCGGCTGCATCAGCACCATCGGCCGACGCGGCGTGAGTCGCGCCTGCAAACGGAGCACGTGAAAGTATTGCGCCGGCGTGGACGGATACGCCACGCGGAAATTGCCTTCGGCACACATCTGCAAAAAACGCTCAAGACGTGCGCTCGAATGTTCGGGCCCCTGCCCCTCGTAGCCGTGCGGCAACAACAGCACGAGCCCAGAGTCTTGCCCCCACTTGGCGCGGTCGGCGCTCAAGAACTGATCGATGATCGGCTGCGCCACATTCGCAAAATCGCCAAACTGTGCTTCCCACAGCGTGAGCGTGTCGTCCGCGACGCAACTGTACCCGTACTCAAAACCCATCACCGCCATTTCGCTGAGCGCGGAGTTGTACACCTCAAAGCGCGACGACACGCCGGGCAAATGTTGCAACGGCGTGTAGGTGTCGCCATTCGCCACATCATGCAACACCGAATGCCGGTGCGAGAACGTCCCGCGCTCAGCGTCCTGTCCGCTGAGTCGGACGTGCATGCCGTCGGACAGAATCGAGGCATACGCCAGCGCTTCGGCGTGCCCCCAGTCAATGCCACCGGCGGTCACGGCCTCCTTGCGGCGTAGCAACTGCTTGGCGAGACGCGGATGCGGTGTCAGCGACGCCGGCCACGCGAGCATCGCGTCATTGAGCGCCACCAACGCGTCCGTGCTCACCGCCGTGGGCGGAATCACGACCGGCTGTTCGGTGCCTTCGTAATCGCTGTGCGAGGTGTCATGGTCGGCCTTTGACTGATCGAACAGCGCGCTGAAGTGCGCGGCGACCTGCTTTTCCGCCGCATCCACCTCGCCCTGCGTGCACACGCCCTCGCGCACCAAACGTGCGCCCCACACCTGTCGCTGCGTCGGATGCGCCTTGACCCGGTCGTACAACTGCGGCTGCGTGTACGCCGGCTCGTCGGCCTCGTTGTGGCCGTGCCGACGATAGCCAACCAGATCCACCAGAAAATCCTTGCCGAACTGATTCCGATACGCCACCGCAATGCGCATCGCAATGACGCACGCTTCGGCATCGTCCGCATTCACGTGGATAATGGGGCATTCAAAACCCTTGGCCACGTCGCTGGCATAGCGCGTCGAACGCGAATCAATAGGGTCGGTGGTGAAGCCGACCTGATTGTTGACGATAATGTGCAACGTGCCGCCCACGCCGTACGCGCGCAGACGGGCGAGATTGAACGTCTCCGACACAATCCCTTCGCCGGGGAACGCCGCGTCACCGTGAATGCACACCGGTACCACCGCGCGCACGCCGCCCGCGCGCTGATGTGCGCGCGCGTAGCCCTGCAGCACGGGGTTCACGATCTCGAGATGGCTCGGATTCGGCACCAGCGACACATGCACCGGCCGACCCGCAATCGTCGTGCGCGACCCCTCGTAGCCGAGGTGGTACTTCACGTCGCCCGTAGAGATATCGCCTTCGAGGTGATCGTGCCGTCCCTGGAACTCGCCAAAAATCTGCTCCACCGGCTTGCCTAGCACGTGCGCGAGCACATTGATGCGGCCACGGTGCGCCATGGAAATGGCCACGTGCTGCGCACCGCTCGTCGACGCTTCGTCAATCGCCGTGTCGAGCAACGGCACGAGCGTGTCGGTGCCCTCAATAGAAAAACGCTTGTAGTTGGGAAATGCACGGCCGAGAAAACGCTCGAGCCCGTCCACTTCGCTCAGGCGCACCAACAGCCCCTTCTTTTCATCCGCAGTCAACGGACGGGTGAGCTGCTCGGCGGTGAACAGCGCGCGAAACCAGGCGCGCTCCTCTTCTGATCCGAGGTGCGTGTACTCTACGCCCAAGTTGCGGCAGTAGCGGAAGCGCAACCGCTCGGCCACGTCGCGCCCCGTTTGGAGATGCGGCCAGCCAAGTGCGGCACCGGTCACGACGTCGAGATCCGCGTCGGTAATACCGTGGAACTCCGGCGTCAGCTCGGCGGCGCCTGGCGGCGACGACCCCAGGGGATCCAGCTGCACCGCCAAATGGCCGTACTGTCGGATCGCATTGGTGTACCGCGCCACTCCGGCCACTTTGCGCGCGAAATCCTGATCGTCGGCGCCGGCGGAGTTGCCTCCACCAAAACGCGCGGCGAGCCGGAAGAATTGGCGCCACGATTCGTCCACAGAACCCGGATCGCGGCGATATGCCTCAAAGACTTCTTCGATATACGCGTCGTTGAACGCGCTGCTGACGGTATCGGACATACCTGAAATCTAATCTCAATCCCAAGGGACACGGCGGGGGCTGGGAGCGCCCCGCAGAAGCACCCCAACCTGGCAACCCATCACCTTTTGGGCAGCGGCACCTGAGCCCGAAGTAGCCGCACGGGGATTCCCCCATTTCGAAACCGGGACACTTCGGTGAGCGGAAGCCGGAGTTGCATGTCAAAGGCATGGTCGGCCGATAAAAAGGCCAAGGCCCATCCGCCACCCTGCACCCGGGCCACCTTCCCGAGCTGGGCGTACAAGTTTCGGACCTGGGTGCGGTCACCAATCCGATCCCCATACGGCGGATTCGTGAGCAATAACCCGGGCGCGGCCGGCACTTCGATGGCCGAGAGGGCGCACTCGCGAAATTCTATGTCCGCCGCAACCCCCGCGCGCGCCGCGTTCGCCGACGCGGCCACAATCGCCCCGGCGTCACGATCCGACGCCAGAATGCGCACGGCAGCCCGAGGGAGCTCCGCTGCCCGAGCGGCTCGGCGCGCAGTCTCCCCCACCTTCGGGGGCACCGATGGCCACGTTTCAAACGCAAACTTCCGGTTCACCCCGGGCGCGATCCGGCGCGCCAGCATCGCCGCTTCGATGGCGATCGTCCCCGCTCCACACATCGGATCGAGCAACGGCGTGGAGCCGTCCCACTCGAGGGCCAGGAGCATTCCGGCCGCGAGCGTCTCGCGTATGGGCGCCTTGGCGGTGGCGAGTCGGTAGCCGCGCTTATGCAACGGCTCGCCGGAACTGTCGACGCTGATCGTGCACACATCGTGCGAGAGTCGCACGATGATCAACAATGCGCCATCATCTGGGGCACGTTCAGCGCGACCTTCGACAACAGCCTCCTCGTCATCATCCGTGGCGCCCGTCACCACGCGTGACCCGGGCACGGCGCGCAGAATCGCCGCGCCCACGCGCTCAGCCACCGCATCGGAGTGATACAACCGCGATTTCTTGCACGTCACACGCAACTTCACCGCGCGCCCAGGCGCCACGTACTGATTCCAGCGCACAGCGCGCGACAACCGTTCGAGCTCGTGAAATGCCTTGGCCTGAAACTCTGCCGCGCGCACAATAATGCGGCTCGCCGTGCGGAGCTGCACATTCGCGGCGGCCAGCAGGTCGTCCGTGGCGCTGAACGCGACGCCACCTGTCTCTGGTGCGAGGGAAGTCACGCCGAGTGTGCGCAACTCTGCAACGGTCACGGGCTCGAGTCCCGGAGCAGATACCGCCCAACAGCGATGCGGCGGCGCGCTCATGCCGCGCGCCGCGCGCGCCACCGCTGTACGCGAAACGCAAAGAGAACCGCGAGCCCCGCGGCAAACAGGGCGGGCTGCCCAATGTCCTTCTTGACGGCCATGAAGAAATGGATCACGCCGAGCACACTAATCACGTAGATGAGCTGGTGCAGTCGGTTCCACCGTTGCCCGCCAAGGCGTCGGATCATGCCCTTGGTGGAGGTGACCGCGAGCGGCACCATCAAGAGCAGCGCCGCCATGCCGATCATGATGTACGGACGCTTCGCGAGATCGATGGTGAGATCGTGCCAGTCGAGCTGGACGTCGAGCAGCGCATACGCGAGCCAATGCAGCATGAGGTACCCAAAGGCGAACAGCCCGAGGGTACGCCGCTGTTTGGCGAGCCAGTTCCACCCCAACAGCTGACGCGTCGGCGTGATGCACAGCGTGGCGAGAATAAATCGGAGCGTCCACTGCCCGAAGTAGTGCTCGACCGCTTTGATCGGGTTCGACCCAAAGAAGCGCGTATCCGCGAGCAAATCGGAGGCCGTGCCCGCAACGCCGATGACCGCCGGTAGCAATGCGACCACAAAAAGCGCCGGCACGAACCACTGGGGTTCGAGCACCGACCGTCGTCGCATGGCGTTGAGGCTGTCGCTCACCTCAATAATTCTTGCGGAGGTCCATACCAGCGTACATCGAAGCCACTTGCTCGGCGTATCCGTTAAACATCAGCGTGGGACGTCGCGAGAACTCGCCAATGCGGCGCTCCTTCGCTTGGCTCCAGCGCGGATGATCCACGTCGGGGTTCACGTTCGAGTAGAACCCGTATTCCTGCGGCGCGGCAAGATTCCACGCGCTGTTTGGCATTTTGTCCACGAAGCGGATGCGCACAATCGACTTGATCCCCTTGAACCCATACTTCCACGGCACCACCAAGCGGAGGGGCGCGCCGTTTTGGTTGGGGAGATCGCGTCCGTACACCCCAGTGGCGAGCATCGCCAGTGGATTCAGCGCTTCGTCGAGCCGCAACCCTTCGACGTACGGCCACTGCAAGACATTCGAGCGCTGTCCCGGCATGCGCTTCGGGTCCATGAGCGTGGTGAACTCCACAAACTTGGCCGCTGCCGTCGGCTGCGCGCGCTTGATGACATCGGCAAGGGCAATCCCGCGCCACGGAATGACCATCGACCACGCTTCTACACAGCGGTGCCGGTAGATGCGATCTTCGACAGCCGACGGCTTGAGGAAATCCTCGAGCTGATAGCTGGCGGGCTTGGCAACGAGACCATCCACTTGCACCGTCCACGGGCGCGGCACAAAGCCACGGGCGTTCTCGATCGGCTCGTCTTTACCGGTTCCGAACTCGTAGAAATTGTTGTAGCTCGTGACGTCCTTATACGGCGTCGGCTTGTCGTCCGACTGCAATCCGTACGGCTTGCCCAGTGCCTTAGGCTCCTGTGCGCGCCCCGCCGCGCTCGCGGAGGCCGGGAGCGCAACCCCCGTGAGGCCAGCGCCCAGTAGCCCAGCGGCCGCGAGGAATTCCCGCCGGTTCAGATAGTGCGCTTCAGGGGTGATCTCAGACGACCCGATTGGGTCGGTGCGACGTACCAGCATCTGTAACTCCGAGAGGGGTCAACCATATTATACATATTGGCACCGTGCAGGGTTCAGTTGCTGCCTCCCTTTTGCCCGAAATTATTGATGTTTTCCGCCTCCATGAACTCCATGTGGTACGGCAACTCACTCCACGACTGGCTCTTTGCGCTCGGCGGCGCCGTTGCCGCGACGCTCACCATTGCACTGCTGCGCCGCTACGTCATTCGCTACCTCGACGTGGCGGCGGCCAAAACCGAGACGAGGGCTGACGACTACATCGTCGTTCTCCTGCAGGCCATTCGGACTCCGCTCGTGGTGGCCATCTCCATCGCCATCTCGGAGCGCTTTCTCGACCTTCCGGCAAACGTCGACAAAATTGCGACCACCTTGATGGTGATTGCCTTTGCCGTGCAGGGACTGCGGTGGGCGAGCAAGACCGTGGACTTTTGGGTCGGGGCGTACACGGACCGGCCCGATACCCACATTGAAGCGTCGGCCGTTGGCGTGCTCAAGTTCGTCTCGCGCATGGTGCTCTGGACCACGGTCGTGCTGGTGGCGCTCGAGACGCTGCACTTCCCCGTTGGCACGTTCATCAGCGCGCTCAGCGTTGGCGGCATTGCCATCGCGCTGGCCGTTCAAAACATCCTCGGCGACCTCTTCGCCGCGCTCTCGATTTGGCTCGACAAACCGTTCATCGGCGGCGACACGATTTCCGTGGATGCCTTTGAGGGCACGGTTGAACACATTGGTCTCAAGACAACGCGCGTCCGCAGCATCAACGGCGAGCAGCTGATTTTCTCGAACGCCGACCTGCTACGGAGCCGTATCCGTAACTTCTCGCGTCGCGAAGGGCGCCGTCTGGTGATGACCCTGTCGATTGCGCCTGGCACAACGAGCGAGCGACTCGCGCGCGTTGCCCCGCTGATCGCCGAGGCGGTCGCGTCCGAACCGCACGCCACGCTCGTGCGTGCGCATCTCAATGGCACTGGGGCCATTGGCTTTGAGTTCGAGACCGTCGTGATCGTCGACAACCCCGATTACAAACTCGCCATGGAAGCCCGCCAACGGGTGCTCCTCGCGCTGTTTGCGCGCCTCGAACGCGAGGGGATCGCTCTCGCGCGGCCCGTGGTGGCGCTCGCGGCTCCGCTCCCGAACTGACCAGCGGACCCCTCGCGCCATTGGCCGAGGGCTGGTGTCCGTGCACAGCCTCGTACGGCGACGCAACCCTCGCTCATGGAACGCGCGACCCCCGCAGATTCTTTATATTGTTTGATACTCCCTCCCGAGGCTTTGCACTATGACTGAGACCCGTCCACAGAACTACGGCAACCACGTCCGCTTCCATCCGCTGTGGCACTTTGTCGCGTTCCCGATTGTGATGCTCAACGTGTTCGTGGCCACGCGCCATTGGTGGCATGAGCAGTCGCAGTTCAACCTTTGGGGCGTAGTATTCGCGGTCGGCGTGTTCCTGGCCGTGTTCGCGGCGCGCGGCGAAGCCCTGACCGTGCAGAACCGCATCATCCGTCTCGAAATGCGCCTCCGCCTGCGGGAGCTGCTCCCGGCGTCGATGCACGCGCAGATCCTCAGCCTCACCGTTGGCCAGTTGGTGGGCCTGCGCTTTGCCGGCGACGACGAGTTGCCCGCGCTGGTTGATCGCTGCCTCAAGGGTGAGTTGAAGAGCGCGGGCGACGTCAAGAAGGCTGTCAAGAATTGGCAGGCAGACTGGTTGCGCGCATGACACAGCCGGTGACGATCACTGTCCGCAAGAATGGTTCGCTCCTCGTGACCGGCGACATCACGCTCATCGACCACACGGGGCTCGAGATTCCGCGCACGCCCGGCAAGCCAAATGTGGCGCTCTGCCGATGCGGACATTCACAGCGCAAACCGTTCTGCGACGGCGCACACAAGTCGGTCGGGTTTATTGACCCGCCGGACGCTGACCCTGTCACCGCTCCGTGAACTGGCTGGCGAACGCATGGATCTGGGTGACGACGGTGGGGCTGGTCATTGCCGGTACCCCCGTCGTGGCCTTGGTCTGGGCGTGCACCGCCCCGTTCGACCGCGGACGCTACGCCGCGGGCCGAACCTTTCGATTAATCGGTGTCACGCAGGTGAAGTTGAATCCACTCTGGACCTTTGAAGTATCCGGCTCCATGGTACGCGACCCGCGACGTCCGTATGTCGCCGTCAGTAATCACGAATCATGGGCCGACGTTTTTCTCATCTGCCACTTGCCGTGGGAAATGAAATGGCTGTCCAAAGACGCCATGTTCAAGATTCCGTTCTTTGGATGGATGATGCGGATGGCCGGCGACATCTCCATTCGCCGCGGCGAACGCACCAGCGGTGCGCGGGCGCTCATCGCCGCACGGGAGCGTCTGTCCCACCGCGTCTCCGTGATGGTGTTTCCCGAAGGCACACGCTCGCGCGACGGCGCCCTACTGCCGTTCAAGGACGGCGCCTTCCGCCTCGCGATTGAGAGCGGCGCTCCTATCCTGCCGATGGTGATCGCGGGCACGCGCCACGCGATGGCCAAGGGAAGTATGCGGTTCACCCGCGCGCACGCGCGTCTCCACGTGCTCGACCCGATCGAGACCACGGGGCTCTCCGCCAACGACGTCGCGACTCTGCGCGATCGTACGCGCGACCTCATTGCAGCGGCGCACACGCAACTGCTACGCGAGTTGGAAACCGGCGCCTGAGCGCCCGCTACGCCGCTGGTGCTAAACGCCCAGCAGCGTCTTATGCCACCCAGCGCCAGCGGTCGTCACGAAGCGATCGTTGTACTCGGCCACGGTCGTGATGGTCTGATCAAAAACCGTCGTGGCGCTCCCGACATGCCCCGTCGCCGCCAGTCGTTCGAACGCCGCGCGTGGCAGCGCATGCACGAGTCCGACCTCGTCACGAAAGAAGACCAGCCCGCCCGCCACGAGCGAGGTACCGATTCCCTTCTCAATGGACTGGAGCGTGCGGAACAGCCCGTCCACCGAGCACCCGCTCGCACCTTCCGTCCGCTGATCCACCCCGACCACCAAAAAATGGTCGTCGCGCCAATGGCGCCCGCAGGTCAGCGGATGACCGTGGGCCTTCCAGTCAAACAAAAAAGCATCCACGGCGGCAAGGAGTCGCGGGGCATCCACCTCGTCGATCGGCGCGGCGGCGCCAAACACCCAAATTCGGGCGTCATCCGGTAGCTTTTCAAAGGGAACCAGCGGCATGGGAAGCACTCCAAGCGGTCGTTTTGTGCCCGCGCCCCGTCACGTGCCGAGGCAATCGCCTTGGAAAATACACGGAAGCGGTGCCTCACGGGCCAGTCCCCCATCTGAACCGAGCCGTCGCCCTGAATCGTCTGTCTCAGAGGACCCAAGCGCCCCAGAGTGTCCGCCACTCGTCGGTACGACCCCCCCCAGCCCTCCAACTCACCCCATTTTGCCCCTATCCCCCCGCAAATTGGCTAGCTTTCGGCCGATGCTTCGTTTTGATTCATCGAGACTTCTTCCCCCGAAACGCTTGAACCTGCCGCGCGTGACGTCGACGATTCGTCGCCTATCCATGGTGCTGGCCAGCACGCTCTCCGTGAGCGCCGGTTCGTTATTCGCACAGGCCTCCACCGAGCCCACCAAGCCGGTGAGCGATTTTATTGTGCCGTTCTCGCACGGCTACATCACCGTCGGCTCGATGGGTATGGATGTGTCGAGCCTGAACGCGCATTTCAATCGCACCGATCTCGCCGGCGGAACGGGCTTTTCGAGCCTCTCCAACGACGCGTATACCTACGGCGTCGGTGGCTATGTGTCACTCGGGCGCGTGATGGTCGGCGGCGAGTGGCACTACGGTGATTTTGGATACGAGACGAGCCCGAAAGGAAAGACGAATCGACTGGAAGCGTCGTACTTCATGGCGACGGCAGCTGTACCGGTGTACACCACCTGGCGCTTGACCATTTTTCCGTACCTTGGAATTGGCGGCGGCAATGTGAGGCTGTCACTGAAAAACCGTGATGGCGGCGGCACCGTCTCGGTGCGGACTGATCCGACGTTTGACGAGATCATTCTCAACCCCGGTCTCGAAAGTCAGATCTTGGGCAACTACATCATGGTGCAGCCGGGAATCGGCATTGACTGGCTGCTGCTCAAGGAATCGACCTCGCACACGGGCTTCACCATCGGACTGCGTTTCGGGTCAGCCATCACACCCAATCGCACGTCGTGGACCTACCGTGGGCACGAAGTGTTCGGTGGACCAGATTTGGGTCCCACGGGCGGCACCCTGCGTGTGCTGATGGGCTTCGGCGGCTTCAAGCTGGCCAAGAACTAGCCCGCGTTCGCTGGGCTGGTGCGTGGCGCTGGCGGCTCAACAGGCTGCCAGCGCCTCTTCAATTCCGCGGGCCATCGCGCCAACGGTGAACAACGTTCGCGCGCGCCGAGCGCCTGCCGCCGCAATACGCGCCGCGCGCGGCGCGTCATCACGCAGCGCCGCGATGGCCGCCGCGAGCGCGCGCGCGTCTGCCGGCGGCACCAACACGCCAGACTCGCCGTCCACAATGAGTTCGGGGACGCCGCCCGCGTTACTGGCCACGACCGGTCGGTGCGCCAACATCCCTTCCACCACCACACGACCAAATGGTTCTGGGAGCGTGGACGCATGCACCACGACATTGGCAGCGCTCAGCAGGGCGGGAATGTCGTCGCGGAATCCGGTGAAATGCGCGCGGTCCGCTACGCCAAGCCGAGCGGCGCGTGCGCGGAGTTCGTCCGCGAACGCCTGTTCGCCAAAGAGCGGCGCGCCCGCAATGATGGCGTGTACGTTGGGCACCTGCGCGAGCGCAGCGAGTAGTACCTGCTGCCCTTTCCACGCATGGAAGCGCCCCGGCATCGCCACGGTAAAGGCATCATCCGGAATGTGCAGCGCACGACGCACCGCCTGACCATCGGCCGGCGTCACGACATCAAACGGTGCGGCATCAATGCCGTTGTGCACCACACACACGAGCGATTTTCTTCCGCCGGCTGCCACAAACGCATCGGCCGTCGCCTGTGAGTTGGCAATCACACGGCAGGCACGCCAGTTCGCGAGCGTGATCACGGCCCGAATGTTCGCCCCACTAAAATGCGGTGCCGCCAGAATGTCCCGCAAAATCCACGCGACGGGGCGCTGCGCGCGCCAGCCGGCGAGCGCGCTGACGACGAACGCCTTCTGCGAGTTCGCACAGAGCAATTCCGAGGGATCCACCGTCGCACCCAACGCGCCGGCCGTCCGCCACATGGCGGCGAGCGCACCAAACGACGGAAGCCGCGTATCCTTGCGTACGTCGGCGAGCGCACCCATCGGCGTCGTGGTCACGCGCACGCCTCGTGCGCGCAGACGGTCGGCAAATGGACCGTCGGCCAGTAACGCCACGCGTGCGCGATCCCCGAACGCCATCGCCAGATCCAGCAGCGACAACTCCGCGCCGCCCAACACGCCCGCGTGATCAACAAACAGCACTCGGCGCGGCGCACTCATCGCATCGCCTCTTCGTACACGAGCCGTGTGCGCTCCGCGATCACCGGCCAGTCATAGTGGCGGCGCGCGTACTCGGTGCACGTGCGCGCGTCAGGGAGCACCATCCGACCACTCAACGCCTCCGCAAGCCCCGTGGCAATCGCCGCAGCGCCGGTACTCGGCAACACCAAGCTCGGCGACAGTCCCGACACCGCCTCCGGCAACCCACCGACCGGCGTGACCATCGCGGGCGTGCCAGCGGCCAGTGACTCCGCGACAATCAATCCAAACCCTTCGAGCTCCACGGTCGGCACGATCGTGATGGTGGCCGCGCGGTATGCCCGCGGCAACAAGGCATCTGGCACAAATCCGAGCAGGCGCACGTGATCGGCGAGTCCAGCGGCATCAATGCGCGCCTGCAGCTCGCCGGCAATCGGTCCGCGTCCCGCGATCAGCACCAACACATTCGGAATGGTCTCGCGGAGCTGCGGCACGGCCGCAATGAGGTCGTCGAGCCCCATGCGGCGCATGAGGCGTCGTACGGCGAGAACAATTGGCCGATCCGTGGGCCAGTCCAGTCGCAGGCGGCATTCCTCAGCCGACTCCTGAATCGCGAAGCGTGGCACATCCACACCACCGGGAATCACATGAATGCGTTCGCGTGGAATGCCAAAGCGCGATTCGAGAATTCGGCCAAAGGGCGTCGAGAGCACGATGAAGGCTTTCGCGCGCGAATACACCGCCCGCTCGACGGCGGACTTGGCCATCTCGGTGAACTTCGACTGACGTTCCGCTCGCCCTTCAAGTCCCCACGGCCCCTGAAAGTGCACGACGAGCGGATGGTCGGCGAGTTCGTCGAGCAACGGCGCGGTGTAGAGCGCAAAATGGCTCACGACCAACACGCCAGGATCGCTGCGGAGCAACGGTCCAGCCTTTCGTCGCACCGCGAGGAGACGGGGCAACAGTCGCTCGGAGTGCGGGGCAAACCCTTCGATCATGCCACGGGCGTCCACCGTCACCTGCGACGTGCCGGCTACGAGGCCGTGCACCTCCACGCCCGCGTCGGGGAGGTGGCGCATCAGCTCGAAGTACACGCGATTCAAGCCGCCGGGTTTCTCGGAAAACCACTCCATCCCGAGCTGCAGTGTGCGGAGCGTGGTGCGTCGCGCGCGCTCGGGCTTGCGCAGAAAATCATCCATGCGCGCGTCGCGATCGAGCGTACGATCGAGGACGAGGCGCGCCCACACTTCGAGCACGAGCAACGTCCAGATCTGCTCACCCCAGTCGCGCACGCCCGTAAAGTGCTCGGCGAGAATGCGGCGCACGAACTCGGGCCGCACCCAGCCGCGATCAAAGAAGGTGCGGTTGTCGAGGGCGGCGCGTACAAACGGGGCGAGTTCACCGCGCAGCCATCGGGCGGCCGGCATGACGAACCCGCGCTTGCGACGGAAGAGCACCTCGGGGGGCACGAAACGCCCGGTGAGCTTCTTGAGCAGGTACTTCGTCTGGAAATGCCGAAGACGGAGCGCCGTGGGAATTGTCGCGGCGTACTCGACCAACGCGCGATCCAGCAGGGGTGAGCGCGCTTCAAGACTGTGTGCCATCGACGCACGATCCGCTTTCGCGAGCAGCTGGTCGGGGAGATAGGTGTTAAAATCGCCGTAGAGCGCACGATCCACATCGTCGAGACCGTCCGCCTCATTCCACACCGTCCGATACAGCGCGTCCGGATGCGTGTTGCCCACGAGATTCTTGAGCACGTCGGAATACGCTTCATCGCGGAACGGCCGAAAGGCGCGATCATACGTAAAGGCGTCCGCGGAGCTGCCGGCGCCGGCGCGTGCCAGCAACCCGACGCGCCGCAGCGGGCCGTCCGATGTCTGAGCGAAGAGCCCACCAAGGGCGTTGCGCATGAGCTCCGGTACCGCGCGCCGATACGGCGCCGTCATGCGCGCGAGCATCGGCCGCGCATAGCCGCCAAAGAGTTCGTCGCCACCATCGCCGTTCAGGGCCACGGTCATCCACCGTCGCGCCGCACGCGCCAAATAGTGGTTCGGCACAATCGATACGTCAGCCACGGGCTGCCCGTAATGCCAGACGATGGACGGCAAGTCGGCCACCAGCGCCGGGCGCAGCGTCTCTTCGTGGAGCGGCATCTTCAGGTGCTGCGTCACGGCGCGCGCGTACTGTCGTTCGTCGAATGCCGGTTCGTCGAACCCGAGCGTCATGGCTTCGATGGGCTTGGTGCTTTCCTGCGACGCCAGCGCCGCCACAAGCGAGGAGTCCACACCGCCCGAGAGAAACAGCCCCACCGGCACGTCGCTATCCAAACGCTTGGTGACCGCCGCGCGCGCCAACCGTTCAATGTGCTCGAGCACTTCCGCTTCCGATTCATCGGTCTTGGTAGCGTACGAGAGCTTCCAGTACCGCTCTTCACGACACGCACCGGTGTTCGCGTGGAATGTCAGATGGTGCGCCGGTCGTAATTGGCGAACGCCACGAAAAATGCTCAAGGGCGACGGCACGGCCTGATACACAAGGAACGCGTCAACGGCCATCGGGTCCACGGGCGGCGTACCCGGCAAAAATGCCAGCAGTGCATTCAACGTGGACGCAAAATGAAACTGGCGGTCTTCATGCCGATAATAAAACGGTTTCTTCCCCGCGCGGTCGCGCGCCGCAAAGAGCGTGCGCGTGTCTTCGTCCCACAACGAAAATGCGAACATGCCATCGAGCCGCTGCACGAGCCCGGGGCCGCCCCATTTCCGATAGCCGTGGAGCACGACTTCAGAATCCGAGTACGACTGAAAAACAAAATCTCCCTCAAGTTCCTTACGGAGCGCACGGAAGTTGTAGATCTCGCCATTGAACACCAAGACGCGCTTGGCGTCGGAACTGACCAACGGTTGGTGCCCAGTCTTTGAGAGATCAATAATCGACAGTCGTCGCGCCCCGACGCAGGCGTGCTCGTCGGCCCACACGCCGGCGTCATCTGGGCCGCGGTGCCACATGAGTTCGCGCGCCGCCACGAGTCGGTCGCGCGACGCGGCCGCCCCTTCCTTCACAACGCCGATTATGCCGCACATCTAACCGCGACTCCGTTCCGCCGCCGCCGCGGCAAACACGGCGTACTGTTCGTCGGCAATCCGATCCCAGTCGTAGCGCGCCGACGACGCCACCGCGCCGGCCGACAACCGCTCGCGTAACGCGCGATCATCGCGCAGCAACACCAGTTTTTCGCGCAACGCATCCGGGCCAAAGGGCACGAGCCAGCCGTTCTCACCATCGCGCACTAACTCTTCGGTGCCGTTGATCGCGTGCGCCACAATCGGCAGCCCCGCCGCCGCGGCCTCGAGCGTCACCAGTGAAAACGCCTCGTAGCGCGAGGGAAAACAAAACGCGTCACACGCGGCGTAGTACGCCTCCGGCGTCCGGCTCGGCGGCGCAAAGGTCACGCGTCCAGCCGCGCCGGCGCGTGACACGTGCGCCTGCATCGCGGCCACGTCGCCGCGGCCCAGCACCACGAGATGTCCGTCAGCAATCCCGGCCATCGCATCGATCGCATCGCGCACCCCTTTGCGCTCCCAGTCGCCGCCCACGAGCAACGCTAAGAACGCATCGCGCGGCAAGCCGAGTGGCGCTCGCAGAGCCAAACGCGCCGCCGCGTCGGCCGCCGGGCGAAATACCGCGCGGTCCACACCGTTTGGCACCACCGTGATGCGCGACGCCGGCACCCCGTACGATTCCTGCAGCTCGCGCGCCGTACCGCGCGACACGGCAATGACCTGCCGCAATCGCCGCGACCCATAGGCCACGCGCTCTTCCGCCACAAATCGCGACTGCGCAAAGCGCTGATACAGTGCCCGCACCCCCGAGCCACCCCGCAGTCCGCCAAAACGTTTGGTGAATGCCGCATGACAGAACTGCGCCGTAATCACGTCCGCGTCGATCGCCGCCGCGCCAATGCTGTTCGTGATGGTGCACCCCGCGCGCCGTTCCGCGGCGCGCGCCGCGCGCGCAAACGCCCACGTGCGCAGCGGCGCCGGACGCGTGGGGCCCGTCACCGGCATCCAGCGGACGGGCGCCTTGCCCAACGCGCACGAGCGCGCGATCACCGTCACCGACATCCGCGTGGCCAGACGCGACAGCACCTCGGCCGCGGCGCGCTCCATGCCGCCCTGCCGGTGCACATCGTGCGCCACAAAGGCCAGTGAGAACGGTGTCACGAGAGCCGGCGGTAAAAGTGTTGGGGGGACGCGCGCCGCACATGTCATCCCTCGGGAACCACCGCCACCTGGCGCCGTGCCCCCGCGGCTGACTACCGAAAGTTAGGGCACGCCGCAGCGGCACGCATCCGCGTCGTCACACGGCAGGATGGGGGACACGTCGCACCAGATCGCGCCCACACGCGCGCCACGCCATCCATCCCCGGACGCGTCCTACGAGCGTCCAGCGCCACCGCGTCAGGGCAAGGACATCGCCCATCAGCCAGAGACGAGGCACCTGCGCGAGCCCCGGCTCCATACGAGTCCCAACCAGCAGCGCCCACACCACGAACGCCAAACGCCGGAACCCCCGCTGATGCTCAAGGAGAATCAATGTCTCGTTGTGCACCGCCTGCACCTGCGGCTCGGGCACGAATGTGCCGCGATGCCGCTGGTCGGCATCGTGCCGCGGCGCAATGTGATGTTCCACGGCAATCGCGGGATCGTACACCAGCGTCCATCCGGCACGGCGCAAAGGCAGGCAGAGCGCCAACTCCCAGTACATCTGCGCTCCCGCCCCCTGCAATCGGCTGTCAAATCGCAGCGCCCTTAGCAGTGGTGCCCGAAAAGCCGCGTTGACCCCTTTCAGCACATCCACCGGCCTCGCCGGCCCTACCCCCAGATGGTGATGGCCAATCACGCGACCAAACCATTGGAGCCGCCCCACCTCCTCGCGAGCGCCCCGCTCCACCGGCTGCCAGTCCCGACCACCTGCCCCGCCCACGGTGGGGTCGTCAAAGCAGCGCCCCAATCGCTCCAGCCAGTCCGGGCGGGGCTCCGCGTCGTCGTCGGTGAGCGCAATCACGCCCCCAGTGCAGAGATCCAGGGCGGCATTCATAGCCGCCACTACCCCAGATTCGGCGGTCATCGCCTGCCGTACGGGGACGCCCAGCTCTCGGGTGAGCGTCGCGAGCGCCAGCGCTGTTTCCGAGTCGCCGGCTCGCAGCCCCACGACAATCTCCGCCGGCGGCTGGGTCTGAGCGGCAAGCGCCCGCAGGCACCGCACGAGAGATTCCGGGCGGCGCCAAGTGGGCACGAGAACCGAGACGGTTGGCACAGCCACAGTATGCACCGAGGGGCGGTCCTGAGCCAAGCGGCACAGCCCTTCCTTACGAGGGCGCGCCGGGTAGAATCCACAGCATATGCACGGACCGCGACCAACCCCCTGTCGAGCGTGAGCGAACCACTCGAGGTCATCCGGCCAGTTGGGAATCGCCTCTTCCCGGACTTTTCGGAAGTGTGGCGCTTCCGCGACCTCGCCGCGGCGCTTGGCCGGCGCGACGTCACGCTACGCTACCGCCAGACGCTCCTCGGCGTCGTGTGGGTGGTTCTGCAACCGCTGATTGCCGGCGGACTGTTCACGGTCGTGTTCGGCAAAGTAGCCAAGCTCCCGAGTGATGGCGTGCCGTATTTCCTCTTTGCCTACGCGGGTTTTATTGCGTGGACCACATTCCAAAACGCGCTCGTTCGCAGCAGCGGATCGCTGCTCGCGCAAAGCAGCCTCGTCACTAAAGTGTACTTTCCGCGCCTCGTCCTTCCCCTGTCCGCGCTCTGGAGCACGGCCATGGATTTCCTGGTCGGCATGGGCTCGCTCGTTGTCCTGATGGTGATGTTCCGCGTTCCGCTCGGCTGGCCATTGTTGCTACTCCCCGTGTGGGTCGCCCTCCTCCTCCTCACCGGACTCGGCATCGGTACGCTCTCGGCGGCGCTGTCGGTGCGGTACCGCGATTTGCAGTACGCGCTGCCGGTGCTCGTCCAGTTGCTGCTGTACGCCAGTCCCGTGGCATACGGTACGGCGGCAGTGCCCGAGCGCTTTCGTGCGCTCTTTGTGCTGAACCCGCTCGCGGGCATGCTCGACGGCTTTCGCTGGTCGGTGGCGGGCACGGCGCCGCCGTCAGCTGTGTCGGTGATGATGTCTGGGGCCGGCGCACTCGTGGCGCTCGCCGTGGGCTGTATCTTCTTCGCGCGATTTGAGCGCCGGCTGGCCGATGTCATCTAAACCGCCGAGCGAACTCGCGATTGCGGTGGAAGGCCTCTCCAAGGCCTATCGCTTGGGCATGGATGCTGGGGCGACGACCATTCGCGAAGCACTGATCAAGACAGTATCCGGCCGTTCGACGGACGCGACCGATCTGTTATGGGCACTCCGGGATGTGTCATTCAACATTCAGCGCGGCGAAACGGTCGGCATCATTGGCCGCAACGGCGCAGGCAAGAGCACCCTCCTCAAACTGCTCTCGCGTATCACCTGGCCCACCGAAGGTGAAATTCGTCTGTACGGCCGCATCGGCAGTCTGCTCGAAGTGGGCACGGGGTTTCATCCGGAGCTCACCGGCCGTGAGAATATTTTTCTCAACGGCACCATCCTCGGTATGCGCCGTCACGAGATTCAGCAGCGCTTTGACGAGATTGTGGCGTTCGCCGAGATCGAGCGCTTTCTCGACACGCCGGTCAAGCGCTACAGTAGCGGTATGTACGTGCGCCTCGCCTTTGCCGTGGCCGCGCATCTCAACCCCGAAATTCTCGTGGTGGACGAAGTGCTCGCCGTCGGCGACGCCGCGTTCCAACGCAAATGCCTCGGCAAGATGGGCGAGGTGGCGCGGGAGGAAGGGCGCGCCGTGTTGTTTGTGAGCCACAACATGGTCGCCGTCACGTCGCTCTGCGCGCGCGGAATTCTGCTTGAGGGAGGACACGTCTCCGCCGATGGACCAGCGGGAGCTGTGGTGCAGCAGTATCTGCGCTCCATTGAAACGATTGGCGAGATCCCGTTGCAGAATCGGACGGACCGTACGGGGAACGGAGCGCTCCGCTTTGAATCGTTCGCCGTGGTGAATGCGGCCAACGGCGGCGGCTTGATCCGGTCCGGCGACAGCGTGCGACTAGAAGTCCGATACCATGCCGATGCCGTCGCGCTGCAGAACGTACACATCGACGTCGTGATCCACGGGTTCGTGGACGAACAGCTCTGCGAGCTCTCGAGCGACGCACAGCGCGGAGATTTTGTCAGCGTTCCCGGATCCGGCGTGTTCACGTGTAGCATACCGAGACTGCCCTTTGAACCTGGCACCTACCGCGTCTCGTTGTTCAGCACCGTGAACAGCGACATCGCGGATTTCGTGTGGCACGCCGGTGCGATGAACGTGGAGCCTGGCGACTTCTACGGCACGGGACGCACCAACCCAGCCGCGCCGAGGTACTTTCTCGTTGACCACTCGTGGGACGTGACCGGCTGACCGTCATGCGCCCACGCGTGCTGATCGTCCACCCCGAGGGCAATCTCAATAACAATCCCAATTTGACAGGGATCGTCGAGTTACTCGTCGAGGCTGGCTATGCCGTTGACGTGAAGTGCCCGCGCATGCCCATCAGCCAAACGGCACCGTGCCGCGATGTGCGGATGCGTTTTGAAATGGGTTTGTTCTCTCGGCGGCGGCAGCAACTCATCGACCGGTTTGGGTTTAACCTGCTCACCGGCGTGGCCGCCCTGTTGTGCGATCCCAGTATCCTCTTCCAGCGCTACGCGCTCGTGATTGGCGTCGACCGCTACGGCCTCGTGGAAGCCTCCGCCATTGGCCGACTACTGGGCATCCCCACCGCGTTGATCTCGTACGAAATCTTTTTCGCCGACGAGTGCAGTCCGGGATTCAAAGAGGTGGAGCGCCGGGCGGCGCGCTCCATCCGATTTGCCGTGTGCCAAGACGCGGTGCGCACGGAGTTCCTCTCCCGCGAGAACAACATTCCCGTTGAGAATATTCTCTGCGTACCCGTCGCCGGGCGCACCCCAAAGGCTGGCGATCGCACCTACCGGCTTCATGATCGGCTCGGAATTGATCGGAGCAAAAAGATCGCGCTGGTCTCCGGGTCGATCGAGCATTGGTCAGGCATAGGACCACTGGCCTCCAGCGTGGGCGACTGGCCGAGTGATTGGGTCTTAGTGCTACACGATCGCTACGCTGCCGCGAGTGCCGCCGAGTTCCAGAAGCGCGCGGGCAACGCACGCGTCTACGTGTCGAACTGGGACATTCCCGACGTCCGCGATATCGGCCAGCTCCTCCGGAGTGCAGATCTGGGCATCGCACTGTATACGCCAGATTTCCAGAGTCGCTACACGGGCAAGAACCTCCAGCACATTGGTCTCGCCTCCGGAAAGATCAGCACCTACCTCCAGCACGGGTTGCCGGTACTCGTCAATGACGTCGGAGAAATCAGTGACCTCGTGCGGCGACACAACGTGGGGTACGTCATCACGAATGTCCGCGACATCGCGCCACTCCTGCACGCATTTTCACGCGACGAGTATTCGCGCCGGTGCGTGGAGTTCTTCAGCAGCCACCTCGACCTCAACGGATTCGCGCCGGCACTGCTCTCCGCGGTGCAACAGAGCGTGCAGGACACGACAGCCGCTTAGTCGGCCGGCATCACCACGGGGCGGCGTCCTTCCGCACAGGCGTGCAACATCGCGGCGTAACGCGGCGCCAGTGTGTCCCACCCAAATCGGTCACGCACCCAGGCGTGTTGCGCTACGGCCATGGCCGAGTCCGGCGGCGTGGCCAGCATCCGCTCCAAGTGCGACGCCAGAACGCCGGGCACGGAGAGATCGGCGCGATGCCCAAAGGAGCCGTACAGATACGCCGTCGTCGGCGTATCCTGCACGACGCAGGGCACGCCGCTCATCAGCGCTTCCAGATACGCGAGGCCGAACCCTTCGCGCGGCGACGCGAGCACAAACGCATCCGCCGCACGGTACGCCGCCATCGCCAGCGACCGATTGACGGTGCCCATGGTGTAGCGCCCCGCGCCAAGCGCCCGTTCGGCCACCGCACGTACGACGGGCGTTTCCGGCGTCTCTTCGCCCAGCAAGAGCACATGGGGCTGAATCGATGTCAACGCCGCGGCCTCACGAATCACCAGATCCATGCGCTTCACCTGTTGGTCCAGCATGCCGACACTCAGCACCAACGGGCCGTCGAGCGGCACGCCAAGCGCCGCGCGCGTCGCCCGCCGTTCCTCGTTCGTGACTGGCGTAAAGTGCGCGGGCACATCCAGCCCGTGCGGCAACAACACGTGCCGCTCAGCGGCTTCACCGCGCGCGAGCGCGGCGTCGTAGTGCTCCGGGCTCACCTGCTGCACGAGGTCACAACGCGTGAAGGGCTTCGTGGTCGCGCCACCGTTGTAAAACAGCAAGCGAAAACGTTGACCGCTCACCCGCCGCCAATGCCAGCACGCATTACCCACGTTGAGATCCGCGAAGTACACCACGTCCGGATCGCCGGCAATCAGCGCTGGAAGAAATGCCGCGGCAAAGGTCGCCTGCTCCACAAAGTACGGATCGCGATGCACCAGCTTGCCCAACAGCCGTGCCGCCACACCCCGTCGCGACAGCGAGGCAATGCGTCGCTCACCCGCGGTCAGATCGTGCCCGCCACCAAACACCGTCAGCGCCAGCTCCTCACGCCCGCGCAGGGCGTGCGCACAATCGCGCGTGAACGCCTCAAACCCGCGCGCCACGCGACCGAGCCCCGTGCACGGAAAGAAGACACGAATCGGGCGTATACCAGACGACATCATCCGTCCTTGCGCGCAATGAGCAGCCGCATGTCGCTCGTCCGAGTACGCCACGATTCCCAAACCGGACGCTGATACCGCGACTCAAAAAGCAGATAGTCTTCACTCACCATCGGCCGACATCCGCACGACGCGAGCACCTCCACAATACGCGCCCATTCAATATGATCGTCGGGCCAGATGTGAAGGTCACCCTCAGGCATCCAGCGCGGATCCTTCCACGACCGCCACTGGAGCTTGGGCTTGATCCGATTCCAGTACCGGCTGGGCTGCAACCAGTAGTACCACCGACGCGGAGGCCACACCACCGCCTCGCGCTGAAATTGCCGGTAACGCTCACTCGTCCACGACGCATCGTTCCGCTCGTGATCGATATACACCACACCGCCCGGTCGCGTCACGCGCGCCATTTCTGCCACCAGCGCCAAGTAGTCCGGCACATGATGCAGCACCGAATACGCTGCCACCACGTCGCACATGCCGTCTGGTATCGGCCGTAGGTCGGTACCATTGAGCACTTGGGTCTCGAGTCGGCCGGTGGCACCAAAGCGGCGTTGCGTCACCTCAAGCAGTTTCGTCGAGAGGTCCGCTGCGGTCACGCGGGCACCGAGACGCAGGAGATGGTTGGTCAGATTTCCCGAGCCACATCCTACATCGAGCGCGCGAACCGTTCCGTCAGCCGTACCGGCAGCGCGCACCGCACGCGCCAGCGCATCCGCGAGACGCTCCTGCTCCACCGGATTGAAAATCTCCGGATGGCCGCTGTCGTACGACTCCGCGTGTTGATCATGCGCCGCGCGGTTGTGTTCGATGGCCTCACGACTCATCGCCACGCGACTCATCGCGTCACCGCACGGCATCGCACACGACCGTGCCCTGCCCGAACGGCTCCGCTGATCACGCGCGAATCGCGCGTGCGACGCACACCATATTCCAGTCGTCTTCGGTTGGGGCCGCCGCGCCTTCTAACGTGCGCACGTCCACTAACTCAAAACCGGCGACCTGCAAGAACAAGCGAAGTTCCGGCAGAAAGAAATACCGCATCACATGAGATTCTTCGCTGCGATCCACCAGTTGGGACCCGCGAAGACGCCAGAGTTGATACGTCACCAGGCAGGTCTGCTGGGCGCTGTTGAGCGTGCCGTCCGCTGCACGCAATATCGTTTCGTCGCCCGTCTCTATCACCTTGATCCGAGGCGACGGACCAATCCGTACCACCGCCGGCCCGTGCCACACATCAAAGATGAACAGCGATCCCTCGGCGAGGTGCGCGCGCACCGCCCGCAAGGTGGCGAGCACATCCGCATTAGCAATCTGATACCCAAGCACGGCGAACATCATCAAGGCCGCGTCAAACTCGCGCCCCAACTGCACGTGGCGCACGTCGGCAGTGCCGAAGATGGGCGTCACACCAGCGCGTTCGGCCTTCGCACGCGCGAGCGCCAACATCGCCTCCGATCGGTCGACACCGGTCACCGCATATCCGCGCTGGGTCAACGGAATCGCATGATTGCCTGTGCCGCAGCCGAGGTCGAGGATCGAAGATACCGGCCCGCGGGCGTGCGTCCGCAACAATTCTTCAATCAGCGAACACTCGGCCGCGTAGTCTTTTTCGCCGTAGATCGCATCGTAGCTGCCGGAATACGCCGCTCCAAACGGTGTCGTCATGCCGCAAGCACCTCACGCACCGCCAGGCACACGGCGTCCAGTTGAGTTGGCGTCAACGCGACGCCCGATGGGAGATACAACCCCTGCCGTGCCAGACGTTCGGCCACCGGGTAGTGCTCGCCGGCAAAGAGGCCGCGCTGCTGCAACACCGGCTGCTCATGCATGCCGAGGAAGAACGGACGCGTCTCCACGCCCTTGGCCGCCAATCGACCAGCAAAGGACACGGCATCGAGGCCCGTGCTTTCATCCACGACGAGTCCGTACATCCAGAAGACGTGCCGCGCCCACGGTTTGGTCATGGGAATCTGTAGCCCCGGTATCCCCGCGAGCCGTTCACCATACGCCTGCCCCATCCACCGTTTTTGCTTCAACACCTCAGGCATACGCGCGAGCTGCGCCACACCCACAGCCGCCTGCAGGTTCGTAAGCCGGAAGTTGAAGCCGAGCTCCTCGTGATAGAAGCGACGCGTCGGCTGAAAGCACAGGTTGCGCAGCGATCTGGCGCGCGCGGCGATCGTATCGCTATCCGTCACCAGCATGCCGCCTTCGCCGGTCGTGATCAGCTTGTTGGCGTAGAAGCTGAAGACGCTCACGTCGCCAAAACTGCCGCAGCGACGCCACGTGGGAGCCGACCGACCAAACGAGGTCAGGTACTCGGCGCCGTGCGCTTCCGCCGCATCCTCGATTACCGCCAAATGATGCTCCGCCGCGAGCGCGAGCAGCGGATCCATGTCGACGGGATGACCATACAAGTGCACCGGCATAATCACCCGCGTTCGCGGCGTAATCTTAGCCGCGACCTGCGTGACGTTCATCCCGAACGTTTCTGGATCTGCATCCACCAGCACCGGCACAGCGCCACAGTCGATCACGGCGGCCGCGCACGAAATGATCGTGAATGTTGGCATGATCACCTCGTCACCCGGCTGTAAATCGAGCGCCGCCACGGCCAACCGCAGCGCCACCGTCCCATTGGCGACGGCCACGCCGTGCGTGCGGTCGCAGTACGATGCCCATCCCTCTTCAAAGGCATCAATAAACCGGCCAGCGGAAGAGATCCAGCCCGTGCGGATGCACTCCGTCACATTCGCCAGCTCACTCTCGCCGATCACCGGCTCGTTCACGGGAATCATGAATCAGTCCTGGATGACTAGAAGCGCTCTTTTTCTTCGAGTCCGGTGTATGGACCCTGCTTCACCTCGAGCAGCACGGTGGGCTCCAACATGCGGAACCCATGTCCGCCCCCCACCATCAGCATAACGTCGCCGGTCGAGAGTTCGCGCGTCGCGACGAGCTCGCGGGCATCGTTGTACACATCGATCTCACAGCGCCCCTGCTTCACGATGAGCACCTCAGACGTCCCGACAAGCTGTCGCTGCAGCGGCAGGTGCACATGCCGCGCAATCTCCCCGCCGGCGGGATACACCACATACCCGACCTGCTGCTTGAACTCGGGCGGCGTAAGAAACGTCGTGCGCTCTGGCACGAGCGCGGCGCGAATGATGTAGGCCAACGGCTGGCCCTGCGAGATGATGTGCTCGATATGCTCCATGTGCTCCCTATGCTCCCTATGCTCCCTATGCTCCCTATGCTCCCTATGCTCCCTATGCTCCCTATGCTCCCTATGCTCCCTATGCTCCCTATGCTCCCTATGCTCCCTCTCCCTATGCTGCGCGCCGCGTTTACCCGCACGCCAATCAGGTGACAGACGGCACGCGGGCGGTCATCATCCGTGCCCGCTGCCGCTCGGCAAACTGACGGGCTTGCGACTTGATCGCGAGGCCGGTGGTCTTATGATACGCGTGCGCACTGATGCCCAGCCCCACCATGGACCACAGCAACAATCCGGTGGCGCCCGTAAACACGTCGCCCACTGGAATCATCGACAACAGGGCCACGGCGATGGCCCGCGCCGAGCCGGCGAATCCATCCGCTCGGGTCTCGGCAAAACGTGACGACTGGATCAGCATGCCAGCGATTCCCAAGAAGAACAGCGTCCCCCCCGGCCAGCCGAGCACGTAGAATATTTCGAGAAACCCATTATCGAGGGACCGTAACCCTTTAACCGCGGACAGTTTGGTCGCGCCGCCCGTGGATCCGAGGCCGGCGCCCTCCGCCGATTCGACAATATTGCTCGCCGTGACGGACGAAAAGGCAACACGCTTCATGAAACTGTTATCCCCACGAAGATTCGAAAACGTGTTCAGGCGCGAGGCAATCGACGATCGAAACTGCGGCATCGTCGCGAGGGGAAGTGCCATGAGAGCCACGGCAACGAGCGTAATGGTGCGCTTGGGGATATGGGCGAGCGGTTGCGACAGGTGCGACACGATCAGACCAACAATGAATGCCACCCAGGCGGAACGCGTGCGGGTGAGCAACAGCGCGACCAGCGACACCGCCACCGACACATACCGAAACCACCCCTTGGTCGGAAGAATCAGCAGCACGCCCGTCAGCAGCACGGCCGCAAAAGGTCCCGGCGTGTTCAAGGTTCCGAACACGCGCACGAGAAAAGGCAACGGAATTCCGATGCTCCGCATGTCGGCGTTCCGCATCCAGCCGGCATCCCATTGTGGAAGCCGCACAAACTGATACACCCCGTAAGCCGCAAGCAGTGGCAGCGCGATGCGAAATGTGCGCATCACCTCTTCACGCATCGCAGGATAGCGTCGCCACTCAACCGCAAGAAAAAGCCCAAAGAAGGCCGGAGCAAGCCATGTCACGAGGGCATACGTGGCGGGCACGACGCCGGCGTTGATGATCCCCACCGAATATCCATACGCCAGCGCGGCAAAGACGAACAAGTACGGTGTGAACAGCGGGTTTCGAAGCGACCGCGCCCGACGCAGCAGCGTCAACACCGCCACGGCGGCAGCGAACTGCGGCGCGAGCAACGCGGGGCTCGTCGGGTTCCATCCGTGGTGCATGTCGAGCACGCGACGCACGAATGGCGACAAGAACCACATCCACAGCGTGAAGCTGACGTACGCCACCGGATCCCGCGTGTGCAGCACCAAGGCGACAACTCCCGCAGCGACGGCGTACACGATCGCGGCGGGACGGCCACCAGCGCCTGCCAAGAGCAACAGCGAGAGCAGGGCAAACCCACCCACGAGAACGACGTTGACCGATGTCCGCCGTTGCGCCACGCGCGGCCGCAACCCCACCGACGGCGCCACAAACGGCGCTGCCACGGGGCGAGGCGGCTCCACGCGCACACGACTCATACGCGAGACGCTCCGCTACGAATCGATGATGCGGCGCGATGCTCCGCCCCCGCCACCACCGCGCATTTCCGCCTCCCGTAGACGGCGGCGCAAGCGCCGACGCCCCAGCACCACCGAATACGCCAACAGGCTAATGGCGATCGTCGACGCCACGCCGTGCGCAAACAAACTGAATGGCGCAATGCTGGACTGCCCCATGTCGATTGGCGCCGTACTCGCTCGGTATTGCCGCATGCCATTCAACGCCGACAGCGCGCCAATGTCCACACCAAACATCGCCGTCGGCAGCGTGGCGGAAAATCCCGACGAGAGTGTCGGATCACTCGCCCGAAAAATCAACATCACCGTCAGCCACATCCCGATCAGCAGAATCGTACTCAAGTAGAGCAATCGCGACGTAATCCCGCGCCGCCGCGTCCGCTTGCGCCGGCCGGACCACGGCTGGTCGAGCATCCACCAGAACAGCACCGACACCACCAACGTAATGCCGAAGGTCAGCGGCGCGGCAAACAACTCGAGGGCAAACAGCACGAGCCCGGAAATCGACGCGGCACTAAACTGCCCGCTCGACGGCAAACGATCCACCCCCGTGTCGAGAATGTCCGGCACGAGGTCGGATGACGCACGCTCCGCCGCGGATAACGGCACGCGGCCGCTCGAGCGAAAATGATCAGCGGGCATAGTCGTAGTAGTAGCCGTAGCCGAGCCGATACCGCGAACTGCGGCGGAACTCGACATCGTTGAGAATCGTCCCAGCCAGCGTCACCTGCACATTGCGCAGCTGCTGCACGGCATACCGCAGCTCGTCCTTATCGGTCTTGTCGGCGCGCGCCACCAGCAGCAAGGCGTCGGCATGCGCGCCAATCAGCGCGCCATCCGTAAACAGATTCAACGGCGGCGTGTCAATGAGCACAAAGTCATACTGGCCACGCAACCGTTCAAACAGCGGCTGCAGTCGCCCAGCGACCAGAAGATCCGCGGGGTTCACGCTTGGCGAACTGCCCAGCGGCAACACGTCAATCGTGCCGCCACCCTCCATCTGCACGCGCCGAATGCACTCGCCCGGTGACGCCTGCCCATACATCAGGTCGAAAAACCCAGGAGCCGGCGGAATACCGAACACATCGTGAACCGTTCCACGGCGCGTTTCTGCGTCGATCAGGATGACCCGCTGCCCCTGATGCGCCAACGTCACCGCGAGATTCACCACCGTCGTCGTCTTGCCGTCGCCCGGCAAGGCGCTGGTCACCACGATCACCCGTGGCGCTCGCGGCGGCGTCAAATAGTTCAAGTTGGTGCGCAACGTGCGATACGCTTCGGCGGCCGGCGTCTGATACTCGCGCCCCGTGGTCGGCTTGGGCTCGTCCGCCCCAGTCTTGGGTGTCGGCAATCGATACCCCACACTGCGCGCCTGCTGCATCAGGTTGGGAATAATGCCCACCACGGCCACGCCCACGATGTTCGCCAAATCGGTTTCAGAACGAATGGTCGTATCGAGCCAATCGCGGAGGAACGCCACCAGCACGCCGACCAACAGGCCGCTGAAAATCGCGACCGCAAAGATCAACGTCTCCGAGCTACCGCCAAGGCGCGCCGGATTCACGGCTTCGTCGAGCACCGTGGCCGTGGAATCCTGCACCGCCGTCGCGATTTCCGCTTCCTTCAGGCGGCCCTGCATCAGCGTCATCATCTGCTCCACGATGTGCCGGTCACGCTCAAGCCGTCCGAACTCCGTAAGATGCTCTGGCACCTGCTGCAGTTTCGCTTCCGTCCGCGCCAGTCGTGGACGAAGCGCGCGGAGCTGCTCATCAATATTCGTGAGATAGGTGACCACGCGGCGGCGAATATTGTCCTGCGACTCGCGGATCTGCTTATCCAAATTCCGAACCACCAGATTGTTCGGCATGTAGCGCGTGAGTTCCTGCGATCGCTGCGCCATCAACGCTTCGTACCGCTGCGTCTCGCCACCGCCGATGCTGGCCTTGCCGAAATCTGGCGTGGCAAGAAGCTTCTGCAAAAACTGCGTGCGCCCCGCAAGCGTGTCCGGATCCTGCAACGGCTCCATCGCCCGCGTCAGGTTCTCGCGCTCCCGCTCCAGTTCGCGCTGCGAGTTCTGCAAGAGCACCATCTCCTGCGACAACACCGCCTGCTCCTGTTGCACACCGGTAATGCCGAGGCGCTCGAGGTAGGCCTTCATCTGCCCTTCCTTGTCCTCCACATCCGCCGTCAACGTCGCGAGTTGGCGCGTGAGATAATCCACTTGGGTACGCGCACCACTCCGATCCAACTCCATCTTGCGGTGCACAAACCGACGCGCCACCACATTGGGAATGGTTCTGGCGAGTGCGGAGTCCTTGCCCGTGTACGAAATGCGCAGGACGTTCGCGTCCTTGTTCGTCGGCTCTACCACAATCAGCCCGCGAAGCCCTTCCGCAATCTGCGTGCGCGGCTCGACGTTCAGCGAAAAGTGGTCGAGGACACGACCATCACTCGTCAGACTAATTTCGCCGCCGAGAATTCGGATTGGCACCGAATCTGGATAAGTGCCAAGCAACGAGTCCTGCGCTTGCACCACGTGCACTTGGCGAGCCGACCCGTCGGCGGTTCGCACCACGCGGTATTGCACCGACGGCG
>CANIWQ010000022.1 GCA_947471365.1 Gemmatimonadota bacterium | reverse complement strand
GAGGAGAAAGTGGAGATCGCGTGGCGCTATTTGCTGCCGCGGCTCTTTACGGAGCATGGCATTACGGATCTCGATTTGCAGTTCACCGACGAAGCATTGGGCACCATCTCGAGCCGTTACTCGCGCGAGGCTGGGCTGCGCAACTTCGAGCGAAATCTTGCGGCACTCATGCGCAAACGTGCGCGCCGCAAAGCGCAGGGCGAGTTGGGGGCGTGGATTGTAGATGGTGCGCGCATTGAAGAAGCGCTGGGTTCGCCGCGCTATGCCGCCGAGGAAGCCGAGGTGGCGCCGGAGATTGGCACGGTCACTGGGCTGGCCTGGACGGCGACGGGCGGCGAGCTGATGACGATTGAAGCGCTGCGGATGCCAGGCTCGGGGAAACTGACGGTGACGGGGCAGCTGGGCGATGTGATGCGTGAATCTGTGGACGCGGCGGTCTCGTATGTACGATCACGGGCACAGTCGTTGCGCGTGGCGGATGCGGAACTGCGGGGGACGGATTTGCACATTCACTTCCCCGCTGGTGCCGTACCCAAGGACGGACCGAGCGCGGGAGTGGCGGTGACGCTAGCGATTGCGAGTGTGATGAGCCGACGTGCGGTACGACGTGATATTGCGGTCACGGGCGAAGTGACGCTGCGCGGCCGCGTGCTTGAGATTGGCGGGGTGAAGGAAAAAGTGCTCGCCGCGTATAGGGCGGGCCTGCGGGAAGTGATGTTGCCCGCCGCCAACGAGAAGGATTTGCGCGAGGTGCCGGAGACGGTGCGTGCGGGCGTGCGCTTTTCCTTTGTGGCGACCATGGACGACGCGCTCGACGTGATGCTCCTGCCGGCCGTCACGGCGGGGCTGGCCGATGCGGCGCCGATGATGGCGGATGCCGCCCTGGCAGACCGACCACGCGACGACGACGCACCCAGCGCACGTGATTGACCTGACGGGGCACTGGACGCGTCTGGGGCTCGACGTGGTGCTGGGGTCGGTGGCGGGCGGCGTCACGAGCTGGGTGGCGGTGGTGCTGATGTTTCGGCCATACGAGCGGATGTTTGGCCTGCACGGCGCGATTCCCAAAAATAAAGCGCGACTCGCAAAAACCATTGGCAAAACCGTTGGTGAGCGACTGCTTACCACCGAGGACATTCTCGACGAGCTTCGCCGCTCGGGGCTGCGCGAGTCCATTGAACGCAAACTCGCCGAGCTGGCAGTGGAGTTGCTCGATACCGAGCGTGGATCGCTGCGAGAACTCTTGCCGCCCGCGATGGCGAGCGAGCTCGAGCAGGCGTTACGCACGGCCGGGCCTGAGGCTGGTGAAGCCTACGCGGCGTATGTGGCGCGCGAGGAGTTCGAGGCAATAGCGCGCGCGTTCGTGGCGCGCTCGCGCGACGAGCTGAGCCGTACGCCGACCGCTGGTCACGCGGTCGACCTTCCGGCGGAGCGTCGCACCGGCATCGCGGCGCGCGCCTCGGGGATGGCGAGCGGCTTTGTGAACGACGTGCTGGCACGCTGGGTGGTGAAGGCGGCGCGTTCACAACGCGCACAGGCGATGGCGGCCGAAGCGGTGCGTGGGGGCGGGACGGCACTGCTCGACCGTCCGCTTGGGCGATTGAGTCGCTGGCTACCGGCCGACGCGCCGCGGCGTTTGGCTGAGGCCGCGGGGCCTGCGGTGTGGGAGCAAATTGAAGCGCAGCTCCCCGCTCTGCTCGAGACGGTGGACATTCCCGGCATGGTCGAGCGAAAAGTGCTCGGCTTTAGCACGCAGCGCGTAGAAGAAATTGTGCGCGGCGTCACGCAGCGCGAGCTCAACTTGATTGTGCAGCTCGGCTACGTGCTCGGCGGATTGATTGGCGCGGTGCAGTTTGCCGTGGAGCTGGCGTTTACCAAGTGAGGTCGGGACGGCGCGTCAGTACGTGAACGATGTGACGTTGAAGCCGCTCCCTTTTCCGCCCCCGTCGCCCGTGCCGGTGAGCACGCCGCTGAACACGCGCGGCGGCCGACCCTTCACGTTCACCGTCACCACGTAGTTTGTGGCCACACTGGTGCAACTCGACCAGTAATCCACGCGCACGATGTACTCCCCGCGCGGTGCGACGAGACCGGTGGCCCAGAAAATATTCTCGGCGCGTGGGCCGTCAGAGGCGCAGCCGGCGTTGGAATCAAGGTCGAGCTGGCCGCCGGTGGCTGACGAACGCCCGGCCCAGTAGATCTCCGCGCCCGAAGGATCGAGGACGTGCAGATCGACGTCGGCCTTGGAATCCCACGTGATGTTCACCTGCACGTCGCCGGTACCCACGGTGATCACGTTCACGCCGGTGGCCTGCACCGCGCCGTACGCGCCACCGGAGGAGCCGGCAAAGCGAAGTTCAAAGGCGTTCTTGGGAATGTCCTGCGCAAAGACAATCAAGAGCGGCGCGCTGGTGGTGGCTTCAGGAAGCGTGAGTTCCCAGTAGTCCGCGACACCCGGCACCGCGACGACAACTTTGGTGAATGGCGTCGGTGAGGTGGCCGTTACCTGAATGGTGCCACCCAGGAGGACGATGTCGGGAATGGGCGCCGTGACGACAGGGCCACTTCCCGGCGCGGGGGTGCCGGGGTGGAGCACGGCGACCGCGCTCCCGGTGGGTGTCTGCACCGCCGCGACATAGCGCGTGATGGTGAGTTCGTCGGCGGCCGTCGGCTGCTTCCACTCAATACACGCGGTCGTTGCAAGGATGAAGGGCGCGCACCGCGCGCACAGCGCGACCAGCGCGAGTCGTGACCGACGCGCGATGGCGGCGCGTGCGAGGACGGCGGAACAATGGGCGACATGGCGCAATCGGGGGGAGTGCATGGCGAGGCCCTCAACACGTTCAGAGTACACGATCGCTACTTACTGACCTTCACCTGCGAGAGTTCGATGATTCGGGTGGATGCCCCAGTGGGCACGTCAACAAAAAGGACGGCGGGGTGACCGCCGACGGTGGCCGCGGTGAGCTCCACCTGACGTCCCTTCCCGGCAAAGCGACGTGAAGCGCCGGTGCCGCCGGTGCCGTGCGCGGTGGCGAGCCGTTTTTCGATGCTCTGCTCCATCAGATCTCGAAAGTCAGCGGCGTCGAGGGGCGTATCCCAGAGTGTGAGCCAGGCGATGCCGGCGCCCTGCGGCGTGTTGACCACGTCAAACCGATCGCCGCCCCAGCCGGCCGCGCCGCGTGCGGCGGTGCTGACATCGCCGAGGTGCTGAAAGAGATAGAGCCGCGTCTCGAATTCACCGAGGCCATTGGAGTACGTGAGCGACGCACCAATGGGCTTGGGCAGCTCCACGTGAAGGGGCGCGTCGACGGCGTCGAGCAACTTTTCTGGATGCAGCACCTGCTCGGTGGAGAGCGGCATGTGCGTAAATGGCGCGGCCCCGTTGCGCTTTTCCTTGAAGCGCCGCACAAACTCGGCGCCGCTCAAGTATGGAAAGAGCAGCGTCTCCTGAATGAGCATGGGGGCGTTGGCGAACACCGGCATGGAGTGCTGTGATTCGCGAATGGTCTCGCGCACTCTGTCCCAGCCGCCGGGGAGATTCATGGCAAAGTTGCCGCCGCCAAGCATGGCGCTCAGTTGCTCGAAGGTGGCTTGCCCTTCCATCACGGCTTGCCCTGCGGCTTGGCGATCGTTGTCGCCTCGCAGCTTGGCGAGCGAGTCGAGATTCACGTACTGGTCTTGCAAGGCGTGCACGAGTTCGTGCGTGAGCGTGACATTCAGCATATCCGCCGACGGCGCGCCCTTGGCAGTGCCGCCGCCATGCACCACGTAGAGCACCTTCGTGGCGGGGTCGTAGTAGCCGATCACCTGCTCGGCGAGGAGGGCGAGCATGAACTTGCGCAGATCGAGCGAGTCGGGGAGAAGCCCGAGGAGTTTGTAGCCGCGTTCCGCGCCGGCGAGTTCGAGGACCGGTTGATCTTCGTCGAATTTCTTTTGGAGAAAGGCGCGCACGTCGTCCTTGGAGCGCGTTTCCACCTTGGGCGGCGTCTTGAACTTGAGCCCCACCGAACGTTCGATGGCCGGAATGGCGGTGGCGACTTCGCGCGCATACGGCGCGGCGCCATCCTGCTGACAGGCGGCGAGTGGCAGGGCGAGCAGAACGGAGAGGATGCGCATTAGCGGAGGAACCGGTCGAGGTACCAGTTGAGCATTGGGTAGCCGGCCACAAGCGTGATCAGTGCGGCGGGCGCGAGAAAAACCCCGAACGGTACCAGAGGCGCTTCGAATGCCTCGCCGCGGCGCCGTGCGCGCCACGATCCTATGGGATACACGATCAGCAGGAAGACGACGGCGGCGAGTAGCGCGGCCACAAAAATCGTGAGCAGTGCTCTCGCGGAACCGAGCGAGGCACCGGCCATCGCCATGAGGGTGGAGTCACCAAAGCCCATGGCCTCGCGCTTGAGCGCGACTTCGCCGAGCCAACCGATGATGGTGATGGCACCCGCGCCCACGCAGGCACCGAGGATGGCGTCCACGGGGCCCGCAAAGGGGCCTGATTCACCAATCCACGCGCCCGCCACGGCACCGAGTGCGGCGAGGACGAGACCACTCACGGTGAAGCCGTCGGGAATGAGATAGTGCTTGAGGTCGGTGACGGCGATGCCAAAGAGGATGGTGGCAAGGAGCGCCACGCGCAGGCCGGTGAGGCTCGCGCCAAACACGGCGATGCTCGTCACCCAGAGAAGCGCGACCGTGAGTTCGACGGTCGGGTAGAGAGCGGAGATGGGTTCACCGCAACCACGGCAGCGACCGCGGAGCGTGAGCCACGATGCAATGGGAATGTTGTCGAACCAGGCGATGCCAGCGCCGCACTTGGGGCAGCGGGAGCGCGGGCGCACGACCGATTCGTCGTTGGGCCAGCGCGAAATGCACACGTTCAAGAACGACCCCACGGCGGAGCCGATCGCGAAGGTGAAGACGGCAATGAAGGGGCTCACGGGCGCAGGGCGTAAAGGGTGATGCCAGCGGCAACCGCCACGTTGAGCGATTCCACACCAGCCGCCATCGGGAGTGCGACCAGACGCGTACAGGCCGCTCGCACGTCATCGCTGAGGCCAGCGCCTTCGTTGCCAACCGCAATCGCGAGGCGCGCACACTTTGGCGCGGCACCCACATCGCCGCCCTCGGCGGCGGTGCCCCACAACTCCATGTGCTCAGCGCTCAGCCAAGCCAAGAAGTCCGCACGTTCGGTGTGAAGCGCGGGAACCCGGAACTGTGCGCCAACGGCGCTCCGGATAGCCTTGGCGTTCCACAGGTCGGCGGTGCCGGGAAGCGCGATTACGGCGCAGGCGCCCATCGCGGCAGCGGTGCGCACCAGCGTACCGACATTGCCAGGATCCTGAATGCCATCGAGCACGAGAACGCGGGCGGTAGCCGGGACGGCGAGATTGGCGAGCGTGAGCGACGGGGCCTCGGCGATCGCGATGATCCCCTGCGGGTGTTCGGTGTCGGCAGCGGTGAGGAAATCCTGCTCCGTCACCTCCAACAGCTCTAGGCCACGCGCCACACAGGCGTCGCGCAGCGCGGACCCGCGCGGCGTGCGTTCGAGTGCCACCGAGACCACAGCGCCCCGCACCGCCAGCGACGACTGCAGTAACTCCTCGACCGTGCGCACGCCTTCGGCGACGAAGAGCGATTGACGCTCCCTCGCCTTGCGACGCTTCAAGTCTCTCGCTAGGGTCAACAAACGCACGTCGGACTCCCCGTATTTCTCAGGCCAGGCTCTTGATGTCGATCCCACCGAGGTCCATTCGTATGAGGACGCGCAGGAGTGCCCTCACGTTTCTCGCCGTGGCGGCGGTGGCGGCCGTCTTTTCCGGTTGCGCCATCAATCAGGCGCAGGAAGTGGACATGGGAAAGAACTATTCCACCCAGATCGCCAAGCAACTCCGGCTCGTACAGGACCCGGACATCACGGCGTATATCAACTTTCTGGGCGACTCGCTGGCCCGCCTTACCGAGCGCCGGGACCTCGAATGGCACTTTGAGGTGGTAGACGACGTGGACGTCAACGCCTTTGCCGTGCCGGGGGGCTACATCTACGTGAATCGCGGGCTCATCGAGCGCTCCAAAACAATGGCGCAGGTCGCCGGCGTTATTGGCCACGAGATTGGCCACGTGGTACGGCGCCATTCGGTGAAGCAGATGCAAAAGGCGCAGGGCGCCAATCTCGTGGTGACAGCGGGCTGCCTGCTGAGCCGTGTCTGCGACGGCAGCCTGGGACAGACGGCCATTCAGCTGGGCGGCGGGCTGGTGTTCTCCAAGTTCAGCCGCGATGACGAAGCCGAAGCCGACGCCGAGGGCGTGCGGCTGATGGTGCGCGCGCACATTGACCCGCACGGCATTCCGGAGATGTTCCGCATTCTGCTCGATGAGCGAAAGCAGACGCCCGGCGTGACCGAGTCGTTTTTTGCCTCGCACCCGCTCGAGGAAAACCGCATCGCAGCCTCGTCGGCGCTGATCGCCACCTATCCGGCAGGCGACCTCAAGGGGCTCGCGACCGACTCGCCGTTCTTTCAGGCGTTCAAGAAGAAACTCTCGGCGCTCCCGCCTCCGCCCAAGAAAAAGAATTGAGCGGAGGGAACCGGCGCTAGAGCTTGGCGATGAACGCCGTGACGAGGTTGGCGAAGCGACCGGCGGCCTGCTTTCCGACCTCCACCACATCGGCGTGGCTAATCGCGTCTGAGGTGATCCCCGACGCGAGATTGGTGATGAGACTTACGCCGGCGACTTCCATGCCGAGTGCCGCGGCCACAATCACCTCTGGCACGGTGGACATTCCCGTAGCATCGGCGCCGAGCTTCTCGAGCATCCGCACTTCCGCGGGCGTCTCGTACGTTGGGCCGAGTAAACCTGCATAGACACCCGCAGCGAGCGGTACGCCGGTTTCCTTGGCGCTCGCTTGCAGCAACGCAATCAACCGCGGTGAGTACGACGCAGACATATCGGGGAAGCGCGTGTCGCCGGCTTCCACTGGCCCAATGAGCGGATTGCGGAACATCAGGTTGATGTGATCTTCGATCAACATCAGGTCGCCGGGCTTGAAGGTGCGCCGCACGCCGCCGGCCGCATTGGACACAAAGAGCACTTTGGCGCCGAGCGCGCTGGCGACCCGCACGGGAAAGGCCGAGACACGCGCTTCGTGTCCTTCGTACATGTGAAAGCGTCCGGCGAGTGCGAGGATTTCCTTGCCGCCGAGAAAGCCACGAATGAGTTCGCCCTTGTGCCCCTCAACGTGCGTTGAGAAAAACCCCGGGATTTCGGAATAGTTCGCCCGCGTGGGCTGCTCGATGCGATCGGCCAACTCACCCAGGCCCGAGCCGAGAATGATCGCGGCAACCGGTGCCTTCACGCCAAGTCGGTCAGACACAGACCGCGCCGCGGCCTTGGCCGCCGCACTGCCATGCAAGTTCATGGTGCTACCTCAGAACGGAGAACGGCGAACTCGCGGTCGACGCGTTCGAGCAGCTGACGTTTTTCGTCGGGCTCCAGGAAGGCGGCGTCGAAACCCATACGAGCCAGCCGGCACAACTCATCGAAACTGAAATGCAGATCCTGCGCGGCATGTGCGTACTCGTCGGTGAGCGTGACGCCGCTCATGAGCCGGTTGTCGGTATTTAAGGTGACTTGGAGCCCGCGATCGAAATACGCGCGCAGCGGATGCGAGGCGTAGTCCTTGGCGGCGCGCGTCTGCACGTTGCTGGTGAGGCAGGCCTCAATGACAATGCCTTTTTCGCCGAGTTCGTCGGTGAGACGTTCATCTTCGATGAGCCGCGTGCCGTGCCCGATGCGCTGCGCGCCGCACACGTGCACTGCTTCGCGCACCGATTCCGGGCCCGCACCCTCGCCCGCGTGACAGGTGCAGAACATGCCGTGCTCACTCGCATGCCGGAATGCCGCCTGATGGAGCGCGGCTGGATGCCCCGCCTCGCCACCGGCCAGATCAAAACCCACCACGCCTTGCCCGCGCCAGCGCGCGGCCAAATGTGCGAGCTCCAACGACACACTCGGGGACAAGTGGCGCAGCGAACAAATAATGAGCCGCCCCTGAATGTTGTACGCGTTCCGCGCGCGCTCGAGGCCACGGAGCGGGGCGTCCACCGTTTCGTCGAGCGTGAGTCCCCACTGCTGATTCAGCACCGGCGCGTAGCGAATCTCGATATAGCGCACGCCGTCGGCCGCCGCATCTTCGGCGAGTTCGTAGGTAATGCGCTCGAGCGATGCGGCACTCTGCATCACGGAGAGCGTGGTGTCGAAGCGGGTGAGGTAGTCCTCGAGGTGCCGCGCGTCGCGCACGTACATATGATGCGCCAGCGCCTCAGGGGTGGTGGCGGGCATCGGCACGTCATGTTCGCGCGCGAGTTCGAGCAACGTTGCGGCGCGAACTGAACCGTCGAGGTGACAGTGCAGTTCGGCTTTGGGAATACGGCGCAGCAGTTCCGGGGGGAGTGCCGTCACGAGGCGTCCTGCTCGCGGAGCGACCGCGCGGAGACAATGCGATACACCGCGCCGCCCGTGGCGAGACTGTTGACCGCGACCGGCAGGCCACGACTGTCGGTCACGGCGCGGTCCCCGGCCACCACGGCGTCGGCGACGGCGGCATCGTGCGCGCGCACGGCGTCGAGTGCAGAAGCGCCGCGCGCGATCGACACGGTGGCGCCGTTCACGAACGCGGTCATCAGGTCTGGCTCAGTCATGGGGCAATGGAAAGGAGGCGCGGAGCAACGTCGACGGTCACAGTACCGCCCAGACGGGAAGAGAATAATGCCATGCGTGCGTCGAGATGGTGCACGCCAGGCGTTTCGGCCGCGGGGGCCGCTTTGACGATCGGCGCGGGCGTTGCTGGACGAACCGCTTCAAAGTCACCCGCGCCGACCATCGCACGCAACGCCTGCGCCGCGAGCGGCGCTGGGGTGACGGACCAGTTGCGCACGAAATAATCCGACGGCCGCAGTGTACCGCGGCGGGTGACTTCTTCGATGAGCAGTTGGCGGATTTCGAGTTGTTTGTCGTGCACCACGGGCGCGCCATTGAGCATCACGTACCCACCCGCGCCACCCGCACGATAGTTCGAGAGCGCAATGGTAAATGCGTCGACGTCACGCACCGGCTTGCCACGCACGCGGAGCCCCGTAATGCGCGAGCCCGCGGGCCTGGTGAGATCGATCTGATACTCCGCGCCTGCAACCATCTCAAAGTTATAGCCAGGGATTTTGGGATTGGGCCGCACCTGCAGGGCGTCCAAGGAGCCCGTGACTTCGAAGTAGCGCGCGCTGTGTTCGAGATACGCGCGCAGCTGCGCGCCGGAAATGCGCCGCGACGTGAGCGTGTTGTCGTAGGGATACAGCTGTGCGAGCTGCGCGACCGTGATGGCTCCAGCGGCAATCGTCACGTCGAGCGAGAATGCCGCGGCCGATGCGAGATCAGCGCCGGCGGCCTTGCGCATCGTTTCGAGCACAAAGTCCATGATCGGCGTGTCGGCCAAGCGGGCAGAATCGGTGCGCCACCTGACCGCCGTGCGCCCGACGACCGTGCCAGCGTAGCGGCGGGCGGCGGCGTGGGCCTTTGCGACGACGGCCACGAGCGCCGGCTGTTCCGCGTGCCCGGCCGCCTGGACCATCGACGCCTGCTTGCCAATGGGATGCCATGTGGCGCCGCGAATCTCAAACTGCAGATGCGCCACCGACACACTCGTGGCCCAGTTGCGGGGCTGCGTGAGCAACACGCCGTTGATCGAGGTGTCGGCTACCTCTCGGTGCGAATGGCCGTACACGATGGCGTCGATGCCCGGCACATCCTGCGCCAGCCGCGCTACCGGATTCTCCGCCGTGAGCCCAGTAGAAACGGTGTCGTACCCGGTGTCACCAGACAGCCCCGCGTGCACCACCACGACCACCACATCCGCGCCCCCACTCCGCGCTTCGTCCACCGCCTGGCGTACCTCGGCGATGATGTCGCCGATGGTGAGCCGCCCAACGAGTTGCTCACGGTCCCACACCATCGCGCCGGGCGTCGTTGCGCCAACAATCGCGATCTTGAGTCCGCTACGTTCCACGATCGTGAACGCCGACCAGGCGCGCTTGCCGTCAGTCGTACGAACATTGGCGGCCAGAAACGGAAACGTTGCCCCGGCCATCGCGCGGCGGAGCGTGGTGAGCCCGTAGTTGAACTCGTGGTTCCCTACCGCCGCGGCGTCGTAGCGCATGGCGTTCATCGCCGCGATCACCGGATGCACGCCCGTGGTATCGATGCGCGCAGCGGCGTAGGTGAGCGGATTGCCCTGCAGCAGGTCGCCGGCGTCCACGAGAATAACCCGACCGGGGTTCGCCGCACGGACCGAATCCACGATCGTCGCCGCGCGAGTCAGCCCGCGGGCGGCTTCGGCGGTATCGGCGTAGTAGTCCCAGCCGCGTAACCGGCCGTGGACGTCCGTGGTCGAGGCGACCACGATGTCCACCGGAAGCCCCTGCGCCGACAGCTGAACGGCGAAAACCAAGAGAAGGGCGCTAAGCGCCGCACGTGTGCGTTCCATAGGCTAAATCTATGCTGGACATCCGTTTGGAGGGAGAGTGCCGGGGGTGTCCGGTGGCACGCGTGCCGGCTAGGGTGCGATACAGAACCGTGACAGCGCCTGCCTTCTCTTTACCGTTTGCAATCCTGAGATTTGTAACGAAGGGTTGAAGGCCATATTTATAGTATGAAACCTCTGATTATTGGCATCGCCGGCGGGTCCGGATCGGGGAAGTCCACCGTGGCGCGGAAGATTGCCGATTCGATCACCCCGGCATCGGTCGCGTTTATCGACATGGATGCCTATTACCGCAACCATGTGGAACTGACGCTCGACGAACGACGCCACTTGAACTGGGATCACCCAGACGCGTTCGACCTCGATTTGTTGGCGCAGCACCTCGACGCCCTGGCGCGAGGCGAACCGATTCAGAAGCCGGTATACGATTTTGTGACGCACCTGCGCGACGAGCGCACGGTACGGGTGGCGGCGGCGGATGTGATTGTACTCGACGGCATTCTGCTCTTTGTAGATGAGCGGGTGCGCGCACGCTGTGACGTGAAAGTATTTGTGGATACCGATGCCGACGTGCGGCTCATCCGGCGCATTCGGCGCGACATGGCGAACCGTGGCCGTCCGTTGGAGGAGATTCTCGAGCAGTACCTCACGACGGTGCAACCGATGCACCTGCAGTTCGTAGAACCGAGCAAGCGTTACGCCGATATCATCGTCCCGCGCGGCGGCCACAATACCGTGGCCATCGACTTGATCATTTCGACCATCCTGCGACGCATGGGTAGTGCACCCTCATGAACGCCGACGCCACCGCCGCTGACCGCATTCTCGTGGTGGACGATGAGCCCGACATCGTCGCCCTCGTGGTCTACCATCTGGCCAAGGCGGGCTACAAAGTTTCGTCGGCACAAACGGGGCCTGACGCGCTCGCCATCGCCCGACGCGAGCGACCGGCGCTGGTGATTCTCGACCTCATGCTCCCCGGCCTTTCGGGTTTTGAAGTCCTCGAGCAGCTGCGCGCCGACCGCGCCACACAGCACGTCGCCGTCCTTATGCTCACGGCGCGGCGCGAAGAGCCCGATCGCATTCGCGGTCTCACCTTGGGCGCGGACGACTACCTCACCAAGCCGTTCAGCCCGCAAGAACTCGTGTTGCGGATTAGCGCCATTCTCCGCCGCACCTCCGGCGGGATGCCCACCGCCGATGTGATCACCATCGACACCATTGCCATTGATCGGTCAGCGCACCGCGTCACGCGCGACGGCGCCGAGATTGAGCTGACCCCCACGGAGTTCAAGCTCTTACTGACGCTCGCCGAGCGGCGTGGGCGCGTACAGTCACGAGGGCACTTGCTCGAAACCGTATGGGAAGCGGCCCCCGACATTCAGACGCGCACCGTCGACATGCACGTGCAGCGCCTCCGCACCAAGCTGGGCGGCGAAGGCGAACTGATTGAGACGGTGCGCGGCTTTGGGTACCGCCTGCGGTCGCCGGACGGCACCCCCCCTAGCAAGCTCGCGCGGTAGCGCTCCTCCAATGCGACTTCCCACTCGGCTCCTGCTCGGCGCCCTGACTATCGTCGGTGTGCTCGCGTTGTTTCTCACGCTCATTGTGGATCAAAAGTTCTACGATCGGCTCTCGGTGATGGCGACCGAAGGGTTGGCGCGTGAAGCGCAGCTCGTGGCGGCGGAATGGACGCCGAATGTGAACGCCGAGGAGTTGGCGGCACAGGCCGCGCGCGCGAGCGGCCATCGCGTGACGCTCATCGATTCCACGGGCCGGGTGATTGGCGACTCTGAATTTCGCGGTGCGTTGTTGCAACAGTTAGAAAATCACGCCTCGCGCCCCGAAGTGGTGCAGGCCCGCGCGACCGGCCAGGGTTCGGCGCGCCGCCAAAGCCCGTCGGCCGGTGACTCCGAGTTATACGTCGCGGTGCGCGCACGACTCGGCACAGCGCGTGTGTCGCTGGCGACCGTCACCCTCGACGCGATCATTGCATCGGCGCGGCGCGACGTGGCGGTGGCGAGCGGACTCGCGATGGCCGGCGCGCTGGTGCTGGCCTGGCTCTTCGCGACCAGTGTGTCGCGCCCGGTCCGTGAGTTGCGCGACGTGACCCGCGCGCTCGCCGACGGTGATTTTTCGCGACGCCCCGCGCTGGCCGCCCCGGGAGAAGTGGGCGAGCTCGCCGACGCCGTGCATCGACTCGCCGAGCAACTGGCGATTCGCGTGGAGGCGCTCCGCGCCGAAGAAAATGTGATGCGCGAACTCGCCGAGTCGCTGAACGAAGGGATTTTTGCGGTGGATCAGCGCCAACAGGTGGTGCGCATCAACGACACCGGCCGCGCCCTGCTGGACCGCCGCGAGCCGTTGCCCTTTCCGTTTGATATTCTGCCGCGCGAACGCGCGCTCCGCGATGCGCTCGCGTCTGCGCTCGCCGGGGAGACGGTGCGCGAAGTGGAAGCGTCGTTTGGTGGACGCACCTTTTCCATTACCGCACGCCCACTGGAGCAAGGGGGCGCGGTGGTCGCACTGCTCGACCTCACGCGGTTGCGCCGACTCGAGACCGTGCGGCGCGACTTTGTGGCCAATGTCTCGCACGAGCTCAAGACACCGCTGACGGTGGTGCGCGGCTTTGCCGAGACGCTGGCGCAGGATGAGCCGGACGCCGAGACGCGTCGCCAGTTCACGACCACGATCCTCAACAACACGCGCCGCATGCAGCGCATTGTGGATGACTTACTCGACCTCTCGCGCATTGAGTCGGGCAGTTGGGTACCGGAGCCAGTGCAGGCGGACATTGCCATCGCGGTGGCCGACGCCCTCGCCGTGGCGCGTCCGGCGGCAGATGCCAAAGGCATTACGTTGCACGTCGACATTGACCGTGATACCGCACAGGCCTTTGCCGACCCGACCGCGCTACGCCAGATCCTCGGCAACTTGGTGGACAACGCCGTGCGCCACACGGCGAAAGGCAGCGTGACGGTGTTTGCGGCGCGCGCCGATGGACGCGTGACCGTTGGCGTCCGCGACACGGGCAGTGGGATTGGCGCCGACCACCTGCCGCGCATCTTTGAGCGGTTCTACCGGGTGGACCCTGCGCGCTCGCGCGCTGAGGGCGGCACCGGGCTTGGACTGGCCATTGTGAAGCATCTCGTGGACGCGCACGGCGGCCGCGTGTGGGCCGAGAGCGACGTAGGCCGCGGAACCACGATTCGCGCGACCTTCCCCGACGCGGCGCGCCGCGGGTAGGGTCCGCTCGTTTTATTGATGTCCCGCACTCCCCCGATCCCACGACCGCTCCTGCGCAGCAAGCACCAGGCGCCGGAACGCACCATATTATCGGAGCCATGACCGTCCTCCCGATCCCCCGCTTGCAACTCGGAGAGCATTCGTCGCGCACCCCGCGCGCCGAGGGCGAGCAGCGCATTGCGGCGATCGACATTGGATCCAACTCGATTCGCCAGATTGTGGCCGACGTCAGCGCGAGCGGCACGATTCGCGTCGTGGATGAAATGAAAGCGGCACCACGACTGGGGACGGGGCTACACGCCTCCAAGCTCTTGGCCCCAGAACCGATGCGCCTCGCGCTTGAGTCCCTCGCGCGGATGGCGACACTCGCGCGTCAACTCGGTGCGAGTCGCGTGGAGGCGGTGGCCACCAGCGCGGTACGCGATGCGACCAACGGCTCGCTCTTTCTCCAGCGCATTCGACAGGAGACGGGCCTTAAGGTGCGCATTCTCGTCGGTGAGGAGGAAGCGCGCCTCGCATTCCGGTCGGCGCTCGCCCACTTTGAGCTGGGCAAGGGGCGCGCCGTGGTGATCGACATTGGCGGCGGCTCGCTCGAACTCGCCTTGGCAGCCGAAGGTTTGGTGGAGCACCTGACATCGCTTCCCTTTGGTGCGCTGCGCCTCACCGAACAGTTCCTGCGGGGTGGCAAGCGCACCAAGTCGATCCGAAAGTTGCGCAAGTTTATTCGTGAGGAGATTCGCAACGCGATCCCGTCACGCGACTGGCGCGGCGCGACGGTCATCGGCTCCGGCGGCACCTTTACGAACCTCGCGGGCATTTATCTGGCTCGTCAGGGAATGCAGGCCGCGCGCACTGTGCATGGCACGAAGATTCCGCGCGCCGAAGTGGAGCATGTGCTCGACTTGCTCTCGGAGATGTCGCCAGATGAGTTGCTGGCGGTACCGGGACTGAACAGCGGCCGAGCGGACATTATTGTGGCCGGGCTCGCCGTCGTGGCCGAAGTGCTGGCACGGGTGGAGCCGCGAGACCTCACCGCATCTGCGTTCGGCATTCGCGAAGGGCTCCTGCTCGACGTCGCTCGCGTCACGCCGACCGTTGCTGACCCCGGCGAAGCGCGGCAGCGGTCCGTGCGGGAGTTTGCGGAGCGGTGCCACTACGAGGAACTCCACTCGCGACAGGTGCAACGACTGGCGCTGCAGTTGTTCGACGCGCTGGCCAAGCGGTTGGGCTGCGCGCCGGAAGACCGACAGATTCTCTCCGATGCGGCGCTCCTGCACGATGTGGGCTACCACATCAACTATCAGGGGCACCACAAACATTCCCAACACCTGATTCTGCACGCGGATCTTCTCGGGATTGCCCCGCACGAACAAGTGATGATTGCGCATGTGGCGCGCTACCACCGCGGGTCGGAGCCGGACGCGCGCAAACACGAGGCGTTCGGCCGGCTCGACAAACCCACGCGTCAGCGCATCATCCGTCTCGCCGCGCTCTTGCGCGTGGCTGACGGGTTTGACCGTGGCCACATCGCGGCGGTGGACACGCTTCGCCCGCGACGCACCACGCGCGCGCTCCGCATCACCGCGACGCCGGTGCCCAAAGCCAAGTCGTTACGACTGGAGTTGTGGGGCGCCGCCCGCAAATGCACGCTCCTCGCGGAACTGCTTGGCACACCCGTGGACATCGTCGGGCCCGATGGCGTGCCCGTACGTCCCGCGGAGATGGACGAAGTCGTCGAGTAGCGTCCGCCGTTCCGACGCGGGCGTCGACGCGATTGTTAACCGAACAGTTCGGCCCGCAGTTCACGCGGCACGGCGATTTCGCGAGACGCCATCATCCCATCGCGCAATCCCGCGGCGTCCCGCGGCTGTGCCCACGCGTCACGCTGAAATGCACGGTGCGCGGCCTGTTCGCGCGCATCCTCAGGGGTGCGTTGCACATATTGCCCGTCAGCGGTGAGTTCCCACGCGTTCCGGTTGTCGGTGAGGTACGTCTCCAGCACGGCCGACAACTTCGCATGCCAGCGCACATCTTCGATGGGCACGACCGCTTCCACGCGCCGGTCGAAGTTGCGCGGCATCCAATCGGCGCTGCCCATATAGTACTCTCCTGCCCCGTCATTCGCGAAGAAACATATGCGCGAGTGCTCGAGATAACGCCCCACCACGCTGGTCACGCGAATATTCTCGCTAAGCCCCGGCACCTGCGGACGCAGGCAGCAAATACCGCGAACAATCAGATCGATCTCGACCCCCGCCTCGGAGGCGCGGTACAAGGCGTCGATGGTGTCGGCGTCCACCAGCGCATTCATCTTGGCGATGATACGCGCCGGCTGCCCGCTGCGCGCGTGTTCGGCTTCGCGGTCAATCAGCTGGATCATCCGGTTGCGCAGGCCACTCGGCGCGACCACCAGCTTCCGATACACGCGCTGACGCGAGAAGCCGGTGAGCATATTGAAGATGTCGCTCACATCGGCGCCAATCGCGTCACTGCACGTAAACAAACCCATGTCCGTGTAGACGCGCGCCGTACGGGAGTTGTAGTTGCCAGTACCCAAATGCACGTAGCGATGGAAGCCGTCGGGCTCGCGGCGCACGACCAACGCGAGCTTGGCGTGCGTCTTGAGCCCGGGCACGCCATACGCCACGTGCACGCCAAACGATTCCAACTCGCGCGCAAAGTTGATGTTATTGGTTTCCTCGAACCGTGCCTGCAGCTCCACCAACACGGCCACCTGAATGCCGCGTTGCGCCGCTTGCGTGAGGGCGCGGACAATCGCACCGTCGGCGGAGGTGCGGTAGAGCGTCATCTTGATGGCGAGCGTGTTGTCATCGCGCGAGGCGGCCTCAATGAACTGCTCCACCGTGGCCCCAAACGACTCAAATGGGTGGTGCACGAGCAGGTCGCGCTCACGGATGACGTCGAAGATAGATCGTTCGGCGTCGCGGAGTTCCTGTGGCACCGCCGCTTGAAAGGGCGGATCGCGGAGTTCAGGGAGATCGCGCGACGAGAGCGAGAGCAGTTCGCCGAGATCGAGCAGTGGCCCCGCCTCATAGACTTCGCGTTCACCGAGTTGCTCGAACTCCGGATCCTCACTCTCGCGCAACTCCTCGAGTAGCAGCGCGCGCAGTTCGCTCGGCATCCCTGTCTGCACTTCGAGACGTACGACTTCTCCAAAGCGGCGCTGGAAGACCTGCTCTTCGATCATCGCCAGGAGATCTTCAGGCTCCTCGGTATTGGAGACATCCAGATCGGAATAGCGCGTGATGCGGAACGTGTGCCATCCCACCACCTGCATCCCCGGAAAGAGACGTCCGAGATGCGACCCAATAACCGCTTCCATCGGCACGAACTGATGCGGACGTCCCTCAACCGGCACCCACCGCGGCAGTGACTTTGGCACTTTCACGCGCGCAAAATGATCGGTCCCTCGCTCAGGGTCGCGCAGTTCTACGGCGAGTGAAATACTGAGATTGGAGATGTACGGGAACGGATGCCCAGGATCGACGGCGAGCGGCGTGAGCACGGGGTACACGTTGCGCTCAAAGAACGCATCCAACTGTTCGCGCTCGGGAGCCGAGAGCTCGGCAATCGCCAAGAGCCGAACTCCGTGCGTTGCCAGCGCTGGCAACAGTTGCTCATGCAGGCAGGTGCCGGCGAGGCTCAGCAACTCTGCCACGCGCCGCTCCACGCGCTCCAGCTGCTCGCGCGCCGTGAGCCCATCCGGCGGCGTTTGCTGCACCCGCGCCGACACCTGACGACGCAGGCCAGCCACTCGCACCATGTAGAACTCGTCGAGATTGGAGCTGAAGATCGCAAGAAACTTCAGCCGCTCGAGGAGCGGATTGCGCTCGTCGAAGGCTTCGGCGAGCACTCGCGCATTGAACTCCAGCCACGACAGCTCGCGATTGAGAAAGCGGGCGGGTTGGGTGTGGAGCATCGGGTCTGCGGCCTGCAACGTGCTCATAGTGAGATTTCGCTCAGGGTCGTGCGGGGGGATGCGATCAGCACGCCGAGTTAGCGCTCCTCGAAATTATGCTTGATTTGCTTGCCTTCGGCGAGGTATACCGCGTCTTCGCCCACATTCGTAGCTAAGTCCGCTACCCGCTCCAAGTTACGGCTTACCAAGAACAGTTCGAGCGCCGCCGTAATGGCCTTCGGATCTTCCAGTACGTGGGTTATCACGATGCGGAACACCGAGTCATTCAGGGCATCCACCTGGTCGTCCATGGCGCAGACGGCACGGCCGAGCACGCCGTCGGCGCGCACGAACGCATCGAGCGCGTCGCTGAGCATCCGGCGCGCGCGGCGCGCCATATCTTCGATTTCCGGCGACGGCACAATGTCGCCGCGCAGCTGCGAGAGCCGGAGCGCCGACTGTGCGATATTCACCGCATGGTCACCGACCCGCTCGAGATCGCTGGAAATCTTGATCGTGCTCACGATGAAGCGCAGGTCGCGGGCCATCGGCTGTTGCAGGGCGAGCAGCGAAATGGCCAGCTGCTCCACCTCGACTTCGAGCTGATCCATGCGATGGTCGCCAATGATCACCGCTTCCGCCTTTGCGTCGTCGCGATGCAGGAGCGCGTCCACCGCGAGTTCGACGAGCGACTCCGCTCGCTCTGACATCTCGAGGAGCAGTTGCTTGAGGTCGCGTAGCTGCTCGTGAAAATGCCGAAACGCCGGCGGCCCTGCCGGCATTTCGCCCTCGGCTGCCGCGCGCGTGATGTCCGTGTTCATCCAAACCTCCCGGTGATATAGGCTTCCGTCTGGGCTTCACGCGGACTCGTAAACAGTTCCGCCGTATTGCCGATTTCGATCAGGCGTCCCATAAAAAAGAACGCGGTGCGGTCCGACACACGGGCCGCTTGCTGCATGTTGTGCGTGACAATCACGATCGTCAGCTCACGCTTCAGCTCCACGAGGAGCTCTTCGATACGCTGAGTCGCAATCGGATCGAGCGCCGAGCATGGCTCATCCATCAACAGCACTTCGGGGTCGTTCGCCAGCGCGCGCGCGATGCACAACCGCTGTTGCTGTCCGCCGGAGAGCCCGATGGCCGATTCTCGAAGGCGATCTTTAACCTCGTCCCAGAGGGCGGCGCGACGCAGCGCCCCTTCGACGACTTCATCGAGCTTGGCACGGTCCGTTTCACCGTTGATGCGCGGACCAAACGCCACGTTTTCATAGATCGACTTGGGAAAACAGTTCCAGCGCTGAAACACCATCCCCGTACGCTGACGCAACGCCACCACGTCGGTACCGCGCGCATAGATGTCGGCATCGTCAAGAAAGATCTTTCCCTCGTGCCGGGTGCCGGGAATCAGCTCATTCAACCGGTTGATGGAGCGCAAGAAGGTGGACTTTCCGCAGCCCGACGGTCCGATGAACGCCGTGATCGACCGCGCCTGAATGCCCATCGTGATTTCGTACAGCGCCTGTTTCTTGCCATACCAAAACGAAAAGGCGCTCGCGTCAATCAGCCCCGGCGTGCCGGGCACGCCAACGCCGGTCGGCCGCTCCGGGATCGGCTCGCGCACCACCTGCTCCGTCAACGAGACGCCGCTCATCCGAACCGGCCGGTGATGTAGGCTTCGGTTCGCGCGTCCTGAGGCGCCGTGAACATCTTGGCCGTGGGGGCGCACTCCACCATTTCGCCATGCAGAAAGAACGCCGTGACATCCGACACGCGTGCCGCCTGCTGCATATTGTGTGTCACCATTACGACCGCCACATCCTTCCGCAACTCGTACACCAATTCCTCGACACTCTGCGTGCTGATCGGGTCGAGCGAGGCCGTCGGCTCGTCGAGCAGCAAGACCTCGGGATCGGTGGCAAGCGCGCGCGCAATGCACAGCCGCTGTTGCTGCCCACCGGAGAGACCGGTGGCCGGCGCACCGAGCCGATCCTTCACTTCGTCCCACAGCGCCGAGCGGCGGAGCGCACGTTCGACAATCGCCTCAAGTTCACGCCCCGTCGGACTGGGGCGATGCACCTTGAGCCCCGCAGCGACGTTCTCGCGAATCGACATCGTCGGAAAAGGCGTCGGCTTTTGGAACACCATGCCGACATGCTTCCGAATGGCGGTGGGATTCACGCGTGGATCAAAGATGTCGTGGCCGTCGAGCAGCACGCGCCCAGTGGCCGTCGCGCCGCTCACGGTTTCGTGCATCCGATTGAGGCAGCGCAAGAAGGTAGACTTGCCGCAGCCCGACGGCCCGATGATCGCCGTGACGCGATGATCGAGCACATCCATCGAGACATTTTTCACCGCGGGCTTCCCGCTAAACGACGCGGACAGTGCTTCGATGCGAACACGCGCGCTGACCGGCGCGTCATCGGCACCGCCGCGCTCAAGCCGGAGCGTGGTGATTGGTCGGCTCATCGTGGCCATGGCCCCGTCACTCACTGCCGGCGTCGACACGTGACTGCGTGGCCGCACGGGCGACGAGGCTGATGGTGAGCACAAGGGCAATGAGGACGAGGGCGCCTGCCCAGGCCTGGCGATGCCAGTCTTCATACGGACTCACCGCGTATTGAAAGATCTGCAACGGGAGCGCTGCAATCGGCTTGTTGAGCGAGGTCGAGCGAAACTGATTGCCGAGCGCGGTAAACAGCAGCGGTGCGGTTTCGCCAGCAATGCGGGCAATCGCCACGAGCGCTCCGGTCACGATTCCCGCCGTCGCCGTGCGGAGCACCACGGTGAGTGCTGTGCGCGAACGCGAGTAGCCGAGCGCGAGCGCGGCCTCACGAAGCGACTGCGGCACGAGCCGAACCATTTCTTCCGTCGTCCGCGTCACCATCGGCACGAGCATCGCGGCCAACGCGACGGCACCGGCCCACGCCGAGAAGTGCCCCAGCGGACGCACGAGGAACTCCCACGCAAAAATGCCCATCACAATCGACGGCAGGCCGTTGAGCACATCCGCCAAAAAGCGCACCACCGTGGCGAGCTTGGTGGCACGTCGCTCGGCGACATAGAGGCCCGCCCCGATGCCAATCGGCATGCCGATGGCCGCGCCAACACCCACCACCATCAGCGTGCCGAGGATGGCATTCGCCATACCACCGCCGACCTCGCCCACGGACTTTGGATCCTGCGTGAAGAACGCCACGTTGAGCGACGACAACCCTGAACGCCCGAGGTGATACACGATCAGCACGAGCGGAATCACGGCTATCACCGCCGACAGCGCGAGCAACGACACCATAATCGCATTCACCACGCGACGCCGACGAAGGGTACGCGCCGTGCGGGCTGCCGCGTTTCGTTGCCGCGCACTCGGCCGCGTCTCACGCGCGTCACGCGCGTCATGCGCGTTCAGCGAGCCGGCGGGCACCGTCTGCAGCGGGCTCATCCCACCTTCCGTGTGCCGCCGCTCGTCTGCCACACGAGCCAGCGGGCCACAAAATTCACCAGCAACGTGATCACGAAGAGCACAAAGCCCACCGCCATCAACGCCGAGAGATGCATATCACCCGAGGCTTCGGCAAACTCGTTGGCGATGAGCGAGGCAATGGTGTAACCGGGAGCGAAGAGCGAGGCCGCAATCTCGTGGCGGTTGCCGATGACCATCGTCACCGCCATCGTCTCGCCAAGCGCGCGTCCCAAGCCGAGGATGATGCCGCCAATGATTCCAGAGCGGGCAAAGGGCAACACCGCCCCGACGATCGCTTCCCAGCGCGTGGCACCGAGCGCCAGCGCGGCTTCGCGCTGCGAGCGCGGCACCGCCAGCAACACTTCGCGCGAAACCGAAGAGATGTACGGCAGGATCATGATCGCCAGCACGACACCGGCGGCGAGCATTGACGGCCCGTACGCCGGGCCGCTGAAGAACGGCGTGGCCCCCAAGTGCAGCGTGTCGCGCAGAAAGGGCATCACCGTTTCGCGCAGCGCGGGCACCAGTACAAAAATTCCCCACAGTCCGTACACCACACTGGGAATAGCCGCGAGCAGATCAATCAAAAAACCAATCGGCTGACGCAGCCAGCGCGGGGCAAACTCGGCCACGAAGATGGCGACGCCAATCGCAAGCGGCGTCGCGATCACCAGCGCAATCACCGACGACACGATGGTGCCGTAAATGGCCGGCGCGGCGCCAAAATGCTCGGCGGCGGGGTCCCAGTCACTTGAGGTCAAAAACCCGAAGCCGAACTGCTTGAGAGCCGGCCATGCCGCCATGGTGAGTGCGACGATGAGCAGCACGAGTAACAGCGGCACACACAGCGCGAAGGCCGTCAACAGCGCATCGTAGGCGCGATCCGACCACCCACCGCCCTGCAGGTCCTGCCCGTCGATGGCAGTATTCGGGGTTCCCTGGCCGGAATCAGGCAATGGGGCGGCGGCGTTCGAGGGCGTCATGGAGACCTTAAATAAAGAAGAAGCGGGGGGCCTTTGATACGGCCCCCCGCTCCCCGGTACAGACTCGTGACAGAGCGCCGATCTAACGGGCTAGAACGCCGCCGAAAGGTGCAGGAAGAGCACGTTGGTTTCGACCACCTGCGAGCCACTGGCCCGGGCCAGGTTCTGGATATCGAGCGACAGCGACGTCTTCTGGTTCAGATCCCAGATGATGCCAGCGACGAGCTGCTGGTTGGCCGCAGAGGTCGTCTGGGTCCCCGTGGCCGAACGCTGGTCGGAGTACGGCTTGAAGTTGTCGAGACGGGCAAAGAGCTGCAGCGGCGACTTGTCCTTGGGCTCGGCGATCTCAAAGGGCCGGACGAGCACAAACGCCGAGGTCAGGGTACCGCTGTTGGTGTAGGTGCCGCGGGCCGAGGCGGCGGTGTTCGCGCCGGTCTCGATCGTTTCGGTGCGCTGCGCAAACTCGGCGCCCGCCGTAAAGCGGCGGTCCTTGATGCCCGCGAACACGCCATAGCGGTTACGGTTGAGCGCGTCGCTCACCGTACCCACCTGTCCGGTGCCGCCGTTCTGGAACTTCGAGGCGGTGGAACCGAGGTACGCCCAGGGCGAAATCGTGAAGGTCTTCAGGAAACCGCTCTCGGCGCCGAACGGCGTCAGCGAGATGCGCGCCGACATGTCCTTGAAGCGGTCGGTCTCAGCGGCGCCGTAGCCCGGACCGTTAGCGATGCTGGCGTAGATCTCGCCCCATTTGTTCGGGAGCGTCACGAGGCCGGCGACGCCGACGTCCGACGAGGAGAAGAATCCGTTGCGCTCAGCGGCCACCTGCGACACCCACCGCGGCCAAAATCCTTCTTCGTGATCGATCAGCGTGGTGTGCAACATGCCGATGCGCGCCGTGGCGTTGAAGCCTTTCTCGCCGCCGATGTCGTGCAGGAAGTTGTACTGGAAGTAGGCGTACTTGAGGCGAATGGTCCACCCCGGGTAGTAGCCGTTCGTAGCGGCGGTCGTGTTGTTGAACACGTCCGTCGAGACGCGAATGCTGCCATCATCGCCGGCCGGCATGCGGAAGTTCAAATACACGCGTTCCACGTCGAACTTATTCGCTGCGTTGCCCGCGTTGCCCGCTTTGGCCGCCGAGTCCGATGCGTAGCGATAATTGGCGAGAATGACGCCGGAGAAGTCGAGCGCCGGAGTCACCGGCTTGACGTCCTGCGCAAGGGCGGACTGCCCGGAGAGGAGCGTCACTGCCGCAATCGTGGCGAGCAAGCCGCGGCGCAGCGTCGTCGAGAAAGTCATGAGTCTCGTGGTTCGTGAGAGGACTGAGCGAGCGACGCGGCCGTTACTTGGCGACGGCGATGGATGCCACACGCGCCTTCACCTGCTTCACCACGGCGGAGGGGAGCGGCGCATAGTCGAGCCCAGCAGCCGTCGCCTGTCCATCGACCAACATCCAGTTGAGGAAGTCCACCAACTTCTTGCCCTTGGCGGCATCAGCCTGCTTCTGGTAGACCAGCAACCATGTCATCGAAGCAATCGGGTACGCGCTCTTGCCCGGCGCGTTGACGATCGACACGCGGAAGTCGGTGTCCTTCGGCAAGCCCTTGGCCACGCCCGCAGCGGCGTCGGTGATCGTCTCAGTGGAAGCCGTCACGAAGTTGCCGGAAGCGTTCTTGACGGCGCCGAACGAGATCTTGTTCTGACGCGCGTAGATCAGTTCCACATACCCAATGGCGCCGGGAAGCTGCTGCACCTGACCGGCCACGCCTTCGTTGCCCTTACCACCCAAACCAACGGGCCACTTCACATCCTTGCCCTTGCCCGGCCCCTTCGCCCATTCGGGGCTCACGGCGGTCAGGTAGTCGGTCCAGATGTAGGTGGTGCCGCTACCGTCGGAACGGTGCACGACGAGAATGTCCTGCGCAGGAAGCGCCTCACCCTTGTTGATCGCGGTGATGCGCGGGTCGTTCCACTTAGTGATTTTGCCGAGGAAGATGTCGGCGATCACATCGCCGCTGAACTTGAGCTGTCCCTTGGCTCCCGGCACGTTGTACACGACGACCACACCGCCCATGACGGTCGGGATGTGGAGGATCGGGCCGCCCTTGGCCTTCCCCATTTCGTCATCGCTCATCGGTCCGTCGGTCGCGCCAAAGTCCACCGTCTGCTCGGAGATCTGGCGCACACCGCCGCCGGAGCCGATCGACTGATAGTTGATCTTCACACCGCTCTTCGCGGCGTAATCGTTGAACCACTTCGAATACACAGGATACGGAAACGTGGCGCCGGCACCGGTGAGGTCCTGCGCGGCGGCGGGAAGAACGGCGCCTGCAATACCCAGCAAGGCGAGCGCGGCGGAACGGAAGGCACGAACAGTCACGGTGTCTGCTCCTTACGGTTGAGGGGGAGGCAGAAAGTTGCTCTGGCTCCGTCACGGTGTTGCGAGTTCGCGGTAACGGACGCGTAACCCGCCGAGAAAGCCGAGGCCGCCCATCATCGCAGTCGGTGCTTCGCTGCTACTGGCCGTGTCATTCGGAGCGCCGGCCTGCGCCGTACGAATCCAGTCCGAATGTCACGAAGAGAACGTTGTGTAACGACTGTCACGGCGAAGCCTCGCGCCCGTAACGGGGACGTAACAAGCCTCTCGCGCTCCGTGACTGCAGCCCCTGTTACGTCGCCGTTGCACGTCCGACACATCGTTGTCGCAAAGCGATGAGAAACTTCTGCGTTGCCAGCGCGCGCGGTGTTCGCGCCGCTCCTACAGGAGAACTCTATGACTCATCGCACGATCCTCGGCGTCCTGCTTCTTCTTGCAGTCGTGTCGCACCGCTCGGCCGCGCAGGCGCCGCCCAGCGGCCGCATTACGGGCCGCGTCATCGACGCGGCCACGGGGCATGCGCTACGCGATGTGGTCGTTCAAGTGGTCGGCACGACGCTCGGAGGGGCCACCAACGTCGACGGGCGGTATCGCCTGCAAGGGGTCGTGCCGGGCACGGTAACGCTGTATTTCCGCCGCATCGGCTATGCCGCAAAGACGGTCACGGGGCTCATGCTCGCGCCCGGCTCGAACCTCGAGCAGGATGTTGCGCTTCCGCCCGCGTCGGCGGCACTGGCCGAAATCGTCGTCACGGCGAGCGCAGAACGCGGCACTATCAATGAATCGGTGGATCAGCAGCGCACGGCCACCGGCGTCGTGAACTCCATTACCGCCGAGCAGATTGCCAAGAGCCCGGATGGCAATGCCGCGCAGGCCGTGCAGCGCGTGAGTGGCGTGACGGTGACGGACGGCCGTTACATCGCCGTGCGCGGGCTTGGCGAACGGTACACGACGAGTTCCCTGAACGGCGCGCGCGTACCGAGCCCGGAACCGGAAAAGCGCATGGTGCCGCTGGATCTCTTCCCCGCCGGACTCGTGCAGTCCATCACGACCTCCAAGACCTTTACGCCGGACCAGCAGGGCGACTTTTCCGGTGCGCAGGTGGACATCAAGACGCGCGAGTTTCCGGCGCGGCGCAGCTGGTCACTGAACCTCGGGAGCGGATACGAATCCGACGCGACGGGCGCCAGCATTCTCAGCCCAGGCACGAGCGGTGGAGAAGGCATGGCGATGGTGAACCATGGACGTGACTTGCCGTCACTCGTGGCGTCGGTGGGCAATTTCGCCGGACGCACGCTGTCGCAGGGCGACAAGAACCTGCTCGTGAGTCAGTTCCGCAACTCGTGGATGCCGACGGCCGCGACCGGCGCGCCGCTCGTCAACGGGTCGTTTTCCTTCGGCGGCAACGACCCGTTGCTGTTCGGCCACCGACTCGGATATCTGGTTTCGGCGACGATCAGCTCGTCGACGGACCGAAAGAACAACCAGGTGCGCGCGCTCGCCGACCGCGGCCCGGTGCGCGGCGAAACGATCGAACTGGACAAGTTCACCGGGGAGAGCGCGCAGCAGAGCGTGCTGTGGGGCGGGCTCGCCAACCTGAGCACGATGATCGGCAACGGTTCGCGCCTTTCCATTAATGCCTTATACAACCGCACGGCCGACAACACCGCGCGCATCGAAACCGGCTACCTGAGCGCCAACGACAACCGCGCCAGGATTACGCGCATGCAATACGTGGAGCGTGCGGTGCATTCTCTGCAGCTGGCCGGCGACCATCAGTTCGGCGACCGGCATCACGTCGAGTGGGCGGGCACGGTGAGCGGCGTGCGCCGCTCCGAGCCGGACAAGTCGGAGTTCGTTCAGGTGATCGAGCGGGACACGCCCGCCGGCCCGGACGTGCTGCGCTGGTTCGGCAGCGGCAACGGCGGCGCGGTGCGGACGTTCTCGGAGCTCGTGGAAAACAGCCGGGAGCTCAGCGCCAAGTACACGCTCGCATTCGGCGACGCAGGTCGGCAGTCGACCATCAAGATCGGCACGCTGCTTCGCTCGACGGATCGCAGCGCCGACAACCGCGCCTTCAATATCAATGGGCGCGGGCTGTCCAACGCCACGCGCGAACTGTCGCCCGAACAACTCTTCGACGGTCGCTTCACACAGGCGACCTCGGCGGTGTTCGACATCGGCCCGCTATCACAGGGCGGTGCGTACGATGCCCACGACCAGCTGTCGGCGACGTTTGCGATGGCCGAAGTGCCGATCAGTGCCCGGCTCCGCGTGATCGGCGGGGCGCGCTACGAACTCGACCACCTTGGCGTGAACGCGACGTCCACGCTCGGCCGCTCGGTGAGCACACGAAAAGTCTGGGCCGACGTGCTGCCGTCCCTCGCGGTGAACTACAAGCTCACCGAGACGCAGCAGCTGCGCCTGGCCGCGTCGCGTACGTTGGCGCGCCCCGAGTACCGTGAACTCTCTCCCATCATCAGCCGCGACGTGGTGGGCGGTGACGATCTGCAGGGCGACGAAAATCTCCAGCGCACCAACGTCACGAACGTGGACGTGCGCTGGGAATGGTACCCGAACGCCGGCGAACTGATCAGCGTCGCGGTCTTCGGCAAGCAGTTCACGAACCCGATCGAACGTGTCTACCGCGCGTCGTCGAGCGCGCGCCAGGTGCTGTACGCGAACGCCGAACGCGCCGACAACTTCGGAGTGGAACTCGAAGCGCGCAAGGAGCTCGGCTTCCTCGGACGCCCATTGGCGCCGTTCGCTGTGTTCAGCAACGTCACCGTGATGTCGAGCCAGATTCACCTCTCGGCGGCCGCGGGCGCGAGCCTTACGAACCTGAGCCGCCGCATGGTGGGGCAAGCTCCCTATGTGATCAATGGCGGGTTGACATACACCAGTAACCGCGGATCGTCGACGGCCACGCTGCTGTTCAACCGGGTCGGCGAACGCATCGACGTGGCCGGCGAGTCTCCGTTGCCTGACGTGGTGATCAAGCCGCGCAACGTCATGGATCTCTCGCTCCGCCTCGGCGTCACCGCCGCGGTGACGATTCGCGCGGACGTGCGCAATCTGCTTGACGCGCCCTACGAGACCATGCAGGGAACGGTAACGCGCGAGCGGTATCTGGCGGGCCGCACCATTCAGGCGGGCGTGCAGTTCCGGCCGTAGCACCGGAGGTCGTGACGGTGTCGTGACGCTGACGAGACCGGAGGAATACACTCGAGGATTTGTTTTATGGGCGGAGCGGCGCTGGTGCGCCGCTCCGCCCTGTTTCATACGACACCCACCGCATCCATCACACCGAGGTTTTCGCATGTCCGTGTCCCGTCGAGCGCTGACAACCGCGTTGGCATTCATTTCGTTCGTCGCCGCGTGCAGCAGCGACAAGACTACCGCTCCTTCGGCGCCGAACCCAATTCTCGGCGCGTCCGCGTCAGCCAAGGGCGCCAGTTCGGTGCAGGTGACGTTCTCCAGCGTCGCCGGTGACGTGAGCTACGACATCGAACGCGCCGAGGGCTCCACCGGCACGTTCGCCGTTGTGACAAACATCGCCGCGCCGGCCACCGCCGGTGTGGTGAACTACACCGACGCGAACCTCAAGGTGAGCACGCTGTACAGGTACCGCCTGTATGCGAACAAGAACGGCCTGAAGAGCATCGCGTCGGGCGAGTTCACGGCGACGACGCTGGCGTTCGGCAACGCCGCCACGACGATCAACACCGACATCACGGCGAACCGCACGCTCTATGCCGACACCGCCTACACGCTGCAGGGATTCATCCACGTGGCCAATGGCGCCACGCTGACGATCCAGCCCGGCACCACGATCAAGGGCGACTTCAACACGGTGGGCTCGTCGCTCTTCGTGCTGCGCGGCGCCAAGATTCAGGCCGTGGGCACGGCGGACGCTCCGATTGTCTTCACGTCGTCGCGCGCCGCCGGCCAGCGTCAGCCCGGTGACTGGGGCGGCCTGCTGATCATCGGCAACGCCATCGACAACCGTAGCGGTGTCGTGAACATCGAAGGCACCGGCACAGACGGCGCGACGGTCGCCGGCGGCAAGAACTACTTCATTCAGTACAACGGCGGCACGGTCGCCACCGACAACTCCGGCACCCTGCAGTACGTGCGCGTCGAGTTCGGCGGCTACGCGACGCTGATCGACCAGGAGTTCAACGCCTTCACCTTCGCGGCGGTGGGTTCGGGCACGCGCGTGTCGTACACGGAAGCGATGGCCGGTCTCGATGACTCGTACGAGTTCTTCGGCGGCGGCTTTGATATCGACCACATCGTCGCCTACGAAACGGCAGACGACATGTTCGACATGTCCGAAGGCTGGTCGGGGCGCATGCAGTTTCTGATCGGCTACAACTCGGTGCAGCTGACGCCGCGCACCGGCGCGGGCTTCTATTCGGTGGACATTGAAGGCATCGAAAATGACGGCTGCAACGGCACCGGTTGCGACCTCGGCTTCAACACCGCGCCGTTCACCATTCCGCTGGTCGCCAACTTCACGATGATCGGCTGCGGCGATTTGGCCTGCTCCGGCACGGGCGGCGGCTACGGCCTGATGCTCCGCCGCGGCACGGGCGGCTTCTACGTGAACGGCGTCGTCTCTCGCTGGGCGCGCGCCGGTATCTCACTGCGTGACAGCCTCACGTTCGTGCGCGCCGGTTCCGCAGCGACCCCGGATCTCGCCACGACGGATCTCGCCGTGCGCAATATTCTCTTCTCCGAAGTGCCCAGTGTCTTCCAAGCGTCGTCGGCCACGCAGAACGCGTTCGACCTCGCGGGCAACAGCCTCGTGAACAGCTCGGCGCTGACCGCGTCGCTCTTCACGCTGCTGCCGGCCACCGGCGTGGCGCCGACCGGCACGTCCTCGTTCGACTTCTCTCCGGCTGCCAACTCGCCGATCGCGACGGGCGGCATGGCAACGTTCACCGGCAAGATTCTGACGAAGGCCGGCTCGTTCGTCGTACCGACCGCGTACATGGGTGCCGTGGCTCCCGGCGGAACAAAGTGGTGGCAGGGTTGGACGGCGTACACCCGCAACTAGTAGGCGCTAGCTTTGGGAAGCGGCCAGCGTCCTCGCGGGCGCTGGCCGCTTCCGCACCCTGCCCATTCCTCCCCACTCCGCCCCACTCCGCCCCAGCATGCTTCGTTGCAACGTTCGACCGATCCTCTGCCTTGTCACGGCCGCCCTCCTGTACGGATGCGCTACCCCCGCGGAACGCAGCGCCGCGCGTGGATTGCTGCCGGCTGCGGATTCGGCGCGCCGAGACTCCATCGCCCGCGCCCAGCAGGATTCTCTCAACCGCACCATGCCCGGCTACGTCGTGGACTCGATACTCCCCGTGGCGGAGCAGGTGCGCCGGTTCGCAGCGCAGCTTCGCGAGGTGCCGGTCGCTGAACTGCAGGGGGCAAGCCAGTCGCGCGACGCCCTCGTGAAGCGCTTCGTTCAGGCCGTGGTGGCCGCCGATTCCGCCGACCTGCTCGCGATGGCGCTCACTGCGCGCGAGTTCATTGACCTCGTCTATCCCGAATCACCCGCCACGCACCCGCCATACCAACAGGATCCGGCACTGGTGTGGCGCACGATTCAGAACCCGAGCGTCTCCGGATTCAAGCGGCTCGTGCGCCGGGCCGGCGGCATTCGCATGACGCTGGCCGATTACGCCTGCGATCCCGCAGCGCAGCAAGGGAAGAACCGCCTGTGGGCCAACTGCCGGCTTCGGCTGGTTGGCGCCGCAGGCGACACCACGACGCACCGATTCTTCGGCACGATTCTCGAACGGAATGGCCGCTTCAAGATCATCTCGTTCAAGAACGAGTTCTGACCGACCGAACACATTCCGGAAGCACGAGGGGGCCGCCGGAAATCCGGCGGCCCCCTCGTTTTGTTCGATCGTGCGCGTCGACCCCGGCTCTATGATCCCGGCAACGCCGCCGACAGCAGCAGGAATGCGATGGCTGCGATCATCCCGGCCATCGGAATAGTGAGCACCCACGCCCACAGGATGCGCCGCGCCAGTCCCCAGCGCACGCCGGACAGTCGGTTCGTGGCACCGACGCCGACGATCGCACCGGTAATCGTGTGCGTGGTGCTGACGGGGATTCCGAAGTGCGACGCGGTAAAGATCACAATGGCCCCACCCGTCTCCGCGCAGAACCCACCCACCGGCCGCAGCCGCGTGATGCGCGAGCCCATCGTGTGCACAATGCGCCAGCCGCCGAACAGCGTGCCGAGCGAAATACAGGTATAGGCCGCGAGCTTCACCCATACCGGAATCGCGTCGAAGGTCTCGACGAACAGATAGCGCCCCCAGCCGGTCTCGTGCCGAAACGTTTCCTTGGACGCGACGAGCAACCCGACGATAATCCCCATCGTCTTTTGCGCGTCGTTGGTACCGTGGGCCAGCGAGAGCCAGGCCGACGAGATCAACTGCCCCGGACGGAACAGCTTATCGATGCGTCGCGGCGTCACCTTCTGGAACAGGTTGAACACCAGCGCCATCAGCGCAAAACCGATGAGCATCCCGAACAGCGGCGAGAGCGCGATGGCAGAGAGCGTCTCGATCCATTTGCGCCCCCACAGCAGCCCGCCGATCCCCGCCTTGGCCACCGCCGCGCCGGCGAAACCGCCGATGAGCGCGTGCGACGAACTCGACGGAATGCCGTACCACCACGTGATGAGGTTCCAGACAATCGCACCGAGCAGACCCGCAAAGATCACGTTGGGCGTGACGATCGCCTGCGCCACGAACCCTCCGCTCACGGCCTTAGCCACTGCCGAGCTGCCGAAGAACACCGCCGCGAAGTTGAACGTTGCCGCCCAGAGCACGGCAGCAAACGGTGAGAGGACCCGCGTGCCCACGATCGTGGCAATGGAGTTGGCCGAATCGTGAAAGCCGTTGATGAAGTCAAAGGCAAACGCGAACAGGATGATGATCACAACGTACGTCATCCGAGACCCTCAGCTGTTCTTGAGGGCAATGCTCTCGAGCACGTTCAACACGTCGTCCGCTTCGTCAATGGCGTGCTCAATATTGTCGTACAGTTCCTTCCACTTGATCACCTCAAGCGCGTCCGGCTTCCCCTCAAACAGTGCGCCGACCGCCGCCGAGTAGATGGCATCCGCTTCTTCCTCGAGCTTCTTCACGTCGCGCCCAATGAGCGCGACCTTGTGTGAATCTCGAACGGATGTCACCGCTTGTGCGATGGCCTCAGTGGCCTGCAGCAAGACGCGGGTAAGTTCCTTCGCCGGTTCCTTGCGGTCGGCGAGGTGGAACATCTGCGCGCGACGTGCCGTGCCGTCCATGAGATCCACCACGTTGTCGAGGCGCGACGCCAGGAGATGGATGTCCTCGCGATCGAGCGGCGTGACAAAGCTCCGGTCGATGCGATTCATGATCTCGTGCGTGATGTCGTCCGCTTGGTGTTCGAGCTCCTTGATTTGCGCCGCATAGTGATCGAGGCGCGTGGGCTCCGTGAAGAGCGCATTGAGCAGAGCAGCGGAGCGGGTCATAAGAACCGCTAAGCCGTCGAACATTTCAAAAAAGCCTTCGTCTTTCGGAATGAGACGCACGGGGTCCAGTCTCCGGAGAAAGCGCCAGCCGTTACAAACCGTGAGAGGGAAAGCTACCGCGCCGTTACAATTGGACGCAAACAGAACTCTGCCTTTCTTGGGTATGTAACGAGACCGTTACACAGCGCCTGGGTGCCCCTGCTCTCCCATGCTCGCCGACCCGCCTCGCAAAGCGTCGAGCGCGCGCCTCCGGCCCTTCAGTAACGGATCCTCGAACAGCTTCACGAGGACCACCCCAGCAACAAACCCACCCACGTGCGCCCAGACAGCCACCCCGCCAGCCACTTCGGGATTGGCACGCAGCACTTCAGGTAAGCCGGTTACTACCTGCATCCCGAACCACCAGAGCAGCACCGCCCACGCCGGCAGCGGAATCACTTTCCAAAAAATGATGAAAATGAACAGCATCCGCACGCGCACCCGTGGAAAGAGCATGAGGTACGCCCCCATCACGCCGGAGATCGCACCGCTCGCTCCCACCGTCGGCACCGGAGAGGCAGGCCCTACCAGCACGTGCGCACCTGCCGCGGCGAGCCCGCACACGAGGTAGAACAGCAAAAACCGTCCCCGCCCCATCACATCCTCAATGTTGTTGCCGAACACCCAGAAAAAGAGCGCGTTGCCGAGGATGTGCCCCCAACTCCCATGGAGAAAGAGGGAGATCACCGGCGTCAGCCAGTTGATCCGGTCGTGGTCCACCACGCAGGCGAGATCATTCCCCATCGGCACCGCCAAGCCGAGCGGGGCCTGCCCTGAGAGCTCTCCCGGAACCATCCCGAGATTGCAGACGCTCGACACCAGCGCGCGGTCGTCAAAGCCAGCG
>CANIWQ010000021.1 GCA_947471365.1 Gemmatimonadota bacterium | reverse complement strand
TTTTCCACCCCTTCTACTGGCATGGATTCTGCACTCTCCCCTGTCGTTAGCATCAATCCGACCTCGGAGAACACCGGCATGCGCATTACCAACAACCTCGCGACGCAACTCGCGATCTCGAACTTATCGATGGCGCGTGAGCACCTCGACTCCGCCCAGACCAAAGTCTTGACGGGGCGTAGCTTCCAACAAGCGTCGGAAAACCCGACGGCCGCAAACGGCGTGATGCAAAGCGAGAGCCAGATCAACGCCCTCTCGCAGTACACACGCAATGTCGGCGCCGCGCAGCGCCGTGTCTCTTCCGAAGACAGCGCTCTCAGTCAGCTCACCGACTTGCTCACGCGCGCCAAAGAACTGGCCATGAGCCAGGCCACCGGCACCGCATCGGCACAGACGCAAGCCGTGACCGGCGCTGAAGTGAACCAACTGCTCGCCCAGGCCGTGTTGATTTCGAATACCATGGATGGCAACGACTTCCTCTTTGGCGGCAACAACTCCACCACGCAGCCCTTCTCCGTCAACGCGACCGGCGCCTCGTACACCTTCAGCGTGGCGGCGGTGCCGCCAACGGGCGCCCGCCAGATCGAGATCAACAAGGGACAGCGCATTGCCGCCGCCCACGACGGCGTGCAGGTGTTTGGCGACGCCAACTCCGGCATTCTCAAAACGCTGCAGGATTTGGCCGGCGCACTCAACGGGGGCTCGACGGCGGGCGTGGCCGCCGCACTTCCAACCATCGACACCTCCCTCAGCCAACTGCAGTCGCTCATCGGCGAAACGGGCGCGCGCGCCAACACGCTCGACATTACCAAATCCAACATCTCCGCGCTCTCGAGCCAGCTCGCCACATTCAAGTCGAACCTGCAAGATGTCGATCTTGAAACGGCAATGACCGAACTGGTTTCCCGGCAGACCGCGTATCAGGCCGCACTCTCGGCGACCTCACGCGTACTGAATCTCTCGATCACGAGCTACATGCAATGACCGCTTCCTCGCTTGCGGTGCCGGCCGCTGGGCCGCGTCGCACGATTGCCACCGAACTCTTTGGCGCCCTCGACGTCGCCGAAGAACATCTCATCACGTTTCAAGAGGGCATTCTGGGTTTTCCGGCGTGCCATACTTGGGTGTTGATTGACGGCGCCAAGCTCGGCACCGCGTGGCTCCAGAGTGCGGACCATTCAACGCTCGTTTTTTTGCTTGCCGATCCGTTTGTCTTTTTTGAAGGGTTTGCCGCAGAACTTTCGCCAACGGAACTGTTGCACCTCGAGGCGCGCGACGCGAGCCAGCTCGCGCTGTTCGCCATTGTCACGCTGCCAGCATCGCGTGCCGATCAGGCCACGGCCAATCTGCAGGGGCCCGTCGTGATCAACGTGCACTCCGGCCGCGGCGCGCAGGTGGTGCTCGGCGACACAGCGTGGAGCGTACGGCAGCCGATCTCATTTAACTAAACACTGTGTGTCGGCGTCGCCGTTGGGCGTGAGCCCACGTGATTTTCCGAGACGCTCAAGTTCTTGGATGTCGCTCCGATACTGAACTCTGGAGCTACTGCACTGATGCAGCGGCTCATGAGGGAACGGATTCCCTCGACCATAAAACAGGGAGCAGGTCATGCGCATCAACACGAACGTTTCGGCGCTTACGGCAGCGAATAGCCTCGGTCGCGTGCAGGACGCAATCGCCAAGTCCAGCGAAAAGCTGTCCAGCGGTTTCCGCATCAACCACGCCGCGGATGACGCCGCGGGTCTGGGCATTGCGAACACCATGCGCGGCGACATCAAGGCGCTGACGATGGCCTCCAACAACGCGCAGCAGGCCAGTTCGATGCTCTCCATCGCTGACGGCGCGGCGAGTTCGATCCAGAAACTGCTTGAACGTATGAAGGAACTGGCCGCGCAGGCCTCGTCGGACACGGTTGATGACACGGCCCGCGCCAAGATCCAGGTTGAGTACGCGTCGCTGCAGGCTGAAATCGACCGCACGACGAACACCGTGCAGTACCAGAACCAGAAGCTTCTGGCCGGCACCTACGGCGCCACCATTGCCACGAACATCGTTGGAGGCGGCTGGACAAAAGAGTTTTCCCGCGCCGCAGCTGGCGTCTACACCTTCAGCGCTGCCCAGACGTTGGCATCCAACAAAGCCTCGTTGACGGACGCTAATGGCACGACCCAGATTATCACCGCCGTCACCGGTCAGAAGTATTTGACTTTCGACAAGCTCGGCATCACGATTGACACCGGCACCACGTACACCGCGAACGTCAACGGCGCTTCGGCCGGAACAAACGACACCAAAACCTTCACCGTTACGGCCGGCACGGCCAGCTTCCTCGTTGGCGCCGCGCACGCAGCGTACACGGGGGATGACGTCCTTTCCGTGACCGGTTCCGACCTGGACCTCACGACGGCGACGTTGGGCGTCAGCACCGGTGCCTCGACCGTATCTTCCCGCACCACCGCCGCCGCTGGGCTTGTCTTGCTTGATGCGGCCATCGCAAGCGTGGCCACCACCCTTGGCGTGATCGGCGCCGCCCAGAACCGCATGGGGTCCGCTATCGACAACGTCAAGACGACGATCCAGAACTTCAGTTCGGCCGAGAGCGTCATCCGCGACGTCGACATGGCGACGGAAATGGTGAACTTCTCGAAGAACAACATCCTGGCGCAGGCCGGCACGGCGATGCTGGCGCAGGCGAACCAGGCGGGACAGAGCGTGCTCAAGCTCCTCCAGTAGTCTTGGGGAGTATGGTAGGACGGTAGGAGATGCAGCACAGGATTCGTCCCCGGGGCCGGTTTCGGCTCCGGGGATGTAGCCTCAGCAAGACCACCGAGGGAGCGAGGTCATGACATCAGTAAGTGGTTCGTCCGGATTCGGAACAAATGCGCAGTCCGCCGCCTCCGTCAATGGTGTGGTGAGCGGTATTCAGTGGCAGGGTATGATCGATCAGATCATCGCCATCGATCAGAACAACGAACTGACACCGGTCACCAAACGACAAACCGCAAACCAGACAGAAGCCGCCGCGTGGACGGAGCTGAAGAACGTGGTCGCTCAAGTATACGACGCCGCCGCTGCGCTCAAAGATTCGAGCGCACTCGACGTGTTCAGCGCATCGGTTGGCAACAGCGCTAGCACCGGACATGTGCTCCTCAGTGCCACGGCCGCCACTGGCGCGACCGCCGGGAGTTTTTCCGCCGAAGTCGTGCAACTCGCACAGAGCGAGAAAATCGGAAGTAATCTGATGGCCAGTAGCTCGGCCGCACTCAACGTCAGCGGCCAGTTCTCGCTCAACGGCCGCGTCATCACGGTTGCCGGTACCGATTCGCTCACCTCCGTTCGCGATAAGATTAACAGTGCCAATACGGGCACCGCGCCGTCCGGTGTCACCGCCACCATCATCGGAACGAGCACTGGCGCCCAAATGATGTTGACGAGCGATCTCACAGGGATCGCCGGCATTCAAGCCACCGACACGACGGACGGCGTGCTGCAGTCGCTCGGCTTCACCGATAGTACAACCGTCGCAAATGTGTCGGCATCGGGCGCCACGCAAACCCATCGCGTCTGGTCCGCCACGACCGCCATCGCTGCGGCCCTTGGCCTTCCACTCCCCTCGCCTTCTACGATTCGAATCAACGGCCAGTCGATTCCCATAGACCTGAGCATCGATTCGCTCACCACCATCCAGGCCAAGATCAACGCGGCAATGCCGAGCCGTGCGGCAACCATCGCGAGTGAAACGGTGGGAAGTCGAACGGCCTATCGGCTGCAAACTGACGCCACCGTCGAAATCGACGGGAGCGCGGCGGTTCCCGCGGATAGCGCAAAAACACTCTCGGCGCTGGGGTTCACCAACGCGGGGCGCGGAGCACTTCAAGGAGCCGTGGGGAGCGCCAACCCCTTCGGCGATGGCGTCGGTGGTGCCGCCGTCAATGCCACGCTACTATCGGCCGTGCGGATCGACTCGCAGCCGCTCGCGCTCGCAACGAATGATGTCTTCACGATCAGTGGAACGCGCGGCGACGGGTCGAGCGTCTCTACCACCTTCAAGATTGCCGATGCCGCCACGGCCACTGTTGGCGACTTACTCGCGGCCATCAACAACGCAGCGTCGGGCTTCGGCGCGGGCGCGCGAAGCGCCGCCGCCGCCATGGGGACCGATGGGCGCATTGTCCTCAGGGACAGCGCCACCGGCGCTTCACAGCTTGGGCTTTCCCTCACCGTGGCGCGTGCATCCGGTGGTACCATCAGCCTTGGCAGTTTCTCAGCGGCAACGGGCGGTACGCTCGGGCGGAGTCGCGTACTCGTGGCGGGCGCAGATGCGCGGTTGCGCATTGACGGCCAAACCGTGACGCGCGCGTCAAACACCATCAGCGACGCGGTGACTGGGGTCACGCTCAATCTGCAGAGCGCCGAACCGGGATCGACGGTCTCAGTGAGTGTGACTCACAATGTTTCGTCAATCATCAATTCGCTGAATACGTTTGTTTCGGCCTACAACTCGGCACGCAGCTGGGTCAAAACGGCCACCGCGGCCGGCGGCGCGCTCGCGCACAATTACTCGGCCAAGGCGATGGTGCAGTCACTCACCAGCACCCTGCTCACACCCGTGATCGGTGCCAGCGGATCATTGACGTCCGCCGCGACGGTCGGACTGCAGCATGACAGAACCGGCGTGCTCTCACTCAATACCACCGTGTTTCAAAAGATGGCCGCGTCGAACTTCTCTGACGTGCGCAACTTGCTCACGGTCGGCGGTATCACGACCAACAGTCAGCTGTCGTTCATCACGGCTGGTTCCGCCGCAAAACCATCGAGCACGCCATATGCGGTGTCCATCACGCGGGCAGCCACCCTCGCAACGGCAGCGAGCGCTGCGTGGGCTGGCGGTGTCTATGTGAACTCGGGCACCGCCGACACGATGACCATAACCGACGCGGCGACCAGCAAGACCGGGAATATCTCCCTCAGCGGCGGCGACACGATCGACGCGGCGGTCTCGCGACTCAACACCATGTTCTCCGACAAGGGGATGCGATTGGTGGCGTCGAAGAGCAGCGGCAGGCTTGCGGTCGACGCGCTCGACCACGGATTGTCAAACGGTTTCACGGTGGCCTATACCGCCGGCTCTGTCGGCGACGGCATCGCGACAGCGATCACGGCTGGTGCGTACAAAGGTCTCGACGTGGCGGGGACGATCAACGGAGAGGCCGCCACGGGTCGCGGCCAGATGCTGGCGGGTGCCACTGGGAATGCAACGACTGATGGCATCTGGCTGAGGTACTCGGGCACGACCGCACCGGTGAACGGTGACGCCGGTTCACTCTCGTTTTCGCTCGGATTGGCCGGCACGTTGGCGAGTATCTCAGATAGCATTTCCGCCAGCTTCGGCGGAACGGCTACCAAGCTGAGTACGGCGGCAACCACGCGTGCGAGTAACCTCGACTCGCGCATTGCGGCCATCCAAACACGCCTTGATGCCCGTCGCAAGGCACTCACCACGCAGTTCACCGCGATGGAAAAAGCAATGTCGAAGTCGAATTCGGTGGGTTCGTTCCTCACATCGCAAATGAATGCGCTTCAGGCACAGTCGAAGTAGCCGATACTCGTAAGAGACCTCTACAGGAGTGACAGGCTTGTCCAATCCGTATGCCGCTTCGGCGAACAACGCGTACCGCGCGTCGCAGGTCCTCACCTCGAGCCGAGGCCAGCTCGTGGTGCTCACATTTGACGGACTCCTCACCGCGCTACAGCGGGCCCGGGTCGGCATCACGATGAACAAGGTCGAGGTACGGTGCGCGGGTTTTGAGAAATCGTTGGAAATTATTGGTGAACTGCTCGCGTCGCTCGACCAAGAACGCGGGGGGAGCATCGCCAAGGAACTCAGCGCGCTCTACGTCTTTCTGTTTGGTGAACTGACCTCGCTCGGCGTGCGCCCAGAACTCGCCAAGCTCGACACGATTATCGCCATGGTTCGCGAGCTGCGCGATGCGTTCCACACCATTACGGTCGCACCGCGCCGAGACGTGGCGTGATCGCTTCGGCAGAGTCCGTGATTGAACGGCTCGAGCAACTTGAGCGCCTCTTTGACCATGCCCGCTGCCACGCGGCGCATGATGCCTTGGCGCTCGGGGAAATTTTTGAGCAGGCCGACGGGATTCTCATGGAAGTGCAGGCGGGGATCGAGCACACGTCGGGACCCGGGCGAGAAGCCATACTCGAAGCGGCCGAGCGTGCTCGGCAGAGTCATAGCGCCATGACACAGGCCATCGGCATTGAGGTCGCACGGGTGGGACGCGAGCTCGCCCAGCTGTCAAAAGGCAGCGAGGCAGCCATCGGCTACACCAGCGCCTCGCGGAACTCGAATACCGGGCTCCTCAACCGCTCGAACTAGCTGGTTGGCCGGGCTCCTTCACATCTATATAGATAGTACGCATGGGCTCGCACGAGGCTACTTGACCGTTCGCGACCTGTGCCGTGTCACTGGATTTCGCTCCTCAACTCCCAAATACCACCCGGCAAGAGTTGCCGGGTGATGGTTTTGGGTATATCGTTGCTCAGTTAGCACGATCCCCTGACGCCCCTGAATGGCTTCCATACTGTACGTCGACGACGATCCGTCAGTCGGCCTCATCTTGCAGGACACGCTCGAGCGCGCCGGTCATCACACGGTGGGCGCACGCAACGTGCCGGAAGCTTTTCAAGTTCTCGCGCGCGGCGGCATTGACCTTATCATCTCGGATTACCGGATGCCGGGGTTGTCGGGCTTGGAGTTCCTGAATCTCCTCGCGCGCGATGGCTACGATGTGCCGCTCATTATGCTCACGGGTTACGCGAGCATTGAGAACGCCGTCGCGAGCATCAAGGGGGGGGCGGTCGATTACATCACCAAGCCCATCCGCCCGCAGCAGCTCGAGCTCGCCGTGGATCAGGCGCTCGAGTTCGTGCGTTTACGCCGTGAGAATGAAGCGCTCCGTCGAGAGGTGATGGAGTTTCGCAACGAACGTCAGATCATTGGCGATTCGGTACCGTTGCGCCGCATTCTCCAGACCGTGGCGATGGCGGCGCCCACGCGCGCCACCGTGCTACTACAGGGCGAGAGCGGCACCGGCAAAGAACTCTTTGCCCGCGCCATTCACGACCGCAGCGATCGCGCTGACCGCGCCTTTATTCAGCTCAACTGCGCCGCCCTCCCCGAGGGCCTCATCGAAAGCGCGCTCTTTGGGCACGAGCGGGGCGCATTTACCGGCGCGATCAAGCGGGTCGAAGGGGCCTTTGAGCGCGCCCACCGCGGAACGCTCCTGCTCGACGAAGTCAGCGAAATGCGGCTCGACTTGCAGGCCAAGCTGTTGCGCGTGCTCCAAGAGCAGGAGTTTGAGCGGGTTGGTGGCACCACGCCGATTCGCGTGGACGTGCGAATAATTGCCACTACCAACCGCGACCTCGCATCGGACGCGGCGGCTGGCACCTTCCGTCGCGATCTCTATTACCGATTGGGCGTCATTCCGATTCTCATTCCGCCCCTTCGCGAGCGGCCGGAAGATATTCCGGTCCTCGCCATGCGCTTTGCCGTCAAGACCGGCACCGAAATGGGGAAGGAAATCCGCGGCATCTCTCCCGAAGCGCTGGACTTCCTCACCGCCCAGGAATGGTTGGGGAATGTTCGGGAACTGCAGCACGCGGTGGAACGCGCCGTGATTCTCTCGAATGACCCAATTATTCAGGTGCATGCCTTTGATCCGCTGCGCTACGGGCTGACCCCCGTAGCCGGAGTCAACCAGATTCCTCCGTCGGCACGCCCTGCCTCGCTGGGCGCGGGACCGACCAACTTCGCGACCCCCGCCACCCCTCTTCCGCCGGCGGGCGGCGACACCGAAGGACCAACCGTCCCGAGTTCAATCTCCCGCCGTTCCGACGGCGGAGCACCGGCCGCACCAAGTTCGTCGGGTGTGCTCCTCAACTCGCTCAACGTGGCGGACGCCGAACGGGTGCTGATTGAACGCGCCCTTGAGGCCGCGGGCGGAAACCGCACCCGCGCCGCCGAAATGCTGGGCATCTCGGTCCGGACACTCCGCAATAAACTGAACAGCCCGAGCGGTGCGGACAGCGCCCCGGACAGCGCCCCGGAGAGTGCCACGGATAGTGTCACAGAAGGTGACAGCGGACCGTAGGAAGTAGCCACATTCGGTTACTCGATGGGGTTAGTCGGCAACTATTGCCGACTAACCCCATTTTTTCCCCCTGCCTGCCCTCTTCAGAAATACCCAAAATTTGCGGCTAACTCGTTGTCAATAAACAACTAAAGCCAATTATCTCAATCCCTCAGCGGGCGTGGCACTGGGGTTGCATTTAGGATGGTCGACAACACTACCCGGAATCTCTATGTCGATCGACTTCGTTGGCAGAACCACGATGGCAAACCAGCTCAAGGCGAGCCTAGACGTGAGCGTTCAGCGCACACGCGCTATCGCCGATCGCGTGGCGCGTGCCACCGCACAGCAGCAGGGCGGCTTTTCGCTGCCCGAGACCGGCGCTATGCCTGGGAGCCAGGAAGAAGGGCCGATCAACATTGAGTCGGAGATGGTGAGCCTCGCCGATGAGCAGCTCCGCTTTGAAACCACGGCGAGGTTGTTGAAGGACGCCTATCAGGGGCTGCGCGAAGCCCTCAAGGGACAGTAAGCCATGCCAAAACCCATCGGATTTCTTCCCACCGGTGTGCAGCCGCTCGCGCGGCCGATGTTTCGCACACTGGGCATTGCCGCGAGCGGACTCTCCGCTCAGCGCGTGCGGATGGAAACCATTGCGACGAACATTGCGAACGCCGAGACGACACGCACCGAAGGTGGGGGCCCGTATCGTCGTCGCGTGGTGGAAATGCAGCCGGCCGTTCCGTCGCAGTTCAGCGACGCCTATTCGAGTGCAAGCGGTGTCGCTGGCGTGACGTCGGTGATGCCGGATTCGGTGCTGGGCAATGCGCCCGCTGATCGTGCGGCCGGCGTGCAGGTCACCGCCATCACCGAAGACGCGAGCGAAGGACCGCTGGTGTACGACCCGAGTCATCCGGATGCCAACACGGATGGCTATGTGCGGTATCCGAACGTGCGCGTGACCGATGAACTCGTTGACTTGATGGATGCGCGCCGGATGTACGAGGCGAACGCGACGGTATTTCAAGCCACTAAGTCGATGCTGCGTCGCAGCATCGACATCTAAGAGATATTCAGATGAGTCTTTCCGGCGTCAACAGCTCGCTGCGCGACGCGCTGACGGCTCGCCTTGATCAGACGCAGACGCGTCCGGCCAATGGCGAAGCCGCGCGCGCCATGGGCACGCGCGCTGGCACTCCGACACTGGACAGTGCGGCCAACACGCAGCGCCCCGCCGCCACGGCGAGTGGCGTGCACCCGCCGGCGGGCACCGATCCGGCACTCTGGAGCATCCTCACCAATGAAGAGCGCACCTTCTTCACGCGCGCGGCGACCTCTGGTCCGCTCACGTATTCGAAGGTCATGAATCTCAACTCCCCGTCCACCAACGCACCGCCGATTCGCGGTCGCCGACTCGACATCAGGGCCTGATCATGAGCGATCCGATTGGCGCAGCCGCGTCGCGATTCACGCAGGGACTTTCCAGCACCATCGGCCAGGGCCTCGGTGACAGTGGAGCACGGCAGGTCCCGCTCCTCGGCGGCAGCGAGGGGTCGTCGTTTGGCGATTCGCTCAAGCGCGCCCTGAATGAGGTCGGTGCCCAGCAGGACAAGGCGGCCGACACCCTCGGCGCGTTCATTCGCGGCGACAACGTCGAAATTCATCAGGTGATGGCCGCCACCGAAGAAGCGCAGATCTCACTGCAGATGTTGATTGAGGTCCGCAATAAATTCACCGAAGCCTATCGCACGCTCGCCAACATGCAGGGTTGACGGCTAGATGCTTGACGAACTGATCGACCGCGTTGGAGGGTTGCGCCGAGTGTTGATCGGCGCCGTGGGCCTCGGTGTGGCGGTGCTGATTCTCGTCGCCTCGCGTGTCGCGACCGCACCGACGATGGTGCCGGCCATCACGAACGTGCCGTTGCAGACGGCCTCGGAGCTCGCCGACCGCCTGACGCAGGCGGGCATCAAGTACGAACTCTCCCGTGGTGGCGCAGAGATTCTGGTCGCTGAGAGCGATCTGGCGCGCGCGCGTGTGGCGCTGGCCAAGGACGGACTCCCAGGCAGCAATCGTCCTGGACTCGAGCTGTTTGACCGGCCGAGCTGGGGATGGAACGATTTTACGCAGCGTGTGAATTATCGTCGCGCGCTTGAGGGAGAACTTGAGCGCACGATTGGCCACATGCGCGGCATTGAGCGCGCTGAGGTTCACCTCGCGATTTCTGAGCAGCCCGCGTTTCGCCGCGCCGATGACCGTCCGGCCACGGCGTCGGTGCTGATCGCGATGCGCAGTGGCGGACAGCCGGCCGCGGAAGTCGTGGCCGGCATCGCGCATTTGGTGTCGTCGAGCGTGGACGGGCTGGGTCCGGACAACGTCAGCATTCACGACGAAACGGGACGCCTCTTCTCTGAACCCAACGACGGCGGCACGGCGCTTGGCTTGAGCAGCAAGCAGCTGCGCGTGCAGCAGGACGTGGAAAAGTACCTCGAGAAGAAGGCGCAGGATCTTATTTCGGAGATCGTCGGCCACAACAACGCCAGCGTGCGTGTGTCGGCCGCGATCAACTTCGACAAAATTGAGCGCACCGTGCAGGAGATCAATCCTGACAAGCAGGCGCTGACCAACGAACAGAAAAACGAAATCACCCCTGGGGCACAGGGCGGCGCGGCCAGCACCAACGTGGCCAATAGCTACGAAAACTCCAAGAGCACGGAAGTCTTCTCGGGCGCCATTGGCAACATCAAGCGGCTCACGGTGGCGGTGCTCATCAACGATAAGCGCATGCCCCAGAGCGGCGCGGCCGATACCATTCCACGCTACACGGCACGTACCGCGCAAGAGTTGGCGCGTATTGAGATGCTCGTCCGTAGCGCCGTGGGCGTCGATAATACACGCGGCGATGTAGTGAGCGTGGCGAGTCAGCAGTTTGAAACGCCGAAGACCGTCTTTGAACCCACGCCCAAGCCGGACCTTGCGCAGCGCGTGGAGCAGTTCCAGCGTCCGGTATTAACGGGCGTCGGCCTGTTGCTGGCATTTGTGCTCGCGATGGCCGCTCTGAAATCGCTCAAGGGCAAGGGCCCGACTGGCGGCGGTGGCGCACAGCTCGCGCTCGCCGGCGGTGTCTCGCCTGATGCGCTTGCGGCTGGAGACGTCGCGTTGGTGCTTCCGGCGCTCAAGGCGCCCGCGGTGAGTCGGTTTGACTTCCCCGAAGCTGACACCGAGCTTCGCGATCGCGTGGTTCAGACCGTCTCAAATGACGTAGAGAGTGCCGCGCGGTTGATGAAGTCGTGGATGAAGGAAGAGGTATAACCCGTGCCTCCGATCAACCGACCACCGGACGCTGAGAAGCCGCGCTACACTGGCGCGCAGAAGGCGGCAATTTTGTGCATGTCGCTCGGCGCTGAGCAGGCAGCCAAGGTCACGCAGCGGTTGAGCAACGAGGAAGTGGAAGCCATCTCCTTTGAGATCGCGCGTATGGAGCGTGTCGAACCGGCCGACGCCGAACAGGTGCTGCTGGAATGGATCGAGACGTCTGTCGGCAGCGAAGCGTTCTCGAGTGGCGGTGTGGACTACTGCAGAGAAATTCTCGAGAAGGCCTTCGGCCCACAGAAGGCGCAGGCCATTCTCAAGCGCGTGTTGAGCATGCTCAACAACAACGCCGGACTACAGCGCCTGCGCACGGCGGACCCGGTGCAGATTGCCAACACGTTCCGCAATGAACACCCGCAGACGATCGCGCTGATTCTCGCGCATCTCGCGCCGCCGCAAACCGCCATGGTGTTCAATGAGCTGGACCCGACACTCTCCACGGACGTGGCCTACCGCATGTGTAAGATGGAGAAGGTGTCGCCAGAAATGCTGACGCTCATCGAACGCTCCCTGGGCAACGACATCGATCTCGATTTTCAGGCTGGGGCGCTCTCCGGTGGACCCGCGGCACTGGCCGCGGTCCTCAATCTCGTGAAGAGCGGGGTCATGAAATCGATTCTCGAGAAGATCGAAGAGAAAGACAGCGAGCTCTCGACGCAGATCAAGAACTTGCTGTTCGTGTTCGAGGACATGATTGGGCTCCAAGATTTCGCCATGCAGCGCATTCTCAAGGATGTCGATACGAAGACGCTCGCCCTCGCCCTCAAGGGTGCGAGCGAAGAACTCAAGGAGCGTATCATGGCGCGGATGTCGCAGCGCGCCATCACCAGCGTCAAGGACGAAATGGAAATGTTGGGACCAGTACGGATGAAGGAAGTCGAAGCAGCGCAGTCGGCCATCGTCGCTCAGGCTCGAGAACTTGAAGATGCCGGTGAAATCGCCCTGACCGGCACGCAAGCAGACGATCTTGTCATTGCGTAACGCTTCCAGCTTCCGCCACGCCGGAGTAGCGGGCACCACCTCTGCGTGGAGTCCCGACGATCTCGGCGGTGGCCGGCCGGCGTTCGATGCCTTGGGGGCTCCCGAGGAGCGCATCGATCCGGTGGTCGAAGCGCAGCGTTTGCGCGACAAAGAACTGTCCGATGCCTACGCGCTCGGCTTTGAAGAAGGACGTCGCGAAGGCGAAGAAGGCGAGCAGGCGCGTTTGCAGCACGCGTTGCGTGCCGCGGAAGACGCCCTCAACGTGTTTCGTACGAACGAAGAACGGTGGCAAGGATCGATCGAGGAAAACATCGCGGCCTTGGCCACGATCATCGCGCGACATGTGATTGACCGTGAAATCGCGTCCGACGAGAGCATCGTGCTGAAGCTGGTGCGCCGCGCGCTTGGCGAGTTCCCGGTGGATCAGGCGGTCCGCATTCGTGTCAATCCCAACGATCTCGCGTTGATCGAAGCACACGGCGGCCTCGAACAGGCCGACCTGGGGCCGCGTCGCGAATCGCACTGGATTGCCGATCACCGCATCTCGACTGGTGGCTGCGTCGTGGAAGGCCGCGACCGGATCATCGATGGCCGCGTGGACACCGCGCTCGAACGCGCGTACCGCCGCCTCGCGTACACCGCCACCAATGCCTGAGTTGTTCGCTCGCCGCATCGCCGAACTGCCGCGCCTCGCGCGGTATGGTCGCGTCGTTCGCATTACCGGACTCGTGGTGGAGGCCGTTGGCATCGACGTCGGACTCGGTGAGATCTGTCGGATTTCGTCACTGACCGAAGGACGTTCGGTGCTGGCCGAAGTGTGTGGCTTTCACGACAAGGGCGTCTTGCTCATGTCGCTCGGTGAACTGGAAGGCATTCACCCCGGTTCTATGGTGGTGCCGCTCGGCCGTTCGTTTGGCGTTGACGTGGGCCCCGGCCTGCTCGGCCGCGTACTCAACGGACTCGGTCAACCGATTGACGGCGGCCCTACGCTCGACTTCACTGAGCGCATGCCGCTCACGGCGGAACCGCCAAACCCCTTGCATCGCCAAGTGATTGACGAGCCAATGGAAACCGGCGTGCGAACGATTGACGGCCTGCTGACCATCGGTCGCGGCCAACGCGTGGGTATCTTCTCCGGTTCTGGCGTGGGCAAGAGTACGCTGCTCGGCATGATCGCGCGCCAGTCGAAGGCCGACGTCAACGTCATTGCCTTGCTCGGCGAGCGCGGTCGCGAAGTGCGTGACTTTATTGAAAACTCGCTCGGCCCAGAAGGCCTCGCCCGTTCCGTCATTGTGGTGGCAACCGGCGACCAGGCCGCGCTCGTCCGCGCGCGCGGTGCGTTGGTGGCCACGGCCATCGCTGAATATTTCCGCGATCAGGGCAAGCACGTGCTGTTAATGGTCGATTCCGTGACGCGCGTTGCGATGGCGTGGCGCGAGATCGGGTTGGCTATTGGTGAACCGCCAACCACCAAGGGCTATCCACCCTCGGTATTCGCCGCACTCCCGCGCCTGCTCGAGCGTGCGGGGAACGGCGCAAAGGGCGGGATCACTGGCATCTATACGGTGCTGGTGGACGGCGACGACTTCAACGAACCCGTGGCGGATGCGGCGCGCTCGATGCTCGACGGACATATTGTGCTCACCCGCAAACTCGCGGCCGGCGCGCATTACCCGTCGATTGATGTGCTCGACAGTAAGAGCCGAGTCAAAGACCACGTCACCACAACAGAACAGCAGCAGGCCGTACTCACGATCATGCGCTGCGAAGCGGCGTTCCGCGAGAAAGAAGATCTGATTCTCGTGGGCGCGTACTCCAAGGGGAGTGATCCCATGGTGGACGCCGCCATTCAGCTGCGCGAGCCTATTCTGAATTTTCTCCGTCAAACGCCGATGGAACACACGGTGTTCGGCGAGACGCGGCAGCAGTTGCTTGCACTGGCAGCGCGGATCGATGCCACCTCACACCGTAGGCCCGCGGCATGAGTGGTCCGCGTTTCCGATTTCCACTTCAGCGACTGCTCACCATGCGGCAAAAAGCCGAACGTGATGCAGCCATTGAACTTGCGACGGCGAACAACTCCGAAACGGCCGCGCGACTCGACAAAGACGCCTTAGCGGAACAACGTGCCGAGGCGCGGGACGTCATGCTCCCTGCCCCGGGTCAGTCGCAGACCATTGGCGCAATCCGGCAGGTGGCGTTTCTCATGGAGCAGCTCGACAGCCAAATCGTGGGCGCCGCCGAGGTCATCGCGGCTGCGGAACGGAATGTGCAAGAGAAACAGTGGATGCTCGGCGAGCGCGTGAGAGATAGGCGCGTCTTGGATCGCCTGCGTGATCGTCAGCTGGAAAGTTGGAAGGTGGAAGAGGCACGGGCGGAGCGGGATGTGATGGATGGCATTGGCCGCACACGCTTTATGGATACCGGTGGGCAGACTTCTCAAACGAACGACGAATCATGACCAAATTCATTCTCATCGCTGTTGTTTTCTTTTTCCTCGGACTGGGCGGAAGTGTCGCCGTCGTGGTGCTGCAGGAAAAGGAGTCCGTTGCGAAAGCGACGAAGAGGCTGGCGGCGAAGGCAGACAGTATCGCAGCGGCCAAGGCACCGGCAACCGCGGCACCTCATGAAGAAATTGCAAAGGCCGGTGCTCTTCCGGAGGCGGCCGCGGCTGAACGCGCCAGCGCCGATTCCGCGAAGGGTACTGCCGCACCAGCCAAGGCCGCACGGAAGTCCGCGCCTGCTCCCGCAAAGGCAGCTGGATCGGCCGTGAATCCCCCCGCGTCGAAAAAGACAGCGCCCGCGACTCCCGCCCCACAGGAAGCAACACCCGCGCCTTCGATTGGTGGATCACCGAATGTTGTGGCCGGTGGACGTCTCTCGAAAATTTTTAAGGCGATGTCGTCGAAGGATGCCGCGAAGGTGCTCGAGCAAATGGATGAATCCGATGTCCTGACTATTCTCAGCGCGCTGCCAGAGAAGAAGGCCGGTGAAGTAATGACGATGATGCCCCCGGCACGTGCGGCCGCGCTGAGCAAGGTGCTCATTAAGGGTAAGGTCGGGTCCACGTGAGCAACGTCATGCCGACCGTCGCGCCTTCGGGCGCGCACGTGGGAGGAGGAGCGCCAGTCTCGGCGATGCCGGGGAGCGGCCCAGACGCGCAACGGGTGGATGGTGCGTTGCCGTCATCCACACAAGCGCGTTTTTCCGCGCTGCTCGCGCGCGTGTTGAAGTTGGAAAGCAACGACGAAAGCGAGAATATACCGAGCGCCGGTACGACGCTTGGCTCAAGCAGCCGTTCGGTCATGACCGTCTTGCAGGAGAAGGCGCAGACCCCACCCGATTCCTCACGGCCGCCGCTGTCCGGTCATCGCGCGGTGCCGTACGATCCGAAGATTTCCACAGCCCACGCGGCGTCTCGTTGGAGCGTCGCCGACGATCGTTCGGGGGCGGCGACCACGCGTCACGCCGCGACCGAAGCATTGCGTGAAATGGTCGCGCGCGTTGCCAGTGATTCGGATGCCCCGGCGACCAACGCCGCAGGCGCGTCCCCACTCCACGCGAGCCACGCACCCGCTGCGGTGGATCCGACACTTATTGTGCGTAATATGAGTTCGCTGCAGCCGGAGTTCCGCGCGAAGGTAGAACGCGTCATCCAGCGAATGAAGGACGAGTTCGGACACAAGGTCTCAGTCAATGAGACATGGAGAAGTCAGACACGCCAGGATTATCTTGCCGATCAGGGGCGTACACGTCCCGGCCCGGTGGTCACTTGGACGCGTTCGTCGCAGCACACCGATGGCGCGGCCGCAGATCTCGTGGTGGACGGCAACTGGGACGACGCGGCTGGGTATCAGCAGCTCGCGCAGGTGGCACAGGAAGAAGGGTTGCAGACGCTCGGGCCGCGCGATCCTGGACATGTGCAGCTGCCGGGTGGCCGTTTGGTGAGCGACATTGGAACAGTTGCCACCGTAACTGACGTGCAGATTGCAACGTCGGTGAAAACCGCCCCTGATGCGTCGACAAAGGCCGGAGCCGCTGCGTCCCTCACGCAGGAGTTGCCAGCAACGGCGGCCGCGCCGAACGTGGCGCGTGTGGCGCCGGTGGTAGATGTGGCCGGTGTGGCCAGCGTGGCCGCCGTGGCCAGCGTGGCCGCCGTGGCCGACGTGGCGCGTGCCGCGAATGTTGCCGCGAATGCTGCCGCGACCCCAACGCCCGGCTCGGCAACGCTCGGCTCCGCAACGCAAGTCACCAGTGACACGCTGGTCACCGTTGGCGGCACGCGCAACGGCGCCGGCACAAGCAGCGATCGTGAGCGTTCGGCACCGGAGCGTCAAGGCGCTGCTGTGCGGAACGCCTCCGATGCCTCGGCGTCGCCCACTGATGCGCGCGAGGTGCGTACTCCGGAAGCGCGAATGGCCGATCTGCGGATCATTGGCAGTGAAATGACGCGCGCGCTCGTGACACCAACCCAAGGTTCGGGACTCGTGGGTTCCAGCGCGGCATCGCGTGTGGACCAGGTGCTCGCTCTTCAGGATGCGCGCGAGGCGCAGCCGGCATCGTTTATGACGCTCAAGATGGACAACGGTGAGGGCGGCGAAGATCGTATTCGCGTCGGCGTGCGCGGCTCCAATGTGGGCGCCACGATCGACGTACGAGATGCCGCCACCGCTGAACTGATCAACAACCGGATTCAGGAACTCAGTTCGGCGCTCGAAGCGCGGGGCTTGTCGACCGACGCCCTGCGGGTTCGCGCGTCGGCCGTGATTGCCGGCAGTTCGACTCTTGACTCCGCGCGAGGCGTTGCGGCGTCCGGTGCGGCGGCTCCCGCACGTCCCGGCACGCTTTTCGCAGAGACATCTTCATCGTCGCGTTCTCGCGGCGATGGTCAGGGAAAGAGTCCACAACAGGACCCGTCCCGCAACCGCTCCCGTCGGGGGCAGAAGGGAGAATCACAGTGACGGCACCAATCGGCAGTTTGAACTCCATCAGCGGCACCGCCTCAACCGCGGTTGATCCGCTGACGGCCGGTGCTGGCGGCGCCATGGGCAAGAATCAGTTTATCAAACTGCTCATTGCCCAAATGACGCACCAAGATCCGCTCGCTCCGCAGGACGGCGCGCAAATGGCGTCGCAGCTCGCCCAGTTCTCGTCGGTGGAGCAGCTCCAGAACATCAACTCAACACTGTCGGCCCAAGCCAACAGCAATGCATCGCTGGTAAATGCCATCAACAACTCGTCGACGCTCGCGCTGATTGGCAAGAACATCGAAGTGTCGGACCCACAGATTGATGTCGGCGGCACCACCCCAACGTCGGCAGCGGCACTGAATGTGCCGAACGGCGGTGGAAACCTGACCATGCGCATCACGGACATGAATGGCAACACGTTGTCATCGCAGAACATGGGGAGCGTCACCGCTGGCAAGCACAGCTACTCGCTGACCACGCTGACCAACGGGCTCGCCCCCGGCACGTATAAGGTGGCCTTTGATTTCAAGGGCGGCACGGGCGCAATCACAAATCCCACGCCTCTTATCACAACGCGCGTCGATGGAATTCAGTTTGGCACGAACGGTGCGGTTATTACGAGCGGTACTCGAACCTTCTCGGCCGGAACGGTCGTGCAAGTGTTCGCTAACTAAACCTTAGGAGTTTTTTTCAATGCTTCGTTCTCTTTTCTCCGGCGTGTCTGGCCTTCGAAATCACCAGATCCGAATGGACGTCATCGGCAACAACATCTCCAACGTCAATACGGTAGCGTTCAAGTCCGGTCGTGTCACGTTCAAGGAAGGTTTTAACCAGCTGTTGTCGGGCGGCAATCGTCCGCCTGGCGATCGCGGTGGTATGAACCCAGTTCAGGTCGGACTCGGCATGCAGATCGGATCGGTGGACACGATCTTCTCTCAGGGCAACCTCGAAACGACCGGCCTCGAAACCGACATCGCGATTCAGGGCGATTCGTTCTTCATCGCACGAAAAGGGAACCAGAGCTACTACACCCGCGCCGGCAACTTCCAAGTGGATGCCGACGGCAAGCTCGTGTCGCCAGCGAACGGATATGCGATTCAGGGTAAGGTCGCCGTCAATGGCGTGTTCACTAACCAAACCATTAGGGACATTCAACTTCCCTACGGGCAGAAGGCGCCGGCCAAGGCCACGGCGAACGTCAAGCTCGCCGGCAATCTTGATGCCTCCGTTCCGGTGTTTGCGGTCACCGATCCCGATGGCGTCGGCCCGATGGTGGCCGGATTCAACGCGGATACTCGCGCGGTAGCGGCGAATGCGAAGTCGTGGACGCAAGCATCGATCACCGTATTTGATTCGCTGGGTACGAGGTACGACGTCAAGACGTTCCTGTACAAGTCCGCCGCCGCGCAGTGGAAGTGGGCGGTGGACTCGGCTGACCTCGTGGCGCAGGGCGTGCCGGTCGGCACGATCACCGGCGGGGGCACGTTCAATTTCAATCCGGACGGAACGATGACCGCGCCGGCGCTGCAGTCGATCACCTTCACTCCGCCGGGCGCCGCCGCCATGAGCCTCTCGATGGATCCGGGTTCCGGCGTGAGCGGACTGACGTATTACTCCGGAGCCACCACGGCCGTGTTGCGCGATCAGGACGGCTACATGTCGGGCACACTCCAGAGCTTTGTGGTCGACAAGATCGGAAAAGTGACCGGCTCCTTCTCGAACGGTGTGAACGTCGAGCTCGCGCAGATTGCGCTCGCCGACTTCAACAACCCTGCCGGTTTGATGAAAGTGGGCGACAACATGTACCACGAGTCGTCCAACTCCGGCGGCCCGGTGCTCGGCTATGCCCAAGAATTCAGCAAGTCCACACTCACCAGCGGCGCGCTCGAAATGTCGAACGTCGATCTGGCGCAGGAGTTCACCGCGATGATCATCGCCCAGCGTGGCTTCCAGGCCAACAGCAAGGTCATCACGACCAGCGACGAACTGCTGCAGGAGCTCGTGAACCTCAAGCGATAGGCCGGAAGGGTCGGCAGCATCGTGAACTGATGTGATCTGAGCGAAGCAGATCGAGTTAACGGGGGAGCCGGTCCAACTGGGCCGGCTCCCCTTATATAGAAGAGGGCGGGAACATTGAGCCGATGATGAACCGGCAAAAATTGCCGCATTTGAGCCGTCGGCGGCATGATTTACGACAATACGCTGACTAGACAATATTGTAAGTTATTGTAATTCATAGTCTTACGGCAATTTACCTCAAGTGCCGTCGCGGTGGCACGGGGTCTGCTTATAGAGAGCTCGAAAGCAGTTCTCTCAGACTTTTGCCAGACCGATATTATGGCCGACGAGCAAACGCAACCAGTCGCCGCAGCAAGCGCGCCTCCCTCACGGGGGGCGCTTGGGATGATCATTATTGTCGCCGGATTGGCATTGGGCATCGGGATGGGCACATTCGTTGTCGGCCCGCCCATCGCCCATCGGCTCGTACCGCGACCGGCTGGCGACAGCGCCGAAGCGAGCAAGGAAAAGAAAGACGAGCCGAAAGCCGAGCCGAAGGGCGAGGCTCGCAAAGATGGCCCCGTGCTCCTGCTCGACAACCTCGTCATGAACCCGGCCGCTTCCAACGGTCAGCGCTTTCTGCTCCTCTCGATCGGCCTCCAAGTCGCCGATTCGCTCGCACTCGCCGAACTCAAGAAGCGCGACATCGAATCACGCGACGCTGTTCTGCGCATCTTCGGCACCAAGACGACCGAAGAGCTCTCCGATGTATTACTCCGCGAGGGCTTCAAAAAAGAAATCAAGACCGCCCTGGATGCGCTGCTCGGACCGAACAAGATCCGCAGCGTGTATTTTCCGCAGTTTGTGATTCAGTAAGGAGAGCTCTCCATGGCCGATGAACTCTCCCAGACCGAGATCGATGCCCAGCTGGACGGCCAGGCAGAGGCGCTGGCATCCGCCGACCTCGGCGATGCCACGAGCCAAGACCTGCAGCTGTACGATTTCCGCCGTGCGCGCCACGTCACAAGAGAGCGTCTCCGTACGCTCGAAGCCATGTACGAGCGCCTCACGAAATCGCTCGAAGCATGGCTGATTGGCCGCGTGCGCCGGCAGGTGGAACTCAAGCTACAAAGCGTGGAAAACTTCACGTTCGGTGAGTTCACCGCCTCGCTGCCAACGCCGTGCGCGTCGTACGGCTTTGACATCGTGAACGTGCCGGGACAAAAAGGTGTCATCGACATCGGACACGAGTTCGCCTATTTCCTCGTCGACCGCTTCTTTGGTGGTAGCGACAATCCGGCGCTGATGCGGCGCGCGATGACGCCGATCGAACGGCTCGCCGTCCGGATGGTCGTTGAACGCATGTCCGGCCTGCTCGCGGAAATCTGGCAGGACTTCGTGGGGCTCGACCTCGCGATCACGACGTTTGAGTCGTTCCCCGAGATGGTGCAGGGCGTGTCCCGCGAAGATCCCGTGCTCGTCGCCAAAATCCAGGTGAAATCGGGCGCGATCACCTCGCTGCTCGTTATATGCCTACCGATCTCCGTGCTCGACAAGTTCTTCTCGTCCATGGACTCCAAGCGCGTCAAGGAAATGACGGGCTCTGACGAGGAGCGCCGCCGGACGCGCGAACTCGCCGAAGACTCGCTACGTGCCACCAACGTGGAAATCATCGCGCGGATGCCAGCGTTCAACGTCACGATGCGCCAGCTCCTCAACCTCCCGATCGGCAGTGTGATCCCCACCGGAATTCCGACGGATACGCCGCTTGAGCTGCATCTCGGCGACGGCAAGCGCTACAGTGCCGCCGCCGGCCGTATCGGCAAGAAGCTCGCCGTTCGACTCCTCGACGATCCCGAAGCACCGGGCACCCGCTGACCTCTCTCTGACCACTGCCATGACTGACAGCCAACAGCCCAACTACGCCGAACTCACCACGACCAGCAGCGGCCAGGGCGAAGTTCCGCTCTCCATGTTGCTCGACCTGAGCTTGCCCGTATCGATCGAGCTCGGGCGCACGAAGATGACCGTGCAGGAAATTCTGCGCCTCGGGCGCGGATCGGTCATTCAGCTCGAGCGTCTGGCCGGGGAGCCGGTGGACATCTATGTCGGCGACCGTCGCTTTGCCCAAGGCGAAGTGGTGGTGATCGACGAGCACTTTGGCATCCGCCTCACCTCCGTGGTGCAGGGCTTCAACCCGATCGAGGCTGCCGCGTGACGATGGGGTCGTTCATCGGCGTGATGGGCATGCTCGGGCTCGTGCTCGGGCTGCTCGTGCTCACGCTCCGCTTGCTGAAGCGCTACGCGCCGACCACGGCCAGCGGCACCAGCCGTATTCCGCTCGACGTGATCCAGCGCCTTCCGCTCGGACCGCGTCAGGGCATCGCGATTGTTCGCATCGGCGAGCAACTCATTGCGGTGTCCGTTGGTGAAGGTGGCGTTCGCCTGCTGGTCGAACTCGACACGCCGAACGGCGCCGAGTCGCTCGCGGTTCCGACGACATCCGATGCCACGGGCGGATTCGGCGGCACACTGCGGCAAGCGTTGCGTCACTCCACCGGACTGGTATTCGCGCTGCTGTTCGCCATCGGTGCGCTGCCGGCGCAGAACGCGCCCGTGGCCGCACCGACGCAGAACGCGGCGCCGACGAAAGCCGCGCCGACACAGAACGCGGCGCCGACGAAAGCCGCGCCGACCCAGAACCCTGCCGCTGCAACCAGGACCGCACCAACGAAGGCTACGCCCGCCAAAGCCGCGACCGCCGGCCCGACCGTCGCGCGTGTTGACACGATGATCGCTAAGCTGGCCCCGCGCATCGATCTGCGTGTTGGGGAACAAGCCGGTGGCCTGCGACTCTCTGGCACCGTCGGTGTCGTCGTCATGATGGGACTGCTCACGCTGCTCCCCACGGCTATCCTGATGATGACGGGCTTCACCCGCATCTTCATTGTCCTGCACTTTCTCCGCCAGGCGATGGGCACGCAGAGTGCCCCGCCCGCTCAGCTGATTGCCGCGATGGCGTTGATTCTCACGGGCTTCGTGATGACGCCGACGCTCACCGAAGTGAATCGCACCGCACTCGAGCCTTGGCTCGACGGCAAGATTGAGCAGACCACGATGCTCGCCGAAGGCGTGAAGCCGTTTCGGACGTTTATGCTCCGTCAGGTGCGCGAACGCGATCTCGTGACCTTCATGGGCATCAGCCGCCAGCCCGCCGTCTCCCGCCCGGAAGATGTGCCGCTCGTGGTGCTCGTGTCCGCCTTTGCCACCAGTGAACTGCGCATCTCGTTCCAGATCGGCTTTGCGCTCTTTCTGCCCTTTCTCGTCATCGACGTCGTCGTGGCCTCCGTGCTCATGTCCATGGGCATGATGATGTTGCCGCCCGTCATGGTCTCCCTGCCCTTCAAGCTCCTCCTCTTTGTGCTCGTCGACGGGTGGTCGCTGCTCATTCAGGGCCTCGTCCAGAGTTTTCGCTAATGTCTGATTCCATCGTCCTCGACCTCGCACGCAACGCGCTCCTGTTGGCCGCCTCCCTCGCGGGGCCGATGTTGCTCGTGGCGCTCATCGTCGGATTGATTATCAGCATTCTCCAAGCGGTCACGCAGATCCAGGAACAGACGCTCGCCTTTGTGCCCAAGCTCGCGGCCGTCGCTATGGTCTTTTTGATTGGCCTGCCGTGGATGATTCAGACGGCGGTGCGCTATACCGCTGAGTTGCTGCGCAGCATTCCGAACCTTGCCTCATGACCAGTGCCGTCGCGCCTTTCGATCTGTTCTCCCGCGGGTCCGGCGAGGCACTCGTGCTCGCGGGGGCGCGCATGAGCGGATTGATGTTGATCGCGCCGGCGCTGTCTGAGACCGTTGTCCCGCGTTCCTATCGCGTGATGCTTGTGGTCATCTTGACACTCCTGCTCCAGCCAATGGCGCAGGCGGCGATGTCGACTGTGCCGAACATCACCGGCGCCACGCTCATGTCCGAAACCGTCATCGGCTTCTCCATTGGCCTGGGCGCCGCCCTGCTCATTGCCGCCGCCGAAGCGGCGGGCGATGTAGTGGCGGTGCAGATCGGCTTGAGCGGATCGGCGATTCTCGATCCGCTCAGTAATGAAAACCTGCCGGTCCTCGGCACCTTCATGCGGCTGTTTGCCCTAACGCTCCTCCTTTCATTCAATCTGCACCTGCAAATGTTGTCGGCGCTCGCCGACTCCTTCCACGCACTACCGCTGGGTCAGCCGGTCTCACTCGCAGGCGGACTGATGGCCATGCTCCAGCTGGGCGGTGCGCTCTTTGTGTTTGGGGTTCGTTTTGCAGCGCCGGTGATTGCTACCGTGCTCATCACCAACGTCGCCCTAGCCGTCCTCGGCCGCGCGGCGCCGCAGCTCAATATTCTTTCGGTGTCGTTCCCGATCCAGATCGCTGTCGGCTTGCTGACGCTGATCGCCTCCTTGCCGGCCATCGCCCGTTTCTTTGGTGGATGGTCCGGTGTCTACGACGGTATGCTGAGCGTCGTTGCCCGCGGCTTTACGGCCGTGGCTATCCGCTGAGGAGCGATTATGGCCGACAGTTCCGACCAGGAAAAAACAGAAGAAGCAACACCGCGAAAACGACAAGAGGCCAAGGAAGAAGGCCGTATTCCGCGATCGCCGGAGCTCGGCACCGCGGCGCTGATGCTGAGCGCAGCCTTTACGATCAACACCTTGGCCCCCGCGATCTCGGCGCGCGTGGTCGAACTCTTCGGCAGCGGCCTTCGGCAAGTTGGCGCGATGCGCGGTGGCGAAGGCGCCGCCGTATCGTTGCTACAGCAGACCGGACGTGAGACGCTCTTCATCATTGCCTTTCTCGCGGCCGGCGTGGCGGTAACGGCGTTGACGGTCGCCACCGTTCAGGCCCGCGGTACCTTCACCTTCAAGCCGCTCGGTCCGAACTGGGAGCGGATCAACCCGATAACGAACGCCGGTCAGATGCTCGGCTGGCGGCAGGTTACCGAGTTGCTCAAGGCGCTCTTCAAGATTGCGATTATCGGATGGGCTGTGTGGCGCGCACTGGACGCGGCATGGCCGGAGTTCACCGAACTCTCCTCGCGAGATGCCGCCAGTCTGCTCGAGACGACCCGTCACTACACGGTGAAGATGCTCGTCAGCGCGGGGCTCGCGTATCTCGTGCTGGCCGCAGCGGACTATCTGTTTCAGTGGTGGCAGTACGAACAGAACCTCAAGATGAGCAAAGAAGAGGTTCGCCAGGAAAGCAAGCAGGCTGAGGGCGACCAGCAGATGAAAGGCCGGATGCGCTCGGCGGCACGTGCGCGCATTCGTCGCCAGATGTTTCGGGATGTGCCGAAGGCCGACGTGATCATCGTCAATCCGACGCACGTCGCTGTGGCGTTGTTGTACGACGCGCTGAAAGCGCCGGCACCGGTGGTACTGGCCATGGGCCAACGCAAGATCGCCGAGCGTATCAAGCAGATCGCGTACGAGCACAACGTGCCGGTGATCGAGAATAAGCCGTTGGCCTGGGCGCTGATCGGCTCGGCACAGATCGGCATGATGATTCCCGCCGAGCTCTACGCTGCCGTTGCCGAAGTCCTCGCCTTTGTGATTCGCCAGCGCGCCCGTCGTGGTGCGCCGGTTCGCTCTTCAACCGCCTTGCCTGTATGAGCGCCATGATCGTTCCGAGTCCGGATATGCGCCGCGCGCGAATCGCCGAAGTGGGCGTGGCGATTGCCGTCGTCTTCGTCATCGCCTTGCTGGTGGTGCCGCTGCCGCCATTCTTGCTCGACTTGTTCTTGGCGCTCTCTATTGGTTTGTCGTTGGTGGTGCTCCTCGCGGCACTGTATACCACCGACCCGCTGGAGTTCAGTTCCTTCCCCGCACTGCTGCTGTTGCTCACGCTCTTCCGCCTCGCCCTCAACGTGAGTTCTACGCGGTTGATTCTTGGGCAAGGTCATGCGGGCCAGGTGATTGAGGCATTCGGAAAGTTCGTGATCGGCGGCAACTATGCCGTGGGTCTCGTGCTCTTCCTGATTCTCGTGGGCATCAACTTCATTGTTATTACGAAGGGTGCCGGACGCGTGGCCGAAGTGGCCGCGCGCTTCACTCTCGACGCCATGCCCGGCAAGCAGATGGCGATCGACGCCGACCTGAGCGCCGGTCTCATTGACGAAGCCACCGCGCGCGAACGTCGCTCAACCATCAGCCGTCAGGCCGATTTCTTTGGCGCGATGGACGGCGCTTCGAAGTTCGTGAAGGGCGACGCGATTGCCGGTTTGCTCATCACGGCCATCAACATTCTTGGTGGCATCTTTATTGGTGTGGTGCAGCGCGGCCTCCCGATTGCTGACGCGGCCTCGACGTACACTATTCTCACCGTCGGTGAAGGACTCGTTGCGCAGATTCCGGCGCTGATCGTCTCCACCGCCGCGGGCCTGATGGTCACGTCTGCCGGTGGCACGCGCCTCGGCAACGTACTGAGCTCGCAGCTCGGCGCGCAGCCGAAGGCGTTGTACATCACCGGCGGTGTGCTGGCCTCGTTCGCCATCATCCCTGGCCTTCCCACCGTTCCGTTCCTGATTCTGGCTGGTGTCTTTGCGACGATTGGCAAGGTCGCGACGGACGCACAGGAACAGCGCGAAGCCAAAGCCGAGTCGGAGCGCATTGTGCCGGAAGTGGCCGAAGCGCCCGCCCCGTCGCCGCTCAAAGACTTACTGCAACTCGACCCCATCGAAATCGAAGTCGGGTACGCGCTCATTCCGATTATTGATGAGTCGCAAGGCGGCGACCTCCTCGAGCGCATCAGCCTCCTGCGCAAGCAGGCCGCCGTGGACCTCGGCATTCTGGTGCCGGCCATTCGCATTCGCGATGACGTGCGTCTGCCGGCCAACGAATACATCATCAAGCTCCGTGGCTCCGAAGTCGCGCGCGCCGAAGTGCTGCCGCGCTTCGTACTCGCGCTGGACACCGGGGCCGTGCTCGAGCCGATTGACGGCGTCGAAGCATCGGACCCGAGCTTTGGGATGCCGGCGCGCTGGATCAGTCCGTCGCGCCGCACGGAGGCGGAGGCGCTGGGGTATGTCGTGGTTGAGCCGACCACGATGGTCGCCACGCACTTGATGGAAACCATCAAGGCCAACGCCGCCGAACTGCTCGGCCGTCAAGACGTGCAGGAAATGGTGGAGACGCTCAAGCGGACGCACCCGGCGCTCGTCGAAGAAGTCGTGCCCGCGAAGATCTCGCTCGGCATTTTGCACCGCGTGCTGCAGCGGCTGCTCCGCGAGCGCGTGCCGATTCGCGATCTGGTCACGATTCTCGAAGCGCTCGGCGACCACGCCGACGTGGTCAAGGATCCGGAACAGCTCACCGAGCATGTGCGGCGTTCGCTCGGCAACGTCATTGCCAATCAGTTCATGGGTGAAGACGGCTCGCTACGCGGCATCACGATTGGACCGCGCCTTGAGGCGTCGCTGATGGGGCTCTTCGCTCCGCGTTCCGCCCAGCCTGGCACGAGCCTCCTCACGCCCGACTTGTTGGCTGGATTGCTCCGTGAGCTTCAGAACTTGACGGCCGCCGCGTCCGACGCGCGCGCGATGCCGCTCTTCGTCCCGCCCGGTCTCCGTGTTGGCGTTCGCCGTCTGATTGAGCCGGTGATGCCGCAGCTTCCGGTCGTGTCGCTGGCGGAACTGCCACCGTATATCAACCTGAGCACGATCGGGACGTGGGAGCTGCAGCATGCGGCTTGAACGATTCCGTGGCCGCGACATGGCCTCTGTGTATCGCGACGTCTGCCTCACGCTCGGCGACGACGCCATGATCGCGCACTCGCGTGTGGTGCGCGATGGCCGACAGACGTTTATTGAAGTGGTGGCCGTGGATGCGAGAGAGGTCGCTCGCTTTCGCAAGCAGTTGACGCCCGCCGCCGCGCCGGTGTTCGCGCCCGTCGGCGTGCGCCGTGACCGTCCGTATGTGGTCGCGCTCGTGGGCCCCACGGGCGGGGGCAAGACGCTCACGGCACAGAAACTCGCTACCCACAACGCTGCCTTCGGAGCGTCGCGCGCCGGTTTGCTCGCCTTGGATCCGGACCGGAGCGGAACGTTCGAGCGTCTCGTTCGCTTTGCCGACGCGCACGACCTGGACGTAGAAGTCGTGCACGACCAGAAAAGCATTCGCACAGCGCAGCGCCGCCTCGCGGCATGCGATGTGATTATTGTCGACACGCCCGGCTGCGCGCCGCGCTCGCCGCGCGCCGCGTGGCGCGCGATGCTCCGCGAAATCAAGCCCGACGAAACGCATCTCGTCTTCCCGGCGACGACGCGGTTCGATCTCGCCACACACATTCGCGAAGACGCCAGATCGCTCGGCGTGTCGCACGCGCTGCTGACGAAGATTGATGAAGTACCGAACGACGCCAATCTGGCGATGATCGCGAGCGCGTTGAGCCTGCCCGCGCGATGGATTACCGATGGTCAGCTGGCTGGCACTGACCTGCGCAGCGCCGCGCCGATGATCATTAACGCGTTTGACGTGGCGCCGGACGAACAGGTCGTATTCGCATGACCTCGCCTCGTCCGTTCGTCGGCCGACGCACCACGTCGCCGCTTGGCGACACGCGTGTGATCGCCGTGAGCGCGCCACGCCGCGGGTCTGGTGCGTCCATCATGGCGATGCTCATGGCGGTGACGGCCGGCGCCGAGTCGCGTCGCACCATGCTCGTTGGCACCGGTGTAGATGCGGGTCAACGTGCCAAGATGCTCGGCGATTCCGCCCATCAGCTGGGGATCAGCACGGCAATGCTTGCCGAGGGTGACCGCCGCTCAGCCGTCAAGAAGCTCCTGCCGGCGTTTCGTGAGTATGAAGTCGTCGTGATCGACGCCGGTTCGGAACGCGCCATGATCAGCGCCGTCGCCGCTACGCTCGATGCGCATCACCTCGTGGTCGGCGCAAGCATCGACGCTGGGTCGCTGGCAGCCTCGTACGCCGTGGTGAAGTCGATTCACGAGGCCGCACCACACGCGGTGATCGACTTTACGGTGAATCGCCAATCCGCAGCGCGCGGTCTCGACGCGTTTCGAAGTGTGCAAAGCGCCACGTCGCGGTTCCTCCATCGTGAACTGCGATACGCTGGCACGATTCCTGAAGATGAAGAGTTGCGGGCGGCTATTCTTGCCGACCATCCGCTGCCGTATGTGGCCGACCGATTCCGGGCGGGACAAACCGGGTTAGAAATCGCAGCACGACTGGTTACCGAAATCACCACCACAGCGTTCGCGTCCCATGCGGCACGCCAGCATTCCTGGAGAGACTGACAATGATGGATCTCGATCCGACCTGGGCGCGTTACCAGAAGGGCGATACCGATGCCCGGCAGCAGCTGCTGAACGAGCACCTTGGCCTCGTGTACTTCGTCGCTCGGCAGCTCGCGTCCGGCCTTGGCGCCGACGTGGACTTCGACGAGTTCGTGAGCGCCGGCACGCTCGGCCTGATGAGCGCGCTCGAGAGCTTCGAGCCCTCGCGCGGTCTCGCGTTCAGTACCTTTGCCGCTCCGCGCATTCGCGGCGCGATTCTCGACGAACTCCGTCGCCAGGATCACGTGCCGCGTTCCATTCGCCGGAAATCGCGTCAGATCAGCGTGGCGCACGAACAGGCGAGCCGCACCATCGGTCAGGACGCAAGCGACAAGGAAACAGCGGAAGCGCTCGGGGTGGATGTGGAAACGCTCTGGAGATGGCAGGCCGACATCGAGGGTGCGGTCCATATTCCGCTCGATCGTAGCGCACGCGAAAACAACGAAGAGTCGCCGACCCCCGCCGAGACGTTGTCGAGTACGGATGAGGAAGGGATTGAGGAGCGCGTGAACTTCGAACAGGAAGTCGAAATTCTGCGATCGGCGATCCAGGGGCTCGGTGAGCAGGAGCGCATTGTGCTGACGCTGTACTATTTCGAAGAGCTGAAGCTCCACGAAATCGCGTCCATTCTGGAACTCACGGAATCGCGGGTTTCGCAGATCCGGACCAAGGCGCTTGGCCGACTCCGCAAGCAGTTGCAGCCGCTCCGAGCGAACGTCGCCTGAAAGGATCAACCGGGTTCGCCAAGTACCCGGCAAGTTCTGCCGTAACAAACAGCTCGACCCCGCTGACGCGGGGCCGAGCTGTTTCTGTAAGTATATGTAAATCAACAAGTTACAGATCTATGGTCATGGCACGGACGTGGCACGGACGTTGCACGTAATAGTTGGCGAACCGGAGGATAAAGATGGGTACTGGAATTCGTCCAACTGGACTCGACAACGCCGCCGCGGCACTCCGCTATCTGGAGCGCCGCCAGGAAGTCGTGGCCAACAATCTCGCCAATATCAATACCGACGGCTTCAAGGGGGAGCGCGCTTTTGCGCGTCTGCTCTCGGACGGCAGCACGCCGGTCGTTGAAACCGCAACGAATTTTCGCGCTGGTCCGATGACCAATACTGGCGCGCCGCTCGACCTCGCCATTGCCCGCGACGGATTTTTTGTGGCGCAGGGCACGACGCTCGGTACGGCGGGCGAACGTCTGACGCGTGGCGGCTCCCTGCACCTCGATGATCAGTCGCGCATCGTGGATCAGGCTGGGCATCCGTTGCTCGGCGAAGCCGACGACGCCGGCGGCGTCGAAGGTCCGATCGTCGTGCCGCATGCGACCAAGGCGCTCACCGTCAAAGAAAACGGCGCCGTGCTGGCCGACGGCAAGCAGATCGCCCGTCTTCGCATGGAAAGCGTACCGACCGGCGCGCGCCTGCAGCATGAGGGCGGTGGCCTGTTTATTCCCGGCGCCACGCGCCAACGCCTCGCTCCCGCCGATCGCTCGGTGCGGCAGGGTTCACGCGAGGAGAGCAATGTCGGCTCCATCGACTCGCTCGTTGATATGATCGCCGTCCAGCGCGCGTACGCCAGCGTGCAGAAAACTCTCTCGACCATTGATTCGGCCCGCGGGATTGCGGTCACCGAGCTCGGCAAGCCCAGCTAACTCCGGAGTAAGAACATGGATCCCGCTCTTCGCGCCGCCGCCACGGGAATGATGGCACAGCAGACCCGCACTGAGGTCATCGCCAACAATCTCGCGAACGTCAACACGACCGGCTTCAAGCGTAGCCGCGCGCACTTTGAGGACTTGCTGTATCAAACGGTCCAAGGTGCCGCCGTGGTCAACGCCACCGATGCCAACACGACGCCCGCCATTCAGGTGGGACGCGGGACGCGTCTCGCTGGCGTGGAGCGCATGCATTCGCAGGGCGCGCTTGAGCAGACCAACCGTCCACTTGATCTCGCGATCCAGGGCGAAGGGTTCTTTCAGGTGCAGCAACCCAACGGACAGACGACGTATACGCGCGACGGTTCGTTCCAGATTTCGGATCAGGGCACGCTCGTCACGAGCGAAGGGCACACGATTGTACCTGGCATCAAGATTCCGGCCGGCATGTCGAATCTTGCCATCTCGCCCAACGGCATCGTGACGGCAACGATGAGCACTGAGTCCAAACCGGTTGAGATTGGCCGCATTGAACTGGCACGGTTCGCCAATCCCTCGGGCCTACAGGCGATAGGTGGCAACTTGCTACAAGCGACGACGGCGTCTGGCGATCCGGTCACCGGATATCCCGATGAAGATGGGATGGGGCAGGTATCGCAGGGGTACCTCGAAGCCAGCAACGTCGAAATCGTGCAGGAGATGGTCGACATGATCTCCGCCATGCGCGCATACGAAATCAATTCGAAGGCCGTCAAGAACAGCGAGTCGATGGCTGACATCTCGAACAACTTGGTGCGCTGATTATGATGCGTCGCGCGTTGCTCGCGGGACTCTTGCTCGTCGCCGGCGTGCGCGCCGCCGACGCGCAGGGCACCGGCGCGATCACGACGCAATCCGTGACGGTGGCGTCGGCCGCTCGCCCAGCCGCCTCCGCGCTCCGCGCCGCGCGCGATCTGCCACGGGGGCTCACCCTCTCGTTGGGCGATATCACGGCCGAGGCGGATGGCAACGCCGCTTCTATAGATGGTTGGGTCACCCGCCGTATGGTCCGTCAGGGCGAAGCGTTGCGCGAGCCGGCCATCGCTCCGCCGCAGATGGTCCATGCCGGCGGCGTAGTACGGGTGCAAGCGACGGTGGACGGCATCGTGGTGTCGCGCGATGGCACCGCACTCGGCGCTGGTGTGCTTGGGGAACGGGTGCGCGTGCGCTTGGATGCCCAACGCACCATTACCGGGACCGTCACTGGCCCCGCGACTCTTTCGCTTCCATGAGGAGTTTCACGATGCCCCCGTTCCTTCGCCGCGCCTGCTGCGCGGCAGTGTTGCTGCCGATCACCGCATTGGCGCTTGCCGCCCAGAGCAAGACGGCGCCCAAGCCCGTGGCGGATTCGTTGGCGCTGCAGCCGCCGGTGCGTCAGTCGTGGACCTCGGACAAAATGCGCTACGGCGTTGGGGACATCATCATGGTGATGATCAACGAACGCACCAGCGCCAATGCCAATCTCACCGACAACAACTCTGAGAATCGCTCCAAGTCGCTCGGGCTGAACATTCGGCCGCCCGCGTCGCCGGGTGCGCCGTCGGCCAACGTCGATGTGAGCATGGACTTCAATAACAACGGCAACTCGCGCAAAGCGGGCCTTGCAAACCGCGGCAACGAGTTCAGTTCACAGATGAGCGTGCGCGTGATCGGCGTCTCACCCCAGGGGATGCTCCAGATTCGCGGACACAAACTCGTGAACATCGACAAGAACCAGCAGGACGTGGTTGTCACGGGCTGGATCCGGCCACAGGATGTCGATGTGGCGAGCAACGCCGTGCTCTCCACCAAGATTGCGGACGCGCAGATTGAGTACGCCCAAAAGGGTGGATCGCTCGGCACGCCACGCTCCGGTATTCTCTCGAAGGTTCTAGGAATCATTTGGCCATGATGTCCCTTGGGTGTGTGGTTCGTCGCGCAGTATTTGCCGCCCTCCTCGTGTCGGTGATGGCCTGTACGGCAGGCGCCCAAGAGGTGCGCGTGCGCGACCTCGTAATGACCGACGCCGCCCCGGCGGTGCGCTTGATGGGCTACGGTCTCGTGACCGGCCTCAACGGCACAGGCGATCGGGTCATGGGGACCTCCGGCTCGCGGCAGACCGTGCAGTCGGTGGTCAACTTGCTCCGTCGATTCGATGTGGAAGTGCCCGCTGAAATGCTGCGCACGCGCAATGTGGCGGCGGTGCTCGTGACGGCGGAAATTTCTCCGTACCTGCGCCCGGGCGGACATTTCGAAGTGCGCGTGTCGTCGCTGGGCGATGCACAGTCGCTCCGCGGTGGCGTGTTGTGGATGACGCCACTCGTCGCGGATGCTGGTGGCAAGCCACTCGCCGGTGCGCAGGGCGCGCTCGTGGTGAGCGTGGGCGGCGTGAACCGTCAGCAGGCGCAACTCCTCACCACCGCGCGCGTACCGGACGGCGGGATGCTCGAAGCCGATATGCCGCGTCCGCAGATGGCGACCTCCAATAAGTTGTTGCTGCGTGAGCCGGACCTCGTGACCGCCACGCGGATGGCCGCAGCGATCGACTCGGCGCTGGGCGCCAAGGGGATCGCGAAGGTCGAGGATCCAGGTTCCATTGTGCTCGCATTCAAGGACACCGCTGGCGGGTTCGCCGATGCGCTCGCGCGTGTGCGTGACGTGAAGGTGCGTCCGGCCCGCGCGGCCAAGCTCGTGATTGACGGACGCGACGGTACGGTGGTGGCTGGCGGTGACTTGCTGGTGGGAGAAGCC
>CANIWQ010000020.1 GCA_947471365.1 Gemmatimonadota bacterium | reverse complement strand
TTTATTTCCGCCGCCACGGGCTCCGCGCAAGACGCCAACGGTCTTCCGATTTCCAAGCAGGACGCTGATGAAGCCATGGACGCAGCGGCGTGCATTGGATGCGGCGCCTGCGTGGCGGCGTGCCCGAATGCGTCTGCGTCGCTCTTTACCTCGGCGAAGATTACCCATCTCGGTCGCTTGCCGCAGGGGCAGCCCGAACGGTACCGGCGCGCGCTCAGCATGGTGGCACAGATGGATCTCGAATCGTTCGGCGGGTGCACGCTGTTCGGGGAGTGCCAGGAGGCGTGCCCGAAGGGGATTTCGATTGATTCTATTGTGCAGATGAACCGAGACTATATCTGGGCCTCGGCAACCAAGCGCGAGGAGAAGGCGGAGATGGGCGCAGGGTGATCATACGCTGCGCTGGTGAAGCGTGATAAACAAAGAGGCGCCGATGATTATCGGCGCCTCTTGTGTTCTCGGACCGTGCCGCCCTAAATCTTCGGCAACGTCACGCCCACCTGTCCCTGATACTTGCCCTTCTTGTCCTTGTAGCTGACTTCGGGCTCTTCGTCGCCCTCAAAGAACAGCACCTGCGCAATCCCCTCATTGGCGTAGATCTTGGCCGGCAGGGGTGTGGTATTGGAGATTTCGAGCGTCACGTAGCCTTCCCATTCCGGCTCAAACGGTGTGACGTTGGTGATAATGCCACAGCGCGCGTACGTGGACTTCCCGACGGTGATTGTCATCACCTTGCGCGGTATCCGGAAGTATTCCACGGAGCGAGCCAGCGCAAAGGAGTTTGGCGGCACGATGCACACATCGCCTTCGAATTCGACGAACGACTTGGGGTCGAAGTGCTTGGGGTCGATGATCGAACTGAGCACGTTCGTGAAGATCTTGAACTCGCGCGCCACGCGCATATCGTAGCCGTAGGCACTCACGCCGTAACTCACCACGCCGTCACGCTGCTGGCTACTCTCGAATGGTTCGATCATGCCATGTTCTTTGGCCATCATCGTAATCCAGCGATCGTTCTTGATCGACATCGGGGCTCGTAGCAGCAAGGGAGGCCAGCGCGCGGCGCGGCGTGCGTGCCGCGCAGTCCGCCAGAAGATAACCTCCCGCCGGCAGGACGGCAGGGGCTCCGTGAGCGAACCCCGCACCCTAGCAGTCGCCCCGCGTCGGTCGTACCTTCCGCGCATTGTTCGCCGGATTTCGTTGGTCGTCCCGGTTCCTTAGAGGTCACAGCTGATGTTGAAACGTTTCTCGCGCGCCACCCTCGCGGCGCTTGTGTTGTCCGGCAGCCCCTCGGCGCTCGCCGCACAGGGTGCCCCAGCCGCCGGCGCCCCGCCGGCCGCCGCGCTCCCGCTCAAGGCCGCACGCACCCACGAGTTCACCACCACCAAGGGCACCTGGCTCTCGCTCGACGTGTCGCCGGATGGCAAGACGATCGTGTTTGATATGCTCGGTCAGCTTTATACGCTTCCCATCGGCGGCGGCACTGCCGCGGCTATTACGAGCGGCATGGCGTACAACTCGCAGCCGCGCTTCTCTCCGGATGGCAAGAGCATCGCCTTTATCTCCGATCGGAGCGGCGGCGACAACGTCTGGACGATGGCGCTCGACAGCAAGGATACGACACAGATCTCGAAGGGCAACGATGCGAACTTTGCCTCGCCGGAATGGACGCCCGACGGCAAGTACATCATCGGCACAAAATGGGCTGGCTTTGGCGCTGGAAAACTTTGGGTGTACAACGTCGACGGCGGCACCGGTATGCCACTCAACGCCGGCGCCCCCAAGGAGGAGAAAGCGATCGGCGCCGCCTTTGGGAAGGATCCGCGCTACCTCTGGTACGCCACCCGTCTCGGGAACTGGCAGTACAACTCTATTGGACCGACGTTCCAGCTGCATGTCTACGACCGAGAGAACGGCAAAAGCTCGCAGATGACGACCCGGTTTGGCTCTGGATTCCGTCCGACGCTCTCGCCGGATGGCGTCTGGTTGGTGTACGCCTCGCGTTTTGAAACCAAGACGGGCCTGCGCATTCGCAACCTCTCCACGCAGGAAGAAGATTGGCTCGCGTTCCCTGTGCAGCGCGACGAAACCGAATCGGTCTCTCCGCTCGACGCCTACCCGGGCTTCTCCTTTACGCCGGATTCCAAGGCCATCGTCGTCTCATACGGCGGTGAGATGTGGCGCGTACCGGTCGATCGCTCCGCCGCCACAAAGATTCCGTTTGAAGCGCACGTGAAGATGGCGATGGGGCCGGAGGTGAAGTTCGCCAATCGCGTCGACACATCGCCGACGTTCAACGCCCATCAGATTCGCGACATCGCGCCCTCGCCCGATGGCACCAAGCTCGCGTTTACGGCGCTCGACCGCCTTTGGGTGATGGAGTTGCCCAACGGCAAGCCGACCCGTGTCACCAACAGCGAGATTGGCGAGTTCGGTTCGGCGTGGGCTCCGGATTCCAAGTCCCTCGCATTCGTCACTTGGCAGGACGCCCAGGGTGGGCAGATTATGCGGGCCAGCTGGCAGCCCAAGAAAACGGCGCCCGTGATCTCCACGCTCACGCAACACTCGGGTCTCTACACGGACATCGCATGGGCCCCGACCGGCGATCGCTTGGTCGCCGTGCGCGCTGCCGCGCGTGAGCTGCAGGAAGCCAGCGGCATGTTCATGGGGCCCGCTGCCGCTGATTTCGTCGCCATCCCGGCGACGGGCGGACCGGCAACGCTCATCATGCCGACGGGCGGATTGGGCACGCCGCACTTTACCGCGAACTCCGAACGCATCTACGCGTATGGCCGCCGCGACGGCCTCGTCTCGTTCCGCTGGGACGGTACCGACATGCGCTCGCACCTCAAGGTGACGGGCCCGATGTCGCCGAGTGCGGCTGGCACGAGTGCGCAGCGCACGCTCGACGCCGGTCTCGCGGCGCGCGAGTCCAAGCACGACATGGGCGGACGTGCCGCTCGCCTGTACGTCGGCGATGACCAAGCGGAACCGAACCCGCTCGCTCCACCCGCCGCTGATCTTGTGCTCATGGCGCCGCGAGGCGATCAAGCGCTCGCGACGGTGGGGATGAACATCTACACCGTGACGGTCCCGCAGCTCGGCGCCACGGCTCCGAGCGTGTCGGTGGCCATGCTTGCCGCCACTCCGGTGCCAGTGCGCAAGCTCAACGACGTCGGCGGCGAGTTCGCCACCTGGTCGAATGATGGCCGCAAGGTGATGTGGTCGCTGGCGAATGCGCTCTGGACCTTTGATCTCGATCGCGCCAAGGTCGTGGACGATTCGCTCAAAGCCGACGCCCGCGCCAAGGCCTCCGTCAAGAAGGACAGCGCGACCGCTCCGGCGCCGAAGGCGGACACCACTAAGAAAGAAGCGCCAGGGTACAAGCCGGCAGAACAGCGCATTGTCGTGACAGCAACGCGCGAGACGCCGCGCGGCAGCGTCCTCTTCCGTGGCGGCCGTGCCATCACGATGAAGGGAAAGGAGATCATCGAGAACGCCGACGTGCTCGTGAAGGACAATCGGATTGTGGCCATCGGCGCACGCGGCTCCGTGACGGTGCCGGCGGGAACGCACACCGTCGATGTGACGGGGAAGACCGTCATGCCCGGCTTTGTGGATCTCCACTACCATCCGCAGTGGCTGATTCCGTCGATCCACTCGTCGCAGGTGTGGCAGTTTCAAGCCACGCTCGCATACGGCACCACCACCACGCGCGATCCGCAGACTGCCACCACCGATTTTCTCTCGTATGCAGATCGCGTGGAGAGCGGGGAAGTGGTCGGGCCGCGTATCTACACGACGGGTCCCGGCGTGTTCGAAATGGAGCAGATCCGCGATCTCGACCATGCACGCACTATCCTCAAGCGGTACGCGCTGTATTACGACACCAAGACGCTCAAGATGTACATGACCGGCAATCGCCAGCAGCGGCAGTGGGTCATCATGGCGGCCAAGGAACTCGGCATTATGCCGACCACCGAAGGTGGCCTCGATCACAAGCTCGACATCACCCACGGACTCGATGGCTATCCGGGAATCGAACACACCCTGCCGATCACGCCGAAGTTCGCTGACGTATTCGAGTGGTACAAAGGCACGCAGGTCACCAACTCGCCGACGCTGATCGTGGAATACGGCGGCCCCTTTGGTGAAGGGTGGTTTTACCAGTCGGAGGACCTGCTCGGCGACGCGAAACTGCGCCATTTCACGCACCCAACCGACTTCAACGAGAAAGTCCGCCGGCGCGGCATGGGGAACTCGCCTGGGCCGGCTGGCTTTGCGCTCAAGGAGGAATACGCGATGTGGCAGCACGCGGAGGACGTCGCCAAGACCGTCGCCGCGGGTGGTCGCATCGGCGTGGGCAGCCATGGACAGCTCCAGGGATTGGGCATGCACTGGGAGATCTGGCTCCTCCAGAGCGGCGGGCTCTCGCAGCACGACGCGCTCCGGGCCGCCACTATCGTCGGGGCGGAGGCGATCGGACTCGACGCGGATGTGGGCTCCCTGGAGCCAGGGAAGCTGGCCGATATTCTCGTGCTGGACCGTAACCCGCTGACGGATATCCGGAATACCAACTCCGTGGCTCTGGTGATGAAAAACGGCCGACTGTTTGACGCCAATACCCTGGATGAGGTCTATCCGAAGCAGCAGAAAATGCCGGTGCAGCCGTGGGTGACGGTCATCCCCAACCCGAAAGCTGGGATCAAGCCCTAGGCCCGTTCCAGCGGCCTGGCACAACGCGGCTCCCGAACCTCCGTTCGGGAGCCGCGTTTGTCGTTGACATGTTTCCCACACGCTCGGTAAGTTTACAAGTTGGAAAACTTCGTGAACTTTTTCACGAGCGACTATTAAAGGCAAAATGGACCGCACCTACCTTCCGGTTCTACTCCTCGTCGGCTTCGTCATCGCGAATGCCGCAATCATTATCGGCCTTTCGGCATGGACACTTCGTCCGCGACCGACGCCCGAGAAACAGATGCCGTACGAATCCGGCATCCCGCCGCTGGGCGACGCCCGCGAGCGATTCTCGGTCAAGTTCTACATGGTCGCGATGCTGTTCATCGTGTTCGACATTGAAACGGTGTTCATGATTCCGTGGAGTGCGTACTACCGACAGCTGTCGTGCAGCATTCCGCTGACCGTCGCCGGTATCTGCCCACCCGCGCAAGTTTCATTCTTTGGACTCAACGAGATGCTCGTGTTTATGGTGATTCTCGTCGTTGGGTTTGCCTACGTCTGGAAGAAGGGAGCACTCCAGTGGGATTGATCAGTCAGCCGGAAAATGGCCACGCCCCCTCCACCGTCACGTTCGACCCCACGATGCAGGATGGGTGGGTCGCGACGCGACTCGACTTCCTCGTCAACTGGGGTCGCTCCAATTCGCTATGGCCAATGCCGTTCGGCACGGCCTGCTGCGCCATCGAATTCATGGCCACGGCAGCCAGTAAGTTCGATCTCGCACGCTTCGGCATGGAGCGCATGAGTTTTTCGCCCCGCCAAGCGGATCTCCTGATCTGCGCGGGTCGCGTCCCCTTTAAGCTGGCTCCCGTTCTGCGCCGCATTTGGCAGCAAATGCCGCAGCCCAAGTGGGCCATCTCCATGGGAGCCTGCGCGAGCACGGGTGGCATGTTCGACACGTACGCGGTTGTGCAGGGCATCGACACGATCATCCCGATCGACGTCTACGTGCCCGGCTGCCCACCGCGCCCCGAAGCGCTGATCCACGGCATCATGATGCTGCAGAAGAAGATCATGCAGGAACAAATGTCGAGTAAGACGCTGCGCAACGAGATGCAGCCGGATCCGCGGAGCAAGCTCTATCTCCCGCCCGACCGCATCGACGAGCTCTCGGAGCCGTTTGGTAACTCGGTGCACCAAACCCGGTCGGCCCCATGACGACCGGATTCACGATCTATCATCCCGAGGGCGATCAGCCCTCGACGCCGAAGCGGGTTCCGCATCGTGGCGGAGCCGCCAATCCGTCGGCCACGACCGTCGCCGCTCGTTTCCCTGGTGCCGTCCTGCGCTCCATCGTCGGTTGGGGCGAGACCACCCTGTTCGTCGCGGCTGATCAGCTGCACGACGTGGTTCAGTGGCTGCACGACGAGCCCAGCGAGTGCTACGACTATCTCTCGGACGTCACGGCCGTCGAATACCGCGATCTGTCGCAGCCGATGGAAGTCGTGTGGCACCTGCGCTCCGTCAAGTACCGCCGCTTCTTGCGTCTCAAGGTGCAGCTGGCCAAGGACGCGCCGCTCGCCGTGCCGAGTGTGTGGGACATCTACAAGGGCGCTGATTGGCTTGAGCGCGAGACCTTCGACATGTTCGGCATCACGTTCACGGGACATCCTGACCTGCGCCGCATTTTACTCTGGGAGTCCTTCACGGAAGGACACCCGTTGCGCAAAGACTTTCCGCTCCGCGGACGGTTCTCGCGCTCGCAGCAACTCACCAACGCACTCGCGGCAGCTCCCGAATCGCGCTATTCGATGGAAGAACTATCGATTGCCGACGCGTTCGAAGATCTGCCGCTCGATATGCGCGCGCGCCTCGCCGGCGGCGATCGGACGGGGGAGTAACCAATGGCGACCAAGCGTACCATTGAAGTTGAGCTCTCCACGTCGGGCCTCGACCGTGAAGGACGGCCGCAGCGCGTACCGATCGTCACGTCCGGCGGTGCCGCCGTGGCGCTCGAAGCGCCACCCAGCCTCGAGCCGGATCTCGGCGGTGAGCACATGCTCATCAACATCGGTCCGCAACACCCGGCTACGCATGGCGTGTTGCGACTGGTGCTCGAGCTCGACGGTGAAACCGTGGTGCGCTGCATTCCGCACGTCGGCTATCTCCATTGCGGCTTTGAGAAGATTGGCGAGTACCGGCAGTACAACCAGATCATCCCGTGGACGGATCGCGAGGATTATCTCAACTGCATCGGTAACAACATCGCCTTCTCCCTCGGTGCCGAGCGGTTGTTCGGCATTGAGATCACGCCGCGGTGCACGGTCTTGCGTGTGATGGCGATGGAACTCTCGCGCATCGCGTCGCACCTCGTGTGGATGGGAACGACCGGCATCGACATCGGCGCGTACACGCCGTTCCTCTGGTCGTTTCAGGAACGCGAGAATATCTACAACCTGCTGGAAGGGTGGTTCGGGGCCCGCCTCACGACGTCGGGTTCGCGCGTCGGTGGTATGGCGGCCGATATCCCGGACAAATGGCTCGAGGGACTCAACGGGTTCCTTTACTCGTTCCCGAAGACGCTGGACGAATGCGACCGGATGCTCACGAGGAACGCCATCTGGGTCGGTCGCACGATCGGGCTCGGCGTCATGGGGCCCGAAGAAGCGCTCAACTACGGTTTGAGTGGTCCGATGGTACGTGCCTCCGGCGTGGCCTACGATGTGCGTCGTGACTTCCCGTATCTCGACTACGAGACCTACGACTTCGAAGTCCCCGTCGGCAATCAGGGCGACGTGTACGATCGGTACCTCGTACGGATGGAAGAGATGCGGCAGTCGGTGCGTATTCTTGAGCAGGCGGTCAAGCGCCTCCCAGACGGCCCGGTGAATGTCGACGATCCGCGCGTCATCCTCCCGCCCAAGCACAAAGCGACCAGCGAGATGGAATCGATGATCCATCACTTCAAGAACGTGATGGAAGGCCCGCGGCCTCCGATCGGTGAGACGTACGTCGCCGTCGAGGCGCCGAAGGGCGAGAAGGGCTACTACTTCGTGTCGGACGGCACCTCGAAACCGGCGCGCTGGCGCATTCGCCCGCCGAGTTTTGTGAACCTCTCCGCGATTCCGAAAATGGTGGAGGGGCATCTGCTCTCCGACGTGATCGCGATTAATGCTTCGATTGACATCGTGATGGGAGAAATCGACCGGTGAGCGCGCATACGCACGCACCCTACGAACCAGTCTTCGTCGGCGCCCGCAAGGCGGAGCTGACGCAGCTGCTCACGCGCTATCCGACGAAGATGGCCGCGCTGTTGCCCGCGCTCTGGATGGTGCAAGAAGACCGCCGTTGGATCAGCGAAGAGGCGATGACGGAAGTCGCCGCGCAGCTGGATCTCACGGCCGCCTACGTCAAGGGCGTGGTCTCCTTCTATACGATGTATCACCAGCACCCAGTGGGGAACCACTTCATTCAAGTGTGCACCACCAGCCCGTGCCTGTGCGCGGGCGCCGACAAAGTGGTGGACGCGTTCCTTGAGCATACCGGCTGCAAAGAACTCGGCGTCACCTCGGCCGATGGCCGGTACACGGTGATCGAGGTCGAGTGCTTGGGTGCGTGCGGGTTCGCCACGCCGGTGCAGGTCAACTTGGATTACATCGAAAATGTCACGGCCGACAAAGTCCCCCAGATCCTCGCGGGGTTGAAGTAATGGGCTATCCGAACAAGTCGCATCCGAGAGAGACCGCTGTGCTCAGCAAGCACTTCGGTGATCCCGAAGCGCGCACCCTCGACGGGTGGAAGAAGCGCGGTGGGTATCGCGCGCTGGAACAAGCGCTCGCGATGACGCCCACCGACATCGTGAACGTCGTCAAGGATTCCGGGCTGCGCGGTCGTGGCGGCGCGGGCTTCCCGACGGGCCTCAAATGGTCGTTCATGAAGCAGGACGACGGTAAACCGCACTACCTCTGCTGCAACGCCGATGAATCTGAGCCGGGGACGTTTAAGGATCGTGAAATCATGCGGTGGACGCCCCACTCGCTCATCGAAGGATGCGCGATTGGCGCATACGCGATTGGCGCAGAGACAGCGTACATCTACGTGCGTGGCGAGTTCACCGAGCCCATTCGGTGCCTGAACGAGGCACTCAAAGAATGCTATGCGGCCAATATCCTTGGCTCGAATGCCATGGGAACTGGCAAGACGATCAACATCTATGTCCATTCCGGTGCGGGCGCCTACATCTGCGGCGAAGAAACCGCGCTGATGAATTCGCTCGAAGGACGCCGTGGGAACCCGCGCATCAAGCCGCCGTTTCCGGCCGTGTCCGGGCTCTTCGGCATGCCGACGACCATCAACAACGTCGAGACGCTGGCGGCGGTGCCTCACATTCTCATCAACGGCGCCGAGTGGTACAAGGCAATGTCGCTGAGCAGCCCGAAGAGCATGGGCACCAAGTTGTTCTCGGTATGCGGCAACATCGCACGCCCCGGTAACTATGAAGTCGTGATGGGCTTTCCCTTCAAGGATTTCCTGTACGACCTCTGCGGCGGACCGCTTGCGGGTCGAAAGTTCAAGGGTGTGATTCCGGGCGGCTGTTCCGTGCCGATTCAAACCATGGACGAAGCCGAAGCCACGATGATGGATTACGAAGGATTCGTGGCGCAGGGCACGATGCTCGGCTCTGGCGGCGTCATCATCTTTGACGACGCACAATCCATTCCGCGTATGACGGCGCGCCACGCGCGTTTCTTCGCCCACGAAAGTTGCGCCCAGTGCACGCAGTGCCGTGAAGGCACCGCTTGGAGCACCAAGATTCTCGACCGCATCGTGGCGGGGCAGGGCACGTTTGAAGATCTCGACACCCTGTTGGAGATGGCTGATAACATGACCGGCAAGACGATTTGCGTCCTGAGCGATTCGTGCGCGACGGTTGTGGTGAGCGCGCTCCAAAAATACCGCCATGAGTTCGAGGCCTTGATTACCGGGAAGCGGTCCTCGACCGTCGCCGTTTCGTCGGGGGCTGCCGCGTAATGGCCGACAACACTGTCAACCTGACGATTGAGGGCCGCGCGGTCTCCGTGCCGGCCGGTACCTCTATCCTTGAGGCCGCCAAAACCGTCGGCGTTCTCATCCCGCATTACTGCTATCACTCTGGCCTTCCGGTGGCCGGCGTGTGCCGTATGTGCCTTGTCGAAGTCGAGAAGAGTCCCAAGCTGGCGCCCGCCTGTGCGACCACGGTGGGCGAAGGACAAGTGGTGCATGTCTACAGCGCGAAGGCGCTCGAGGCCCGCAAGGGCGTTCTCGAGTTCCTGCTGATCAACCATCCGCTCGATTGCCCGATCTGCGATCAGTCCGGCGAGTGCGAGTTGCAGGACTACACCTTCCAGGAAGGACGCGCCGACTCGCGGTATCGCGAGCCCAAGCGCTTTAATCCCATGGAAGACTTTGGCGGCGATGTGCTGTACGTGCAGAACCGCTGCATCCTCTGCACGCGGTGTGTGCGTTTCATGGATGATGTGCACCACGCGCCAGTACTGAACGTCACCGAGCGTGGTGATCGTGCATTTATTGGCAAGGCGCCGGACGCTGATCTCACGCAACCGTGGGCCGCAAACGTCGTGGATCTCTGCCCCGTGGGCGCCCTGGTCTCCAAGGATTTCTTGAATAAGGCCCGGGCGTGGGAGCTGGATCGCACCGCCTCGGTGTGCACCGGTTGCTCGCAGGGGTGCAATATCACGGTGGAAATGCGTGACAACGTGGTCGTGCGGTTCAAGCCGCGCGCCAACGAGCACGTGAACCACTTCTACATGTGTGACGAAGGGCGCGCCAACTATCGCTGGCTCAACCGGCCGGACCGTCTTGAGGTCCCGATGGCTGATGGTCGACCGGTGGATTGGGAGGTGGCGCTCGCCGCCACGGCCGCTCTGCTCAAGGGAAAGAAGGCGCACATTGTTGCGAATGCCTCGCTGTCCAACGAAGCGATGCACTTGATCAAGCGCATTGCGGGCAAGACGGGCGGAGCGGTGACGTACGCCGTGAACACTGGAATCGAAGCCGCCCTCCCCGGCGCCACCGACCTCGCGGTTCGCGCGGATCGTGCGGCCAATGCCACGGCTGCCGAGTTGTTTGGGTTCACGCGGACCAGCGATGTGTTGAGTGGCCTCTCCGCGCAGCACGTGCTGATTATCGTGGACGACGCGCTCGACGGAATCTCTGCCGACGCCGTGGCAAAGGCCGGAGCCGTGATCGTGATTGCCACCGCCATGCCGACCGCCGTCGCGAGAGCCAACGTCGTGTTGCCCATCGCGAATGTGGTGGAAGAAGAAGGGACGCTCACCAACCTGCGCGGGCGCGTGCAACGCTTTCTGCAGTCCAAGCAGGCGCCTGGATTGGCGCGGCCGAGTTGGTTCGTGCTGGCCGATCTACTCCAGTCGTTGGGCGAGGTGGCCCCGCATCTCACCGCGCGTGCCGCGTTCGACGCGCTCGCCAAAGCTGAGCCGGCCTTTGCCGGCATGAACTACGACACGCTCGCGCTCTCGGGACAGACAGTCCCGGGTGCGCTGGCAGGGGCGAGGGCATGATGGTGCATACGTTCTCGCTGCTGTTACAGGTGGCGGATTCCCAACTGCCGCCGACGACCGGTGTGTTTGTCATCGCCTCCATCATCAAGATGCTCGTGATGTTCACGCTGGTCATGGTGACCGTTGCCTATACCACGTTTGCGGAACGACGGATCTCAGCCTGGATTCAGGACCGTCATGGTCCGAACCGCGTGGGCCCGTGGGGACTCTTTCAGGTGCTGGCCGACGGCGTCAAAAACTTCATGAAGGAAGAGACGTATCCGGCGGACGCGCACAAAGTGCTGTTCATGCTCGCGCCGGCGCTGGCCTTCGTTCCCGCCATGCTCACCTGGGCCGTGATTCCCTTTGCGTCGCCGCTACCCACGCCGTGGGGGCGCATCGACATGGTCGTCGCCGATCTGCCCGTGGGATTTCTCTTCACCTTGGCGATCAGCTCCCTGGGCGTGTATGGCCTCACGCTGGCTGGATGGAGTTCAAACAACAAGTACGCGCTCCTCGGCGGCCTGCGCGCCAGCGCGCAGATGGTGTCATATGAAATCGCGATGGGGATGAGCACGGTGTGCGTGTTGCTGCTGGCGGGCAATGTGCACCTCAGCGAGATCATCACCCAGCAGGTGACGATGGGATGGAACGTGCTCTTGCTGTCGGTGGCATTCTTCCTGTTCATCATTGCGGCGTTTGCCGAAACGAATCGCGTGCCGTTCGATCTCCCAGAATCGGAATCGGAGCTCGTGGCCGGCTATCACACCGAGTACAGCGCGATGAAGTTCTCGATGTTTCCGATCTCGGAATACGCCAACATGATCACGGCGGGCGCGATGCTCTCGACGCTGTTCCTCGGCGGCTGGGACATCCCGTTCACGACGTGGGATAACCTGCCGCCGTTCACGGTGCTCAAGACGCTCCTGACCTTTGGATTCTTTGCCGCCAAGGTTGTCTTTTGGCTTTTCTTCTTCATCTGGATCCGTTGGACGCTCCCACGCTTCCGGTATGACCAGCTGATGTCGTTGGGATGGAAACTCATGTTGCCGATCGCGCTCGCCTATGTCGCGTTGATCGCAACCGTGGTGGTTGTCCTCGATAAGGCCGGTATCGTGCGCGGGCATATGTTCGGACTCATCCTGTTTGGTATCAACATCGTCTCGGTCGCGGCACTCTTCTTCTGGCTTGATCGTGGCCGCATGGTCAGTCCGGCGTACAGCCGTCTGAACCGTGCCGGCGTCGACCAGCTGCGTGCCGTCGCCCCTCGTCGTTCGACCCTCAAGGGACCTGGAGCCTAAATGACCATCCGGGTGAAAGTTGTCGACCGCCCCGTGGGGGAGGTGAGTTATGTGCGGGCCACCGTCAAAGGATTGGCGCTCACACTGAAACACCTCATCGATCCTCACAAGGTGACGGTGCAGTATCCCGACGAAAAATGGGACATCTCGCCGCGGTGGCGCGGGACGCATCGCATGCTGACGACCGAAGACGGCACGGCCAAGTGTGTGGCGTGCGGTCTCTGCCCGACGGTGTGCCCGGCGAACTGCATCAAGCTCGTGCCGGGCGAGGACGAGGAAGGGAACCGCTATCCGCTCGTGTTCGAGATTGACGAGTTCCGCTGCATTTTCTGCGGCTACTGCCAGGAAGTGTGCCCGGAGGAAGCGATCCACATGGGCCGCCACTACGAGAACGCCGAATACAGTCGCGATCGGTTTGTCTACGATCTCGCGCGCCTCACCTCGCAGACGCACCCCGTCAGTGAACTGTGGGATCCTGCCGACCGGAAGGGGGAGTGATGTCTAATCAGTTTTATCCCCTCTTCTATTCGTTCCATTTTTACCTATTTGGCCTGATGGCGCTCGCCAGCTCGCTCATGTTCGTCACGCGCAAGAGCCCGGTGGCAGCGGCGATGTGGCTGGTGGCCACGATGTTCGCGTTGGCCGCGCTCTACATCATGCTCGACGCGCAATTTGTGGGTGTGATGCAAGTCTTGGTGTACGCCGGCGCGATCATGGTGGTGTTCTTGTTTGTCGTCATGTTGCTCAACCTCGGCTCGCCCGCCGACCTCAATGACATGCGAGGGAAGTGGGGGCGTCTGCTGGCCGGTTTCGTCGGTCTGGCGCTCGTCGCCGAGTTGATGGCGCTCACCAAGAGCCCACTCGATCTGCGCCTGGTGCTTCCCGCCGCGACGGACGTCCCGCCAACCGGAGGCGTGATCGCGTCGATCGCGGCTCCGATGTTCAAGGAATATCTCCTGGCCTTCGAACTCACGAGCGTGCTGCTGCTAGCCGCGATCATGGGTGCGGTGGTCCTCGCCAAGAAGACAGATGCTCGCTGAGTCTCTCGCGCTCTCCGCAGCGCTCTTCGCGATCGGCGTCGTCGGGGTTCTCACCCGGCGTAACGCGATCATCGTGTTCATGTGCGTGGAGCTGATGCTCAACGCCGTCAACCTCTCGTTCGTGGCGCTCTCCAAGTTGTACGGTGCCACGGGCCAGGTATTCGTGATCTTCGTAATGACCGTGGCGGCGGCCGAAGCAGCGGTCGGCCTCGCCATTATCATCGCGATTTTCCGCCATAAGCAGACCGTGAATCTGCAGAACATCAACCTGCTGCGCGGCTGATGATGACCGTCCCTACCTCTGGCACGCACGCGCTGGCCTCCACGGTCGCGCAATTCGTGTGGCTCCTTCCGCTCCTGCCGCTGATTGGCTTCTTGATCAATGGCACCTTGTCGCTGCTCGCTGTTGCCAAGCTCGGCCCCGATGATCCGTCGGCCGCCGGACACGACGCGCATCACGACGACCACGGCCATGATCATGACCACGGGCATCACGCCGCTCGGCATAAGTTTGCCGGCATCGTGAGTCTGGTCGGCCCCGGCGTATTGCTCCTCGCCTTCGCACTCGCCGTCGCCATCTTTGTGGCGATGCGCGGCGTCGAGATGCACGAGCCGTATCTCCTCACGCTGTTTCAATGGATGCCGGTCGGCGATCTCCACATTGACGCCGCGCTGCAGTTGGATCCGCTGTCCATGGTCATGGTGCTCGTGATCACCGGCGTGGGCTCGCTGATTCATATTTTCAGCGTCGGCTACATGCAGGACGATCCGGGCTACCCGCGGTACTTCGCGTACTTGAACCTATTCGTCTTTTTCATGCTGCTGCTGGTGCTCGGCGGCAACTACCCGTTGCTGTTCGTGGGCTGGGAAGGCGTCGGACTCTGTTCGTATCTGCTCATTGGCTTCTGGTTCAGCGAAAAGGCCAATGCCGACGCCGGCAAGAAGGCGTTCATCGTCAATCGTATTGGCGACTTTGGGTTCCTCGTGGCGATGTTCCTGCTCTTCGCCAATGTCGGGTCGCTCGACTTCGCCGGCGTCGCGGAGAATGCTGGCAAGCTGCCGTTCGGCGGCGTGGTCATCACGGCCATCTGCCTCTTCATGTTTTTGGGATGCACGGGGAAGAGCGCGCAAATCCCGCTCTATATCTGGCTACCGGACGCGATGGCGGGTCCGACGCCCGTTTCAGCACTTATCCACGCGGCGACGATGGTCACCGCGGGTGTCTACCTCATTGCGCGCAGCTCACTGCTCTTCTCGATGGCCCCCGTTGCCTCGTTGACGGTGGCGGTGGTGGGTTCGCTCACCGCGCTCTTTGCGGCGACCATTGGCCTGAAGCAGTGGGATATCAAGAAAGTGTTGGCGTATTCCACGGTGTCACAGCTCGGCTACATGTTCATCGGCGTTGGCGTCGGTGCGTACACCGCCGGTGTGTTCCACCTGGTCACGCACGCGTTTTTCAAAGCGCTGCTGTTCCTTGGATCGGGCTCGGTGATCTTTGCCATGCACCGGGCGTATCACGCCACGCACAACCACGATGATGCGCAGGACATGCGCAACATGGGTGGCCTGCGAAAGTACATGCCCGTGACGTGGACGCTGATGTGGATTGCCACGCTCGCCATCGCCGGCATTCCGCCGTTCGCTGGATTCTTCTCCAAGGACGAAATCCTCGGCAACGTCTTTGCCCGTGCGCACGGGTCGATGCTGAGCGAAGTCACCTGGCTCGGTGTGCCTGGTGGCACTGTGCTGTTTGTGGTGTGGGGGCTTGGACTCGCCTCAGCACTCCTCACGGCCATCTATATGACACGGATGATGCTGTACACCTTCCACGGCCCCAACCGGTCGGGACAGGCGGAGCAGGGGCATCTCGCGGAGGCGCCGTGGATCATGACGGGCCCCCTCGTGGTGCTGGGCATTGCGAGTGCCGCTGGCGGTTGGCTGAACTTGCCGGAGCTGATTCCCATCGGCCCAATCGGTGCGCTTGAGAAGTGGCTGGAGCCAGTCGTCGGCGTCGCCACCAAACGTATTGCGGGCACGGAAGGACACGAATCGGTTTCTACAGAACAGATGCTCATTGGCATCGCCGTTGCCATTGCGGTAGTGGGCATCACGATCGCGATCACGCGTCTCAAGCCCGCCGCACTCGTCACCAAAAAGGAATCGCCCGCGTCCACAGGCTTTGCGCGTGTACTCGAGCACAAGTACTTCGTGGATGAGGGGTACGACGCAGCCATCATTCAGCCGACCGTGGCGACCTCACGGGTTGTCCTCTGGAAGGGCGTGGATGTTGGACTCATCGACGGACTGATGGTGAATGGCAGCGCCCTCGCGGCTCGTGCGCTGGGTTGGCTCGGATCGCAACTGCAGTCCGGTCAGATTGGCACCTACGCTTGGGTGCTGCTGATCGGCGTCATCGCGCTCTTGAGCGCCTTCACCAAGTATCACTAAGGCGCCGACCGGACCATGACTTCATTCCTAAACTCCATCGGCTACAACAGCTGGATCCTCCCGGTCCTGCTCGCGTTGCCGCTCGTGGGTGCCGCGCTCCTGCTGCTCCGCGGTACGGTGCTGCGCCCAGCGGGTGCCACGGCCGAGTCCATCATGCGCGAGTCGCGCCGTTGGGCGCTGGCGCTGTTCCTAGTCGAAGCGGTCATTTCGCTTGGGCTCTGGTGGTCGGTCAATAGCACGAGCCCGCTCTGGCAGGCGGGGTTCCTTGTCCCGTGGATTCCGAACTGGGGCGTGGACCTGCGACTCGGCATTGACGGCATCGCCCAGATGCTCATTCTGCTCACCACGCTCTTGATGCCGCTCGCGGTGTTGGGAAGCTGGACGAGCATTCGCGAAAAAACCCCGAGCTATTACGCGCTGTTGATGGTGCTCACCACGGGGATGCTCGGCGTGTTCATGGCGCTCGACCTCGTGCTCTTCTATACGTTCTGGGAGTTGATGCTCGTGCCGATGTATTTGATCATCGGCATCTGGGGCGGCAACCGTCGTCTCTACGCGAGTCTCAAGTTCTTCGTCTATACGATGGTCGGATCGTTGCTGATGTTGGTGGGTATTTTGTATCTCGGGCTGCAGGTGCCCGACGCGCATGGGCTCCCGGTGTTCAGCTACGATTACATCTTGGCCAACGTCCACTTGAGCTCGGTGCAACAGCTCTGGCTCTTTGCGGCCTTTGCGCTGGCCTTCGCGGTGAAAGTGCCGATGTGGCCCTTCCACACCTGGTTGCCGGACGCGCACGTCGAAGCGCCGACCGCCGGTTCCGTGATTCTGGCTGCGATCATGCTCAAGATGGGAACGTTCGGGTTTATCCGATACGCGTTGCCGCTGTTCCCAGTGGCCGCGATGCATCCGACCGTGCGATTCCTCTTCCTTTCGCTGGCGGTCATCGGCATCGTCTACGGCGCGCTCGTGGCGATGGTGCAGCCAGACTTCAAGAAGTTGGTGGCGTACTCTTCGGTGAGTCACCTTGGGTTCGTCATGCTGGGCATCTTCGCGTTGACGCCGCAATCGGTGCAGGGCGCGCTCATGGTGAACTTGAGCCACGGCGTGAGCACGGGCGCGCTGTTCCTGCTCATCGGCATGATCTATGAGCGCCGTCATACGCGCCTCATTGAAGACTACGGCGGCATCGCGGCGGTCACGCCGATCTTTGCCACCATCCTGACCATCGTATGTTTGAGTTCGATCGGCGTTCCGGGCACTAACGGATTCGTCGGCGAGTTTCTCGTGCTGATCGGCACGTATCGCACGCAGCCTATCTTTTCGGTGATCGCGGCCTCCGCCGTCATCTTTGCCGCGGCCTATTTGCTGTGGGCGTTGCAGCGTATCATCTACAACCCGCTCACGAAGCCCGAGAACAAGGGCTTGAGCGATCTCAATCGGCGTGAGATTGCATTGCTCGTGCCGTTGCTCATCGCGATCCTCTGGCTGGGTGTCTATCCCAAGCCGGTCCTCGAGAAAACGCAAGCAGCCGCCGATCGGTTTGTGCGACAGATTGAGTCGGGCGGCAACGCGGATGCTGGTCCTACGGAGCCCCGGCGATGAACTACGATCTGCTCATTCCCGGTCAGCTCCTCGGAGCATTGACCCCGGATCTCATCTTGATGGGCGGCGCGATGCTGCTCATGCTCGCCGCGGCGTGGCGTCCGGAAAGTGAAGGCCATCAACGCACCGTTGGCTTTGGGGCGCTGATCGTCCTCGGCATTACCTTCCTCTCGGTGCTCTGGTTTGGCGCCAAGGGTGGCACCGCTGGGCCTGGCGTGATTGCCATGGACCGGTTCCGGTGGGCGGCCGACATCATCTTCTTGCTGGCGGCGATGGGCACCATCGCGCTGGGCATTGAGCACAATGTCCGCGACGGCATTCGGTACGCCGAGTCGCATGTGCTCGTGTTGTTCGCGACCAGCGGCATGATGATTATGGCAGCGGCGCGGGATCTCATGATCCTGTTCATCGGCCTCGAACTGATGTCGATTGCCGTGTACGTGCTCGTGGGGATCAACCGCCGTTCCGAGCGTTCGGCGGAAGCGGCGCTGAAGTATTTCCTCCTCGGCGCCTTTGCCACGGGATTTCTGCTGTACGGCATCGCCCTCGTCTACGGCGCCACCGGATCGACGAACATCACCGTGATCGGCGAACGCATCTTCTCGTACCAACTGCACCACAACGCCATGCTGATGGTTGGCATCGGTCTCTTGCTGGTTGGGTTCGGGTTCAAGGTGGCAGCCGTACCGTTCCATATGTGGGCGCCCGATGTGTACGAAGGTGCGCCGACGCCGATCACCGCATTTATGGCCTCGGCGGTCAAAGCGGCGGCCTTCGCGGCATTCTTCCGTGTCTGGATCGACGCCTTCAATCTCGTCGACTTCGCATGGTTCGCCCCACTTTGGTGGGTGGCCGCGTTCACGATGATCGTGGGCAACGTCGTGGCGCTTTCACAACGCAACATCAAGCGCATGCTCGCGTACTCCAGCATCGCACACAGTGGCTACCTGCTCTTGGCGGTGCTCGCCGGCTCACGTCTCGGATCGGCGGCCTTTCTGTTCTACTTACTCGCGTACACCTTTGCCACATTCGGCGCATTCGCCGTTGTCGCTACGGTCAGTCGCGCGGGTGAGCAGGGACTGAACATTGCTGACTACGACGGACTCTGGTTGACGCGCCCATGGCTTGCCGCCGGAATGGCCGCCTGCATGCTCGCCTTGCTCGGCTTTCCCATCTTCGGCGGTGTCGGGTTCTTTGCCAAGTGGTATCTGCTGCAAGCCGCGTTGACGACGCAGTACAATTTGATCCCACTCGCCGTGCTGTTGGTGCTCACGTCGGTGGTATCCGCCGGCTACTATCTGGGCGTTATTCGCGCGATGTTCATGAAGCCACGCCCCGAGGATGCCGTCGAGATTGCCGCGACGGGCAAATTGACGCGTGTCGTCCTTGGCGTCACGATCGCCGCGATCCTCGGGCTCGGGATTTTCCCATCACGGTTGGTGCGCCTCACGCGCTCCAGCGTGCCCACCCCGCCCGTGGCTGCGTTGGTGCCACAGGGTACGACGTCCGTCCGCTGATCGCTGCGTAGTGAACATCTGGGGGCGGATCGCTGACGCGCTCCGCCCCCGTTTTCCTTCGAGAGACCGATGATCGCACCCGGCATTTTTCGGCAGTATGACATTCGTGGCGTGGTCGGACAGGATCTCACGATCGAAGCCGCGGAAGGCATCGGTCGCGGTTTCGGTGCGCTGCTCGCGGAGCGCGGCATCACGCCCTGCATCGCCGTGGGGCGAGATAATCGGCCGAGCGGAACGGCGCTGCGCGACGCATTAGTGCACGGACTGCGCGCGACGGGCGTCAGTGTCATCGATATCGGGGTTGTTCCGACACCACTGCTCTACTGGGCGTTACATCACCTCCCCGTGTTCGGCGGAATTCAGATTACAGGGTCGCACAATCCGCCGGAGTTTAACGGATTCAAGATTTGCGTTGGAACCGCGTCGCTACATGGCGACGGGATTCAACGGCTGCGGCAGTTGATCGAGGCCGGCACCTTTCCGTCCGGCGCCGGCACCATGCAGGAAGCCGCCGTCATCGATCGCTATGTGGATGACGTGGTCGCACGCATCGGTCCGCTCTCGCGTCCGCTCAAAGCCGTGATTGACTGCGGCAATGGCGTCGGCGCCTTGGTGGCGCCACAGCTGTTCCCGCGACTTGGCATCACGCCAACGCTCTTGTTTGCGGACAGCGACGGCACCTTTCCCAATCACCACCCCGATCCAACGGTGGTGGAGAACCTGCAAGATCTCATTGCGGCCGTGCGGCGGGAAAAGGCGGACATCGGCATTGGATTCGACGGGGATGCGGATCGCATTGGCATCGTCGACGCGCACGGGACCATCATCTGGGGCGACTACTTGCTCATTCTGTATGCGCGCGATGTGCTCGCGCGCACGGGGGCAGGGCATTCCATCATATTCGACGTGAAGTGCTCACAAGCGCTGCCGGACGCTATCGCCGCCGCTGGCGGCACGCCGGTGATGTGGAAGACGGGGCACTCGCTCATCAAGGAAAAGATGAAAGAGTTGCAGGCGCCCCTCGCGGGCGAGATGAGTGGTCATATGTTTTTTACTGAAGGGTTCTACGGCCACGACGACGCCATCTATGGGGCGGCGCGCGTCCTGCGGATTGTCGCCGATGCCAACCGCCCCGTGCACGAACTCCTCGCGGACATTCCCCACTATGTGTCCACGCCGGAAATCCGCGTGGATTGCCCCGACGAACGAAAGTTCGCGATTGTCGAAGCCGCCACCGCGTATTTTCGCGCGCGTCACGACGTGATCGATGTGGACGGCGTGCGTATTCTGTACGGCGATGGGTGGGGCCTGATTCGCGCCTCCAATACGCAACCGATTCTGGTCGTGCGCTTTGAGGCACTGAGTCAGGCGCGACTGGACGCCATTCGCGACGACGTCGCGGGATGGCTCGCCTCGCAGGGCGTATCATTCCCCACCGTGTGACGTGATGCCGCGACGGTGGCTTCTGCTGCTCGCTGCCTGCGGCGCGTTGCTGTTGGTGATCGGCCGCGTAGTTGCATCACTCTACGGCGAGTGGACCTGGTTCGAGGTCATGGGGGCGCTCCCCGTGTACCGGATGCAGTTGACGTTCGAGTGGGGGATGCGCGCCGCCTGCGCAATTACCGCCTTCGTCTTCACCGCGCTCCATCTCTATGCCGTCCGCCGATCCATTGTGTCCATGGTGCTGCCGCGCCGGCTCGGCGGGCTCGACTTCTCCGAGGCGGTTCCCGGGCGTTTTCTGACGTTCGGAGTCGTGACGCTGGCGGCGATCGTCGCGGTGTTGCTGGCGGGCGCGCAGGACGCATGGACGCTCGCGGCGCTCGCCCGCGTCGGTCTGCCCTTTGGTGAGCTGGAACCGTTTCGCGATCGGGACGTCGGCTTCTATGTGTATCACCTGCCGTTCGAACGGTCGATGTACGAATGGAGCATGGGTGCCGCGCTGTTGGTCAGTACGCTCTGCGTGGTTCTCTATGCCGTCACGCCGAGTTTGCGCTGGGAACGCGGGGTCGTCCACATCTCGGTGTACGTGCGCCGACATCTCTCGGTACTCGCGGCCACCCTCCTGCTGTTGTTGGCGTGGAGTTACCGCCTCGACGCCATGGATCTCGTGATGAGCGGCAGCGGCCCCGAGGGCGCCTTTGTGGCGTTTGACCATCGCGGCGCCACGTCGGCGCTCACCGGTCTCTCGCTCGGTGCGCTCCTCGCGTCCGCCGTCGTGTTGTGGGCTGGCTGGCACGGGTATTTCCGTGTGCTCCTCTCACTTCTCGGCGTCCTCCTTTTGGCAGGGCCCGTCGAGCGTACGTTCGCTCCCGCCGTCTTTGCGTGGGCAACGAGCGACGCGGTGCGCCGATCCGCCGACCGCCCGTACCTAACCACGCGCGCGGCCTTCACCCGCCACGCCTTCGCACTTGAACGCATCGGTAATGCAGATTCGCTTCGCCTCTCACCGTACGCGATGGCAGAGCTGCCGAGCAAACTCTCGCCGTGGGATCCGTCGGCGCTGGTGCATGACGCGGAGTTTGCACGTCGAGGTGTGACGACCGCCGGCGCAGCGTTCGATGCGACCACGACAGGCGTGCGGGCTCGTGTACTGGCGCGCTCCGGCGATGCCGCCGCAGACTGGTGGGTGATTGGTCGCGATGCCGCGGGCGTGGATGCGCGAGGGCGTGCGCGTCCCACCTGGGATGACGGTGCAACGGACGGTCGGAGGCAACTGCGGGGGGTGCGCGTGTGGGCCGGCGCACCGCCATACGCGATCGTGCTCGACACGCCATCGCATGTGCTCGCCCCCGCGTTCGTGACGCCATCGCAACGCGTGCTCCACGCCCTGCATCTGCGCAAACCGATCCTCGCGTTCGACGCGCCAGTCTCGGCACGGACGCGCGTGCTCTTTCATCGAGATATCACGGACCGCCTCGCGCGTCTCGTGCCGTTTTTTGAGGCCGGTCACACTATGCAAGCCGTGGTGACGGGCGACTCGCTGCTCTGGTTGGTGGATCTGTACGCCGTGAGCGATGCCTATCCGCTCTCCGAGGCGGTGCCGTTTAATGGCGCGTCGCGACGCTACGTGCGGCACGCCGCCCTTGCCGTCGTACAGGCCATGTCCGGCGAGGTGACGTTCTATGCCGACGCGCAACTCGATCCAATCGCCAAGTCATGGGTCGCGCGTCTTCCGCAGTTGTTTCGGCCCATCACGTCGCTCGATCCATCCATTGCGGCGCGGCGGCAGGGGAACCTAGACCTCCTCACGCTACAGTCCCGCGTGCTGACGCGCACCGGCTTCACCAACGACTCCACGCCGCCGCGCGCCACTTCGCTGGGGGATGATGCGGACACCGAGCTCGTAGAGCACGGACCGGCGCCGTTGGTGGGCCCAGGCACGGATCCCGTGCTCGCCTGGTCGGTGGCATTGATTGGGGCGGACGACGCGGTGCGTGGGACCCTCGTGGCCACGGGCGGCCCCGCGCCCCATACCCGCTGGTATGCGCGCGAGCGGGCGGGGCAGTGGACCGCGCTGATGGGAGCCATGCAGCACGCCGTGGACAGCGCGGGACTCACCAAAGGCCTCAGCGCCCCACGGCGAGGCCGGGTGACCGTAGTGCCGGTTCCGATGGGAATCGCGTACACACAGTCCTTTTACGACTGGCCGGCGGACGAGCCCCCGCGCCTCGTGGCGGTCGCTACCGCCGTCGTCCCCTCCGGAGATAGGGGGGCGGCGGTCATTCGAACCGGCCACTCCCTGGCGGAGGCGCTGGGGCACGGTGCCGTCGGCAGCGAACAGCTGCCCGCCGCGCTCCGTGACCGTGCCGCCGCACTCTACGTTGCTATGGAGCGTGCGATTCGCAGCGGCGATTGGCATGCGTTTGGGGACGCTTTTGGTGCGCTCGGAAAACTGCTCCGTGCCGCTCCCTAATCGCCGCGCTTTTCGGTATTTTCCAAGGCTGTCTTGCTCGTGACCTCTTCCCGGTTTTTCTGATGAATATCCACGAATATCAGGCGAAGGAAATCCTGCGCGGTTTCGGCGTGCCGATTCCGGCAGGTGACATTGCCACGACCCCTGAGCAGGCGGAGCAACTCGCCATCAAGCTCGGGACGGCCGTTATGGTAAAGGCGCAGGTTCATGCGGGCGGTCGCGGGAAGGCCGGTGGCGTGAAGTTCTGCAAAACGCCCGCTGACGCCAAGGAAAAGGCCACGGCCATCCTCGGCATGCAGATCAAGGGACTCACGGTGGAGAAGGTGCTCGTCACCGTCGCCGCCGACATCGCGAGTGAGGCCTACGTTGGCATCATCGTAGACCGCTCGCGCAAAAAGCCGGTCTTCATGGTGAGCGCCGCCGGTGGCATCGACATTGAGCAGGTGGCCGCCGACACGCCGGAAAAGATTCTCTATCTGCCCGTCGACACGCGCTACGGTCTCCGCAGCTACGAAGCGATGCGCATGGGCTTCTTTCTCTACAGCGACATCAAGCTCGTCAAGCAAGCGGCGAAGATCATGCAGCAGCTCTACGCCGCCTTTATGGCGAGCGGCTGCTCGCTCGCCGAAATCAACCCGCTCGTCGGCACACCTGACGGCACGTTGCTCGCCGTCGACGGCAAGATGGTCGTCGACGACAACGAACTCGACCGCCGCCCCGAAATCGTCGCGCTGCGCGACGAAAGCAGCGAAGCGCCGAGCGAAGTGGACGCGCGCAACTGCAACCTCACGTTCATCAAGCTCGACGGCGACGTCGGCTGCGTGGTGAATGGCGCCGGCTTGGCCATGGCGACCATGGACTTGGTGAAGTACTACGGTGGCGAGCCCGCCAACTTCCTCGACATCGGCGGGTCGTCGAATCCGGAAAAGGTGGTCAACGCGCTCCGCATCATCACCGAGGATGCGAATGTCAAATGCATCCTGTTCAATATTTTCGGTGGCATTACGCGTACCGATGACGTGGCCAATGGCATCGTCACCGCGACCAAGAACAATCCGCTCAAGGTGCCGATTGTCATTCGGCTCACGGGCACCAACGAAGAAATCGCTATGAAGATTCTCACCGAGAACGGATTCACCGCGTCGAACGACATGGACGAAGCCGTCAAGAAAGCCGTGCAGCTGGCGAAGGGAGGAAAGGCCGCGTGAGCATTTTCATCAATAAGGACACCAAGCTGGTGGTGCAGGGCATCACCGGACGCGACGGTTCGTTCCACACCAAGCAGATGATTGAGTACGGCACGCAGGTCGTCGCCGGCGTCACCCCGGGAAAAGGCGGACAGACGTTCGAAGGCACTGTTCCCGTGTTCAACACGGTGTACGACGCGGTCGACAAAACTGGCGCCAACACCGCCGTCATCTATGTGCCGCCCATGGGCGCTGCTGACGCCATCATGGAAGCGGTGGACGCCGGCTGCGCGCTCGTGGTCTGCATCACCGAAGGCGTGCCGGTGCTCGACATGACGCGCGTGTATCCGTTCGTGAAGGAACGTGGCGCCCGTCTGCTCGGTCCGAACTGCCCGGGGCTCATCTCCCCAGGTGAATCGAAGGTCGGCATTATCCCCGGCCGTATTTGCGCGCCGGGCCCGGTGGGCGTAGTCAGCCGCTCGGGCACGCTCACGTATGAAATCGTCTATCAGCTCACACGCGCTGGCATTGGTCAGACGAGCTGCGTCGGCATCGGCGGCGATCCGATCAACGGCACCAACTTCATCGACTGCCTCGAGGCGTTCGAGAAGGATCCGCACACCAAGGCCGTCGCCATGATGGGTGAAATCGGCGGAACGGATGAGCAGGAAGCTGCCGACTTTGTAAAGCACCACATGACCAAGCCGGTAGTGGGATTCATTGCAGGCCAGACGGCGCCCCCAGGCCGTCGCATGGGACACGCAGGCGCGATCATCTCCGGTTCGGCGGGTACGGCCGCCGAAAAGATCGAGGCCTTCAAGGCCGCGGGCATGGGAGTCGCCCAGCGTCCGATCGATTTCGTTGACCTAATCAAGGCAGGACTCAAGTAGGTCGTCGTTTACCGTTAACGGTTTACCGTTAACCGCCTACTGTTAACCCGCATTGTAGAGACCATGGCTGCGAACAGAACACTGACCATCATCAAACCCGACGCCTTTGCGGCGAATAACGCGGGCAACATTCTCGCGCTGCTCGAAAAAAAGGGATTCAAGCTCATCGCCTCGCGCGTCATGAAGCTCTCGCAGGCGCAGGCCGGCGAGTTCTATGCGGTGCATGCGGGGCGCCCGTTCTATGGCGAACTCGTGGAGTTCATGACCAGCGGCTACTGCATGCCGATGGTGCTCGAGAAGGCCGACGCCGTGCTGGCCCTTCGTGACGCCATTGGCGCCACGGACCCAGCCGAGGCGGCTGAGGGGACGGTGCGCAAACTGTACGCAGAGTCCAAGGGCAAGAATGCGATTCATGCCTCGGATTCGGACGAGAACGCGGCCCGTGAATCGCGCTTCTTCTTCGCTGAGACGGACCTCATCCGTTAGGGTTCGTCGCAGGGCTGGCGGGTCGCTTCTGGTGCTCATTTCTTGGGGCTCAGGAGCGGTCGAAGGGCGCCCCCCGGGCTCCGGGGGGCGCCTTCGTCGCTCAAAGGCGCGTAACTTACGCAACCACCGCAAGTTGACCCCGCCCGATTCCCTGGTTACATTCCTATGTTATGCTGTCGTTCCCAACCCAGTCTATTACGGCCGCCGCCGTGCAAGTCAACGGCGAACTCGACCGCGATGATGCCGTTTGGATCGAAGGCGATACGCGGCCGATTAAGGCGATTCGGTTAACCGGACGTGTGTCGGTTGCCGGGCTTGGTCGTTTTTACTTCAACGGTCGCTTGGCTGGTCAGGCCGTTGCGGAATGCACACGCTGTTTGCAGGACGTGGAAATGGAGGTGGGGGCAGAGTCCCATTTCATTTTTGCGGATTCGGAAACGGAGCAGGACGGTGATCCGGATGTGTACCCGTTGACCATTGGTCGTCAGGGCACCTCAGTGGATTTACGTCCCCCGCTCCGTGAACAATGGGTATTGGAAGTTCCCGCCTTCGTGCTTTGCTCCCCCGACTGCAAGGGGTTGTGCCCGACGTGCGGTGCCAAATTGAACCAGGGTGCCTGCAGCTGCGCCCCGCAAGCCACCGAGTAACGCATGGCCGTCCCGAAGAGAAGGACATCGAAGCGAAAGAAGCGCGCCCGCAACACGCACAAAAAGGCGCCGGCGATTGCCATTCAGGCATGCCCGAAGTGTGGTTCCGCAAAGCGTCCGCACCGTGTGTGTGCGGAGTGCGGGTACTACGCCGGCAAACAGCGGGTCGCAGCAAAGGAAGCCTGACCTTGGCTCGCATCGCCCTCGATGCGATGGGCGGTGATCTCGCGCCGGCGGCTCCAATCGCCGGCGCGTTGCTCGCCCTCCAAGAGTTTGGTTCGACCCACACGATTCAGCTGATTGGCCGCGAAGCGGTGATCCGCGAACAACTCGAGCGCCTTTTGGCGACCGAGTATGCGGAGTTCCGTGACGTCTCGCGCGCGCTGGACATCGTGCATGCCGACGACGTCATTGAAATGACGGATAAACCGTCGGTTGCTATTCGCGGCAAGCCCAACAGCTCGATGGCGGTAGGCTTACGCCTCCAGCCGGAAGGCAAGTCGGACGCCTTTGTCTCCGCCGGGAACACCGGCGCACAAATGGCGGCCTCGGCTTTCATTCTCAAAGTGCACGACGGCGTCAAACGTCCGGCCATCAGCACGTTGTTGCCCACCGCACGGCAATCCGTGGTCGTGCTCGACTCCGGCGCCAACGTCGATTGCTCGCCCGAGGAACTGGTCATCTTCGCGCGCCTGGGCGCCATCTATGCCGAAGATGTTCTGGGCCGGCCAAACCCGTCGGTGAGTCTCTTGTCGATTGGCGAGGAGCCCGAAAAAGGCAATGCGGCCGTCAAAGAAACGCACCAGTTGCTTGCGGCGTCAGGGCTGAACTTCCACGGCAACATCGAGGGACGCGACGTCCCCGCCGGCATCAGCGACCGTGGCGTCTTCGACGTCGTGGTCTGCGACGGCTTTGTGGGGAACGTCGTCCTCAAGCTGTACGAAGGGATGGCGCCGATGGTCGTCGGGTTGCTGGCCAAAGGCGGCGTCAGCAAAGAACAACTCTCACGCGGACTGCAGCACCTCGACTACGCATCCGTCGGCGGCGCACCGCTCCTTGGCGTGAAAGGCGTCAGCATCATCTGTCACGGAAAATCGTCGGCGGTGGCCATTAAGAACGCGGTGCAGGTGGCCGCCCGGACCGTGGAGTCGCGCATGAGCGACCACATCGGTCAGCGGCTGTCACAGCATCAGACCTCCGTAGCCCAGTCCTAGCCTCACAGGCGCGAGCCCAACGATGAAACGTCCATTCGCGATGATCGCGGGAACCGGCTATGCCGTCCCCAAACGTCGGATGTCCAACGACGAGTTTCTTGCGCTCGGCCTTGAGACGAACGATGAGTGGATTCGCGACCGCACCGGCATTCGCTATCGGTATGTCGCCGGTCCCGATGAAACGCTGACCTCCATTTCCACGGAGGCCGCACGGCTTGCGATGCAGGCCGCCGGTGTGACCGCCGCGGAGTTAGACGTGATCATTCTCGGCACGGCGTCAGCAGATCATTTGCTTCCGTCGACTGCCGTTGAGATTCAGGCTGCCCTTGGCGCCACGCGGGCCGCCGCCTTTGACCTGAGTGCCGCCTGCAGCGGCTGGCTCTATGGCATGCAGGTCGCGGAAGGATTGATGGCCTCGGGCAACGCCGAAACAATCCTCGTGATTGGCGGGGAGTTGCTGACGCGCATCATCAACTGGAAAGACCGCAACACGGTCGTATTATTTGGTGATGGCGCAGGCGCCACCGTGCTCAAGCGTTCCACGAAGGGGCGCGGGATTCTCTCCGCGTACATGCGGAGCGACGGTACGCTGGCCAATCTGTTGCATCGCCCCAAAGGTGGTGCCGCGGACCCGAGCACGCCGGAGATCATCGCCGAGGGAAGCGACAAGATTCACATGAGCGGCCGCGAGGTGTTCAAGAACGCCGTGCGGTCCATGGCCGATGCGTGCGACCGCGCACTCGACGGCGCCAAGATGTCGGCCGCCGATATCGACCTGCTCATCCCGCATCAGGCCAACGTGCGCATCATCGAAGCCACGGCCAAGCATGCGGGAATCCCCATGGAAAAAGTGTTCGTCAATGTGGACCGTTTTGGCAACACGTCGGCTGCATCGATTCCCATTGCCCTCGACGAGGCCGTCAAAGCGGGGCGTGTGAAAGACGGAGCGGTAGTTTTGTTTGTGGCGTTCGGCGCTGGGTTCACGTGGGGCTCGATGGTCGTGCGCTGCTAGCGCACCGCTAGCGCACCGCGCCGGCACCGCTAGCGCACCGCGCCGGCACCGCTAGCGCACCGCGCCGGCACTCTTCACTTCGCAACCGACGTTCAACCCGACTTTCGTGGACCTCCTTCTCTTATTTCCCGGCCAGGGCTCGCAGAAGCCCGGCATGGCTCAAGATCTGGTCGATGCATTTCCGGCCGCCCGCGACGTGTGGGCGCGCACCGATGCGGCGCTCGGCACCTCGCTCAGCACGCTCGCTTTTGAAGGGCCCGCCGAAGAACTCACGCTCACGCATAATGCGCAGCCCGCGCTCTTGGCTCACGGAGCGGCCGTATGGGCCGTCGTGCGCGAGCGAGTGGCGCCAGCCGTGCGAGCGGCGGCCGGACATTCGCTCGGCGAGTTCACGGCCTACCACGCCGTGGGCGCCTTGCCACTCGAAGATGCGGTGAAACTGGTGCGGCGGCGCGGCGAGTTGATGTTCGAGGCTGGCACGGCGCGCCCTGGCGCGATGGCGGCCATTCTGGGCGTGCTCGATCGACCGATTGAGGATATCTGCCGAGAGGCGAGCGAGGCCGGCGAGGTGGTCCCAGCCAACTATAATGCTGTCGAGCAGATCGTGATTTCGGGGGAAGTCGCTGGCGTCGAGCGGGCGATGGAGCTGGCGAAGGCCGCTGGGGCCAAGCGGACGCTCCGTCTCACGGTGAGCGGCGCCTTTCACTCGCCGTTGATGGCACCAGCCGCTGTTGGACTGGACGCCGCACTCACCGGCGCGCGGTGGTCGGACCCCCATTACCCGGTGTATTCCAACGTCACCGCACAGCGCGTCGCCGACGAAACCACGGCGCGGCGCCTGCTGACGGAACAACTGACGAGCCCCGTGCGCTGGGTACAGGTGATTCAGGCCATGGCGGCCGAGCACCCCGGCGCGACGTTCGTGGAGATGGGGCCAGGGAACGTCCTGACGGGGCTCCTCAAGCGACTCGCGCCAAACAATCCGGCACGTACCTGCGGCACGGTAGCGGACGTCGAGTCGCTACTGGCCACGTTCGGCTGACCGCGGCATTGGGAGAAGAGACGCTATGATCAATATCGATTTGACCGGAAAGGTCGCACTCGTCACCGGCAGCACACGGGGGATCGGTCATGCGATCGCGCTGACGCTGGCCGAATGTGGTGCCCGCGTGGCGATCGTTGGCCGTGACGCGGCCAAGGCCGAAGACGTGGCAGCACAGATCGGCGGGGGGGCGCTGGGGTTCGGATGCGACGTGAGTGTCCCCGCCGAGGTCACGGCGCTGGTCGCCGCGGTCGAGGAGCGGTGTGGGTCGCTCGACATTCTGGTGAACAACGCTGGCATCACCCGCGATAACCTGATGCTCCGCATCAAGGACGAGGACTGGGATGCGGTGATCAATGCCAACCTCCGCTCCGCGTTTGTGGCCACCCGTGCCGCGAGCCGCGGTATGATGAAGCGTCGCTGGGGGCGCATCATCAACATCACCAGTGTGGTCGGCCTAATGGGGAACAAGGGGCAGACGAATTACGCGGCGAGCAAGGCCGGGCTGATTGGCCTCACCAAGTCGGTCGCTCGGGAGCTCGCATCACGGAATATCCTGTGTAATGCCGTGGCCCCTGGATTCATCGAAACGGATATGACGGCCGCGATGGCGCCCGAAGCCCGTACCGCGATGAGCCAGGAGATCCCTCTGGAGCGGCTGGGATCACCGTCCGATGTCGCCCGGGCCGTGGCGTTTTTGAGCAGTGACTCCGCCTCGTACATTACCGGGCAGGTACTGGTGGTGGACGGCGGGCTGGCGATGTAACGGTTGCGGCGTCCGCCGACTATATTTCTGCAGGTTGTCCCACCCCAAATACGACCGAGGATTTCGGACATGGCTGATCATTCGGAGAAGGTCAAAAACATCATCGAGAAGGAGCTCGGCGTCGAGCGCGATAAGCTCACCCCGGAAGCGAGCTTCATCGAAGACCTTGGCGCCGACAGCCTCGACATCGTCGAGCTGGTCATGGAGTTCGAGAAGGAGTTCAACATCGACATTCCGGACGAAGACGCCGAGAAGTTGCGCACCGTTGGTGACGCGATCGGCTACCTCAACGGGAAGATCGGCGGCTGATGTCGCGTCGCGTCGTCGTTACCGGACTCGGATGTCTCACGCCCATCGGTAACGATGTGGCGAGCACGTGGGCGTCCGTTTTGGCCGGCAAGTCCGGTGGCGGACCGATTACTCGGTTTGACGCGAGTGGGTTCAAGGTGCGGTTCGCGTGCGAGGTGAAGAACTTCGACATCGCCGACTACATGGACCGCAAGGAAGCCAAGCGCACCGATCTCTACACCCAGTACGCGATGGCGTCGGCGGTGCAGGCCATGCGCGACGCCGGGTTTGGTGAAGGCGAGGGCTATACGCCCGAGCGCACCGGCGTGGTGATCGGTAGCGGAATCGGCGGGCTCACCACGTTTGAGGCACAGCACGACGTGTTTCGCGACGCGGGGCCGAATCGCATTTCGCCGTTTTTCATCCCCATGTTCATCGGCGACATTGCGGCTGGCGTGGTGTCCATGCGCTTCAAGGCGCGTGGGCCGAACTTCGCGATTCAGTCGGCCTGCGCCACGAGCGGACATGCGATTGGTGAATCGTACCGCATGATTCAGTACGGAGACGCCGACGTGATGATTGCGGGCGGCACCGAAGCCTCGGTGACCCCGATGGCGGTTGGTGGCTTTGCCAACATGCAGGCGTTGTCGACGCGCAACGATTCGCCGGAGACGGCGAGTCGGCCGTTTGACGTGGCGCGTGATGGCTTTGTGATGGGCGAAGGATCGGGGGTCGTCATCCTCGAAGAGCTCGAGCATGCGCTCAACCGCGGCGCCCGCATCTACGGCGAACTCGCGGGCTATGGCGCGACGGGCGACGCCTACCATCTCACCGGCCAGCCTGAAAATCACGAAGGGTTGCAGCGCGCGATGCGTCGGGCGCTCGAGGACGGCAAGCTTCTTCCCAGTGACGTGCAGTACATCAATGCGCACGGCACGAGCACGCCGCTCAATGATCCAAACGAGATTCGCGCCATCAAGGCCGTGTTCGGCCCGAACGCCACCGCCCTGAACGTGAGCTCCACCAAGAGCGCCACCGGCCATATGCTGGGCGCGGCCGGAGCTGTCGAGGCGATTCTCACCACGTTGGCCATCGTGAACGGCGTTGTGCCGCCCACGATTAACCTGAGTTCGATCGACCCGGAGTGCGATTTGGATTGCACGCCGAATGTGCCAGTCAAGCGCGACATTAGCGCCGCACTGAGCAACTCGTCGGGCTTCGGCGGTCACAACGTGAGCTTGGCCATCCGGCGATACCGAGCGTAGCCGTGGCATCGGCAGGAACCATCGCAGCGCTGGCGGAACTGGCCCTCCCCACCGTCAGTGACCCGGCGCTGCGTCGCATTGGCAGCAAGCTTGTGGCGGGAACGCGCCTCGATCAGGCCGATGGCCACGCGATGTATCGCTCGCATGATCTCCTTGGCCTTGGCGCGCTCGCCGACGCCGTGAATCGTGCCAAGCATGGCGACGTGGTGACCTTCGCGTCCAACCAGCACATCAATCCCACGAACATCTGCGTCCTGCGCACGACCTGCACGTTTTGCGGATACGCGCGCTTGCCCAAGGAAGCGGGGGCGTATCGCTACACGCTGGCGCAAGTGCTCGGGGAGGCCTCCAACGCCGCCGACGGTCTGACCCGCGAGTTTCATATCGTGGGCGGCCTCGATATGCAGGCGGGGCTGGCGTACTACCAAGAGATGTTCCGCGCGCTCAAATCGAATTTCCCGCACGTCCACATCAAGGCCCTCACGGCGGTCGAGATCGCACACATTGCGCGCATCGAGAAAATGTCGTGGACCGACGTGCTCATCGCGCTGCGCGAGGCCGGACTCGACACCATGCCCGGCGGTGGCGCCGAAACATTCAGCGCGGCGGTGCGCGACCGGATTGCTGGCAAGAAGCTCGCCGGCGCGGACTACATCGGGGTGCATCGCGCCGCCCATGCGCTGGGGATTCGCTCCAACTGCACGATGCTGTACGGCCACGTCGAGACGCTCGATGACCGGATGGAACATCTGCAAATGCTCCGCGATCTTCAGGATGAAACCGGCGGCTTCTTAGCGTATATCCCGCTCGCCTATCATCCGGACGACAACGAACTCGGCCGCGAGTTGTTGCGGCAGGGACAAGCCACCGGCGGCGTGGACGATCTCAAGATGCTCGCGGTCGGGCGACTTTTTCTCGACAACTTCGCACACGTCAAGAGCCACTGGATCATGGTCTCGCAAGCCGTGTCGCAAGTGGCGTTGCACTTTGGCGTGAATGATCTCGAAGGGACGGTGGTCCGTGAAAAGATCTACCATGCCGTGGGTGCCCACACACCGCAGGCGATGACGCTCGATGCCATCCTCGGGCTCATTCGCGGTGCCGGCAAGATCCCGGCGGAGCGCGATTCGTTTTACAACATCCTGCGTACGTTCGATGCGGCCGCGCCCGTTCCGGTGCCGGCCTAGCCATGCGCGTCGGTCGCATTCCGTATATCAACTGCTACCCGGTGTACGGGGGCGTTGATCGCGGACTGGTGCCACTCAACGGCACGCTGGTGGATGGCGTCCCGAGCGCGCTCAATCAGATGATGGCACGCGGCGAGCTCGACGTGAGCGTGGTGTCGGCCGTTGAGTACGCGCGCGACTGGGAACGCTATCTCTTGTTGCCGGATCTCGCGATTTCCTGCGACGGGGCAGTGCAGAGCGTCATGCTGTTTTCGCACGAGCCCGCCGAGGCACTGGGCGGCAAACGGGTGCTCGTCAGCCGAAGCTCCATGACGAGTGTGCATTTACTGGAACTGTTGTTTGAGCACGTGTGGGGCACCACGCCGGAGTTCGTGCCGGGCGACGCCGAGGCCGCGGAACTCCGCGGGGCGATGGCCGGTGCTGAGGATGGCCGTGATGGTATCGCCGCACGTCTGGTGATCGGCGACGCCGCGCTCATGCTGCGGTCGGGGGCGATGCCTTCGCCCTACGCCCACGCGTATGATCTGGGTGAAGAGTGGAAGCGATGGACTGGGCTCCCTTTTGTGTTTGCCGTGTGGGTGGCGCAACGCACCGCGGACACCGCCAAGGCACTCGCGGTCCATGCCGCCTTGATGCAGAGTCGGGACTGGGGGCTGACACATCTCGACATTCTGGCGCGTCAGGCCTCTGAGCGCACGTCAGTGCCTTATGTCGCCTGTCTCGACTATTTCGCCGGCCTCGACTACGGTTTCAGCTACCCGCATTTGGGCGGCCTCACCGAGTTCTACCGGCGGCTCACGGTGGCAGGAAAGGTTCCGCCCGGGCGACTCGCGTTTCTCGCGGTGGCGTAGGTGGAGTAGCTGCTATTGGTCGGGGATCGTTGTTCGATGTCGGATTACCGAAAACGGATCACGCAATACCGGACGCGTGTTTTGCTATTGACCCAACTCTGAGCCCGCCATGAAGGATTTGCTCGACTACTACACGAACGCCCCACTCCTCGAACTAGCCCACGACGCCGATCAAGTACGTCGCCGGCTAC